>NZ_CP183073.1:1890000-2208125 GCF_048401065.1 Pseudoalteromonas sp. US3C1004
CCATAAAACTGGCTTTTATTTAGATCAACGAGATAGCCGTGCTGCACTGGAGCGTTTTTCAAAAGACAAAACCGTATTAAATTGCTTTAGTTATACGGGAACGTTTTCTCTTTATGCCCTGCGCGGTGGCTGTAAACATGTAACCAATGTTGATGTTTCACAACCAGCACTTGATACAGCAAAGCGTAATGTTGAGCATAACAACCTTGATTTAAATAAAGTCGACTTTGTAAAACAAGATGTCTTTAAATTATTACGCCAATACCGTGAAGACGGGGTGATGTTTGATACGATCGTTATGGACCCGCCTAAATTTGCCGATAACAAGGCGCAGTTAACTGGGGCGTGTCGCGGTTACAAGGACATCAATATGATTGCGATGCAAATATTAAAGCCCGGCGGCACTTTGCTAACATTCTCATGCTCTGGTTTAATGGAACAAAACTTGTTTCAAAAAGTAGTCGCAGATGCAGCCCTTGATGCAGGTAAGGATTTACTGATCATGGAGCGCTTAAATCAAGCAGCTGACCACCCTATTGCAGGCAGCTATCCTGAAGGTTTTTACCTTAAAGGGCTTATTTGTAAGGTTTACTAAAAACTAATTAAGTAGTTAGTTAAACTCTACAATTTCAAGCCCTGCGGTTATCGTGCCATCCTCTTCGGTGCTGGCACGTATTACCTTAACAGTGGCTTTTAACGGTGCAATGCTCGGATGTGTTGATGCAATATCAACCGATAAAATTGAGTTAAGCTCTAACAAATCATCGAGTTGTAATGAAAGACCCGTTGCACTTAAATCAAGGCATGTGCCAGTGTAACTAAGCCCAGCAACAGGCTCTATTGAGGTTAACTTCGCTGGCGTGTTAACCTGCATACGTCTATAGTTTCGCTTATCTTCAGTAAACATAATTCCCTCTACACAATATTATTAATTTTTTCTCGTAGTACAGCGATAGAAAAAGGTTTTACAACGTAAGCATCGCACCCTGCGTCAAAGCCTGCTTGTTGCTCAAGCTCCGACTCAAGTCCAGATATCATGACCACCGGAATGTTTTTTGTCTCTGGCGTGTGTTTAAGTATGCGACACGTATCATAACCGTCGAGTCCTGGCATACACACATCAAGCAAAATAATATCGGGCGGATTTGCAATCGCAGATGCTAAACAACTTTTACCTGAGTCAGCATAGCTCAAATCAAATGTTGATGCTAACCCTGCTTTGAGTATTTCAAAATTGAAATACTCATCATCAACCACTAACAGCTGTCGCGCTTTGTGTTTTAGTAATGAGGACATAGGTATGTCATTTCCTTCTCAAGTTAGTCCCTCTGTTAACTTACTTAGCTTAATAGAGAATAAAGAGATTATTCAATTTCTTTTATCGCATTTAACACACGTTTTGCTGAAATTGGATAAGGCGTACCTAAGGTTTGTGCAAATAAGGATACGCGTAATTCTTGCTGCATCCAAAAAATAGCCTCAACATCAGTAGGCAGTGGCATTCCTTTAGGTGTTTTATTCGTTAGTTTTTTATATTCTTGCGACACTTTTTCAAGCTCTAACACACATAATCTATCACGATTTGGGTCAACAGGTAGTTTTTCTAGGCGTTTTTGAATCGCTTTTAAATAACGAATTAAATCGCCGAGTTTGTCTGCCCCATGTTGACTGACAAAGCCTTTAAAAATAAGTGATTCTAGCTGAGACTTAATATCCCCATGAGCGGTGATCATGGTTAAATCTACACGCCCTTTCATTTTTTTATGCAGTGCATGTGCAATACTCAGCACTTGCTCAACCTGTGTAGCAATGGCCACTACGGTATCGCCTAACTCGCCGCGAATATGCTCTTTAACCGTTTCAAATGCCTCACTTGTACGAATGTCACCATATTTAACTAATAGGCTGTCAACGCCTGATGCAATGCAGTCATCAATTAAATCGGCAATTTTACCAAAAGGATTAAAGTACAATCCTAATTTAGCTTTGTTTGGTAGGTTTTGCTGCAGGTATTTAATTGGTGATGGCACGTTTAAAAGTACTAAACGACGTAAACCTTGCTGGTGCGCTAATTGCGCTTTTATTTCGTTATCGAATAGCTCTACTGCGGCCGTTGATTTTTTATCCACTAACGCTGGGTAGGCTTTAATTTCGTATTGACCTTGCTTTTTCACGTACGATGTTGGTAACTCACCAAAATCCCACTGGATTAAATCGGTTTTTTCTATGCCTTTGTCGGCCACTTTAGATAAGGTGTCTGTCACTTTGCCTTGAAGCTGCGCTTTAAGCTTAGCTAAATCGAGCCCACGGGCAAGAAGTTGGTCGTTTTCATCACGTACTTCAAACTGCAATCTTAAATGAGGAGCAAGGGCTGTTAAATCCCACGCCTCAGGGTCGACTCGCACGCCAGTCATGCGCAATAACCGATTACTTAGTGAGTCGATTAACGAGCCTTGTAGAGGCTCTATGGCCGCTAAAACCGCGTCGGCATAATTAGGCGCAGGGACAAAGTTACGGCGAAGTGACTTTGGCAATGACTTAATTAACCCACAAATTAGCTCATGACGAAATGCCGGTATATGCCAATCAAAACCACTTTCTTGAACTTGGTTTAATAGCGCAACCGGTATTTGTACAGCAACACCATCAACTGCTTGGCCTGGATCAAAATGATAAGTAAGCGGCAGCATTAAGTTATCTTGTTGCCATGTATCTGGATAATCAAATTCAGTAATGCTACTTGCACCATGCTGCATGAGCTCTTCTCGCGTCATGTGCAGATAGCGTTTGTCTTGCTGTTTTTGTGTTTTATACCACTTAATAAACGCAGCACGATTATTAATATCGTTCGGTATTTTTTTCTCGTAAAACTCAAATAAGGTTTGTTCATCAACTAAAATATCGCGCCTACGAGATTTGTTCTCGAGCACTTGAATATCTTCAATTAATTCGCGGTTATATTGTAAAAATCCTTCATTGAGCCCCAGCTCTTGTTCAACCAGCGCTGTGCGAATAAACAACTCACGGCTTACTTTTGGGTCAATATTGCTGTACACACAGCGGCGTTTATTAACAATTAATAAGCCATACAAAGTTTGTTGCTCAAAGGCAATCACCGCACCGGGCTTTTTCTCCCAATGAGGCTCTGTGTAGCTGCGTTTTACTAAATGCTGAGCGAACGGTTCTACCCAGTTCACATCAATTTTGGCATTAATACGAGCATAGAGTTTACTGGTTTCCACCAACTCAGCCGACATCATCCATTTTGGACTCTTTTTAAATAAGCCTGAGCCTGGAAAAATATGAAATTGGCTATTACGCGCACCTTTATATAGCTGCTTTTCGTCTTTAAAACCGATGTGACTGAGCATGCCACTTAAAAGTGCTTTGTGAATAAGCTCACTGTCTGCGACATTAGTGGTGGCTTTCATTTTCATTTCATTGCACACAGTGCTGATTTGATAAACGATATCTTGCCATTCACGAATACGCATATAGGCTAAAAAGTCTTTTTGACATAACTTTCTAAACTGGCTGTTAGTCAGCTCACTTTGCTGCTCTTCTAAATAATTCCACAGGTTTAAAAAGGCAATAAAGTCAGAGTCTGGATCGTCAAAGCGACCATGTTTTTCATTCGCGGCTTGGCGTTTTTCTTGTGGTCGCTCGCGGGGGTCTTGAATTGAAAGCGCGGCAACAATAACTATCACCTCACGCAATGCACCCACTTTATGTGCAGTTAGCACCATTTTTGCTAAACGCGGATCAACCGGCAAACGACTTAGCTCTCGCCCAGATTGTGTTAGGCTGGTTTTTTGATGACGCTTAGCCGCTTTTACTGCTTGTAGCTCTTCAAGCAATGTTAAACCATCATTAATATTTCGGCTATCTGGAGCTTGCACAAAAGGAAATTGCGCCATATCACCCAGCCCAAGGGCTAACATTTGCAAAATAACTGATGCTAAATTAGTACGCAATATTTCAGGGTCAGTAAATTCAGGACGCGATAAAAAGTCATCTTCTGAATATAAACGAATACAAATACCCGCTTCAACACGTCCACAGCGCCCCATTCGCTGATTAGCACTGGCTTGCGAAATAGGCTCTATAGGTAAACGTTGCACTTTTGTGCGATAACTATAACGACTAATTCGCGCTGTACCCGGGTCAATAACATAACGAATACCAGGTACTGTTAGCGATGTTTCAGCGACGTTGGTAGAGAGTATAATATGGCGGCGCGAATGCGGCGCAAAAATACGGTTTTGCTCAGCGTTCGATAGCCTTGAATACAAAGGTAATACATCTGTGTGTTTTAAATTACGCTTGCTTAGTGCATCGGCGGTATCACGTATTTCTCGCTCACCATTTAAAAAGATCAGAATATCGCCAGGACCTTCGGCGCAAAGTTCATCTACCGCATCAAAAATACCCTGTAGTTGGTCGCCTTCGGCTTCCATATCTTCTTTTTGAATATCACTAATTGGGTTATAGCGTACATCAACTGGAAACGTTCTTCCTGATACTTCAATAATAGGTGCATCATCAAAATGCTTAGAAAAGCGCTCAGGGTCGATAGTTGCTGAGGTGATAATAACTTTTAAATCGGGGCGTTTTGGGAGTAAATTTTTAAGATAACCTAAAATAAAGTCAATGTTTAAGCTACGTTCATGCGCTTCATCAATAATAATGGTGTCGTATTGATTTAAAAATCGGTCTTGTTGTATTTCAGCTAATAAAATACCGTCGGTCATCAGCTTAATGTAACTGTTATTAGATACCTGGTCGCTAAAACGAATTTTAAAACCGACTTGCTGACCAAGCTCACATTGCATTTCTTCTGCAATACGGTTGGCAACGCTGCGTGCTGCTAAACGCCTTGGTTGGGTATGACCAATATAGCCCTCAACGCCTCGGCCTAGCTCTAAACACATTTTAGGTATTTGTGTGGTTTTGCCTGAGCCAGTTTCACCAGCAATGATCACCACTTGATTATTAGCAATGGCCTCTTTAATGGTGTCTTTTTTTTGACTAACCGGTAATTGCTCAGGATAAGTAACTTTAGGTAGCCCAGCTAAGCGCTGCTCTCGAAGCGTTTGACTACGACTAATATCAGCCGCAATTTTTTCAAGCGCACTGGTAAGTTTTGCCTCGTCGGTGATTTTTTTAACGCCGTGAAGACGTTTTTTAAAACTGAATTGATCTTTTTTTAAGCACGTTTTTAGCTCGCCAAATAACTGACCTAGGTTTACCACCTGCATACCTTATAAAAATTAGTCAAAGAGCCCCGATTGTAGCAAATTAAATGGCTGGGGTTAATCCTGTAAAGAATATAACAATCAGGGGATTATTATATAAACCACCAGCCAGTGACTAATAGTGTTTATTCGTCACTAAAAATACCTACGTAGGTTGCTTGGGTATTCGATTTACTCGCACGATACATGCCTGAAGTATTAAACGGCAGACTAATATTGCCTTTTGTATCAATAATAATAACACCGCCGGTGCCCCCTATCGGTTTAAGCACCTCGTTTATTACTTCATTACCTGCTTGGTCTATGGTTTTACCTTGGTACTTTACTCGCGCACAAATATCACTTGCCACATTATAACGAATAAAATATTCGCCGTGCCCAGTTGCCGAAACCGCACATGAGGCATTTTCAGCAAAAGTACCTGCGCCAATAACCGGTGCATCGCCAATACGACCAAAACGTTTTGCGGTCATTCCGCCAGTTGACGTGCCCGCTGCTAAATTCCCTTGTTTATCCAGTGCCACCGCTCCGACCGTGCCCACTTTATAATTTACTGGTAACGCTTTATGCGCTGCCTGATAATCTTTACTGGTATTTTTGCTCGCCTCGAGTTTCTTTTTGGCTTTTAATAAAGCCTCATAACGATGCTCAGTATCAAATATATTGTTCTCTACTAGGCTCACGCCTTGCTCTTTGGCAAACTCTTCTGCACCTTGACCACTTAACATCACATGCACTGATTTTTCCATTACTAACCGGGCAAGTTTAATTGGACTTTCGATATGTTTAATACCTGACACAGCGCCTGCTTGACGATTGCGACCATCCATTATAGAGGCATCTAATTCGTGACTACCATCATAGGTATATACCGCACCACGCCCGGCATTAAAATAAGGCGATTGTTCAAGTACTTCAATGGCAGTAGTCACTGCATCAAGGCTTTCTCCGCCTTGTTCAAGTACCTTATATCCGGCCTCAACAGCTTCTGCTAATTTATTGCGATAAGCTTGCTCTTGATCTGCCGTAAATTTACTTTTTTCAATCGTGCCTGCACCGCCATGAATCGCAATGGCAAACGGCATATTTGTGTTTTCACTCAATGCCTGCGTGCTCAACCCCATTAAACTTGTTGCAATGAGCCCTAATAATAGTGATTTTTTCATTGTGTGTTCTTTTATAAATACAGGATTAAAACCAATGTGAATGGTTATGAAGCGTTTTTCAAGTGAACTGAGTTTAATGGCACAAAAAAAGCGCCCTAAGGCGCTTTTTTAATTTCGTTTAAAGTTACGCTTGTTGCGCTTTTAAACGTGCTAAACGTGCTACTTGGTGTGTAGACGTTAAGAAAGAATAGATTGGTGCTAAATAACCGCGCTTACGAAGCTCAAGAAAGTCTGCATCGCTTAGCTCATTTAGTTTCTTCTCATCGATAAGGTAAATACCGTTGATGTCTTTTTTCTCACCTTTAATATCAACTGTTAGCGTTTGTGCTACCAGTAGTTCTTTATTAGCAAGGAATTTAGTGAAAGCATCAGTTACTTGAGAAAACTCAATGAACGATACTAACGCTTCTTTACGACGCTTAAGGTAATCAGTTTCTTCACCGTTTTCGAATAATGCATTACCCTCTTCTTCACCAACTAATGAGCTCGCTTCGTCAATTACGATACCAAATTGATCTTGCTCTGGGTGCTTTACTAAACCTAGTGGGTAACGCGTTGTTGCCATAGGCGCAAATGATGCTGTCCATTTGTCGCCATCAATAAATAAATTTTCGCCTGGCTCTAGGCCAAACATTGCAACCGCTTGAAAAGTACCTGTTTCGTTATTTTTAACAAAAGACATTGGGAATTCATTGGCGATACGCGCAAACTCATGTGCAACCACTGGCACTAAGTGTTGAGTTTTCATAAATTCGATGTTGATGCCATTTTTAATTTTAGTGTTGGCATGTTTTTCGTTGTGTAAAGGCTGTACTTGTTGCTCCGCCATGTTACTGCTCCGTTATTTATTAATTTGATTTTTTTCTGTTAGTGGCCTAAGGCTAAAGGTTTTGGTGACAAAAAGGAAGTGAAAATTTTGTGTCATTTTGTACGTTATTAATTAACAAAAACATTATCGCTGATTATTTCAACAAATAACTAGTAAACATTACCAAAGGTGAAATTCGCACGCTTAGATAGCTCAAAAAGCGTCCTTTGACAACGCTGTCTTCGGTGGTATATTGATTTTTTGCCTAAATAAAAAATTCACACTTAGATAATTTCAGCAAAAATAGACACTAAAATAATGAAAAATTTAACTGTAAACCCAAACTTAAAAATTGAAAAACTGATGATCCCTGGCACCAAGCTATCAGCCTTCGTTGTTGATGATTTTCTTTTAGATACCAGTAGTGTAATGAATTTTGCTCACAACATAGCCTACTTTAACCCTATGTTTTCAGACAACTCCTTCTACCCTGGTATTCGCGACAATATGCCGCAACCTTATTTAAGGGTTTTACATGCATTTTTTCAAAATGAAATACTGCCTAAAATAGACAATAAAAATTATCAAGAGTCTATTCTTCATAAAAGTTTACTTTCATTAGCTTCATGCAAACCTGCGAATTTAATTGTTGATCAAAAAGTACCGCATATTGATTCTTGTGATGAGAGAGATTACGCATTTGTACATTACTTATCGCCAGAGGAGCTTGGTGGAACAAGTATTTATAAGTATATACCTCAAAACATTATTGAATTTAAACAACAGCACAAACCACTGCTCGCAGATATAGTTAATGATGTTAAAAAAGCCCCTAATGAGCATCAAGGCTATTTATCTGGCAGCACCAGTTTATTTGAACAGGTTTTTAAAGTTGATGCTAAATTTAACCGCCTTGTTATTTACCAAGGTAACTTATTACACAGTGCCAATATTTATTCTGAACAAAGCTGCTTAGCGGATGCTAAAAAAGGCCGTCTTTCGATAGCCTCTTTCGCAAGTGTACGATGATCTTTGTGAATATAGCGCTTAAACCTTTCACAAATCATTAGATTGACTGCAGTCCATATTGTTTAATTTTATCTAAAAGCGCTCTGTGATTGGGTAGCTTATTTATTAAGTATTGATCTATCTCAGCTCGTTGTTGTAAACGTACTAAACAGTGTTCATGTTCTGCACTGGTACAAGGCGGTGCCTTAGTGTTGAAATGCATTCCATAAAGTACAAATAAAAAGTTTTCTAAGTAAAACACTTCAAACTGGCTGAAAAAGTCATCTCTAACCGGAATGAACTCTTCCCACAAACTAAGCTTTTCTTTTAATGACTCAGAAATAGTGTCATCACTTTTATTGGCCACCCAAAAAGCTGAATCTGTTCTATCTGAAATACAGTAGTGCAATTTAATAAAATCAATAGTACGTTCCCACGCATACCCCATAGCGTGATTAAACCGCGTTTCTAACTGTTCAAGCTGCTCAGTTGATGATGGAAAACGTAGGGTTAAAAACTTCGCTGAAAAATCAGTTAATAAAATAGAGGTTGCCTCTAATGGTTCTAAAAAGCCTTGCGCTAAGCCAAGCGCGACACAGTTTTTATGCCAAAACTTTTCACGATAACCTACTCTCATGGGGATTTTTCTATAACTAAGACCTTGCTTACTTGCCCCTAGATAACGGTTCAGTTTTTCATGTGCTTGTTCATCGGTCATGTGGTTATTTGAATAAACAAAGCCCACTCCCCGCCTATTTGTAAGCGCAATGTCCCAAATCCAGCCAGCTTGATGAGCGGTAGCAAGTGTATAAGGCGGAATATCATCGTCTTCTTTTGTAGGTACTTGCACAACTAAGGCGCTATTTATCAGTAAGCTATCAGACACATCAACGAAAGGGACTTTTAAAGCTTTATCTATGAGTAAAGATTCAAAACCCGAACAATCAATATAAAAGTCAAATTCAAGTTCACCTTCGCTGTCAGTCACTAACGCTGCTATTGCGCCATCATTAGCAAGCTTTACTTGAGTTACATTGGTATGTACGTGAGACACCGAAAACTTATCTTTTGCATTACACGAGAGCAGTTGCGCAAATTTCCCTGCATTGAAATGGTACGCATAAGCTAACTCGCCCTCATATTGGGCATTAGTGATACTTTTGGGGGCTAAACCAGCCTCACAAATAGCGTGCTGAGAAGATAAATACTGCGCATGACTTTTTGATTTTTGCTTATCGTTTAACCAATGTTGAGTTAAATGTTTAGTATCGTAGGGGTTTGGCACATCAAATAAATGATGAAAAAAATTACCTTCTCCATGCTTTTTTTTATCCATCCAGTTAACAAATTTTATCGACTGCTTAAACGTCGCATCACATTGGCGAATAAATTCATCTTCACGAATACCAAAAGTTTTTAGCGTGTTTCTTATGTCGGGTACTGTGCCTTCGCCTACTCCAATTGGCGGTATATCGGGTGACTCAATTAAAGTCACTGAAACACCTTTGCGCTTCAGCAGCTCTTTGCCAATGTGGTTTGCAGCTAACCAACCAGCTGTTCCACCACCTAAAATTGCCACTTTTTTTATATTCATAAATCACCAATGATGTTTAATCTCGTAAAAAAGCCCAGCAATGCTGGGCCTAGATTACTTTTATTAACTCAGCATATTAGAAACGCATTGTTACACCAAGTTTATAACGTGCTTCACCTTCAAAGCTCCACACTGGGAAGTCATTGAGTAGATCAGGGTTTGGTAATGATGTTGATGCATCATTATTACCAAGCTGAATACTGTCTTCCTCTGTTAAGTTAATACCTTCGAAAGTAACATCTAAGTAGTCAGTTACAGAGTACGTTGCACTGAAATCTAGCTGTCCGTAGGCTTGATGCTCACGGTTACCATACCAACCTGGTGCTTCACGAATAATAAACTCTGAACGCCAGTTATATGCTAAACGTGCAGAAAAATCATCATTTTCATAAAAACCAACTACGTTGTAGCTATTTTTCGATGAATCAGAAAATACACCAACACGGTCCGGGTAGTTCTCTGCTGGAGCCTCAGCATCTGAATAGGTATAGTTAAATGAATAACCAAAGCCATTATCAAACGAATCTTGAATTTGGAACTCAATACCTTCAATTGAACCACCTGTGCCGTTGGTAGAAGAGCTCACAGTCCAACAGTCATATTGCTGCGCGCCACATGGTGGTTCGCCTGCATCTGGGTTAGTTGTATAAACTGGGATATCAATACCAATTTGTTGATTCGTTTGTTGTTGTGTAGAGATAAACGAACTTACTTCTTTAGTAAAGTAAGTGACGCTTAACATTGCATCGTCATCAAAATACCATTCAACACCGATATCAGCTTGGAATGCTTTAAACGGGCTTAAACCAACGTTACCAGTATTTAAAACTTCATTTAAAGGGCGATTATCTGTATAGCCAGCTAGATTACGCGTTGCAAATAAGTCAGCGTAATTAGGACGAGAAATAACTTGTGCTGCCGAGGTACGTAAAATGACGTTGTCAGCTAAGTCCATAACGACGTTTAAGCTTGGTAAGAACTCACTGTAATCTGCTTTATCTGTAGATAAGGTAGAATCGTAAACACCTTCATCGCTTAAGTCATAGTAATCTGACGAAATATCAGTTGAGATGTAACGCACACCTAAATTACCGCGAATACCACCTGCGTCAAAATCAGCCATCGCATAGATTGCTAAATTTTCTTCTTCAATGGTGCCATAAGCTTGTGGGCGTGCAGTATAACCTTCAGTCATTGCTAATGAATCAGCAATCATTAAATCCATATCAGGTTCAGGTATAACAAAGCCACCGCCCGCAGTCACTGTACCAGGGTAGTATGCAGATGCATTTCGCACAGGCACTAAATCTGGGTTTACAATAGCAGCATTACCATCTTGAACAACTTTATGATCGGCATATCTTAAACCAGTTTTAATAGCAGTAACCACACCAAGATCAAGTGGAATTTCGAAATCTAAGTTTAAGTAGCTTTCTTCATCTGAATCAGGATTATATTCAGGCGCCCATGTTTGCGGACTGATGGTATCAGGTAAAATGCTCGCATCGTAAGATTGGTTTGCTAAATTAAATTTAGTCACATCACCAGTCATATCCATAGAGCCATTTAGATCACTATTGTTATTAGTAAACATACCATAGTTTGCAGTTGTTACGTCACTGTCAGCACTGGTTTTACCTACGCGACCTTTAAATGTGAATGACTCTGCATCATATTGCCAGTCAAAATCAACCGTATCAGACTTCATGCTTGCTTTACGCGCCCATGTTTGGAAAAAAGCAGTGCCATTTCCGTCAATTGTGCGAGAGACACAATTACCTGAAGCATTAGTTTGCTCACATGAGCCGTCGCCTGGGAAGATAATTATTTGCGAGTTAGCATTATTTGCATCTAGCTCTAAGCTAGTGTAAGTCAGGCCTAATACAAGCGAATCTGATGGCTGGTATTGCATGGCAACATTATAAGCTGTACGTTCACGTGCTTGTTGGAATGTTGTTGGTGCCATACCGCCACTCCAACCACCTGATGATTCAATACCGTTACGTTGGTAATCTACTTCTGATAAAGAACCCGCCGCTAAGATACCAAATGTTTCATTATTATTTTTCCAGCTGTATAAGCCAGAAAGTTCAGGATCTGTCTCTTCAGAAACTGTACCATAATCAGCTTTTACACTTGCAAATACAGTGTTTGCATCTAAATCTAGAGGTTTACGTGTTTTAACAATAACAGTGCCACCAATACCACCTTCAACTAGATTAGCCTGTGACGACTTATAAACTTCTAAGCCGCCGACTAATTCTGAAGGTAATAATGAGTAGTTAAAACTGCGGTCTACGGCTTGTTGGTCAAACCAACTTGTTGACGCAACTGTATGACCATCAAGCAATGTACGTGTAAGTTGTGCTGAAGCACCACGTATCGATACTTGCTGACCCTGTCCAAATTGACGAGATACACTTACACCAGAAATACGACCAAGAGATTCACCTACATCGCCATCAGGAAACTTACCAACATCTTCCGCTGTTACAACATCAACAACAGCATTAGAAAAACGTTTTCCGTTTAAGTTTTCTTTATTTGAAGCGCGTATACCGCGTACTTCAATGACTTCAACATCATCTTGAACTTTAACTTCATCGGCTGCGAATGCAGCACCAGTAAAGCCAGCTCCCACAACTAAGCCGATATTTACTGCTAATAAGCTTTTTTTAAAATTTTTAGCTAACACAGGATTCCCCTCGAATCATTTTATTGGTTTTGTTTATCATTTTGCCTAACCGCCATGACAGCGCTGTCATAGTAGTAACAAACCATACATGCTAAATTACATTTTTGCTACATTTTTCCGCGCTTTTTGTATGAATTTTAACTAATACATAATTAAGTCATTGATTTTATGGTGATTTATTATTTTATAAAAAAGTAGAGTTCGTCCGATGCTTACTCTTCATACCAAGCATGTAAATAATGGCGTTTTTTATACTTAATGTATTTAGAGTAGTCGACTTTGCGGATAGCTGAAGCGATTAACATGCTATATTACTCAATTGTACCTGAAGATTAACTAATTGTTTTAATTTACAAATAAAGCTTTAGTTAATGACTTTTGGGAGGTGTAATAGGATTTAAAAGGTACTTAGCTTAAGGGAAATGTTTAAACTTCAAATGTTTACAGCACTTTGTTATTAATTGATTAATGACAAAAACATGTCGCAATAAAAAAGGCCAGTAGCAAAAGCAACTGACCTTTCATTAAACCATCAATACAACATGGTTTTAAAGCACCTAGTTTAGACTAAATTAAGGTGCCCAATACACTTCAATGTTGATCTCAGGGTGATTTAGAACTGCACGTAACGGCATATCATTAACATTACCACCCGCTAAAGCTTGCTTATACACAGCCAGCTTTTCATCGCCACTAATAAGTAATTTAACTACTTTAGACTGTGAAATTGCATTTAGCGATAAGCTCATTCGTTCGGTAATACTACCTGTTACATCACTCTCAATTGCGTTTATGGCACACACAAGTTGGTTTGAATCTAAGCCGTTTTCCAACCCTTGAGCATGTGGAAATAACGAAGCAGTATGTCCATCTGGACCCATACCTAAAATAGTAACATCAAACGGGCGTTTTAATGCTTGAAACTGCGTTTCACATTCATCAACACCTTGCTCTGCAGTGGATGCTGCATTTTTCATGCTAATAAAATTAGCCGCTGCACCATGGTTTTGTAGCAAAGTACGCTTAATGAATGCTTCATTACTTTTTTCATGACTTACCTCAACCCAGCGTTCGTCAACCATAGCAACATCAACATGAGCCCAGTTTAAATCAAGGGTAGATAAATGTTTATAAGCCGGCTCAGGTGAAGACCCCCCTGAAACCATTAATACTGCGCGGCCATCAGCCTCAATACCATCACGTAATGCTTGTTCTAATGACTGAGATAATTCCTCAGTTAAAGCGGCTTTATCGTCAAAAAATTTCTCTACTATCGTTGCCATTATTTATGCCTTATCACCGGTGTTAAACCAAACATGATTATTTTCTGCTAATAATTCATCGGCGTCTTCAGGCCCCCAACTACCCGCTCGGTACAATGAAGGTTTACCCTTTTCTTGCCAACGTTCAATTATTGGATCAATCCACTTCCACGCTTGACGAACTTCGTCGCGGTGAATGAATAATGAAGGATTATTAGCCGCTGCATCAAGCATTAAACGCTTGTAAGCATCTGAATGGAAACCATTACTATACGCTTGTGACAATTCAATATTCATCGTTACAGGTTCAAGTTGCATATCTAAGTTATCAAGACGCTTTGACATCAGCGTTAATTGAATACTCTCTTGAGGCTGTAAACGAATAACCAAACGATTTGGTTCAATATTGCCTACGCTGTCTTCATACACGTTATGCGATACTTTTTTATATTCAACCACAATTTCAGCGCAGCGCTTCGCCATTCGTTTGCCGGTGCGCAGATAAAAAGGCACGCCTGCCCAGCGCCAGTTATCAATATGCGCACGAATAGCCACGAAAGTTTCGGTTTTACTCGCTCCCTCGTTTAGCTCCTCAAGGTAACCTGGAACTATTTTACCGTTTAAATCACCGGGTACGTATTGACCACGAATAATATGGTTATCTACATCTGTACCCTCAAGTGGACGTAAAGCTTCTAATACTTTTAATTTTTCGTTACGAATGCTGTTAGCATTTAACTTATGTGGTGACTCCATAGCCACTAAACAAAGTAATTGTAACAAGTGGTTTTGCACCATGTCACGTAAGGCACCGGCTTTGTCATAAAAACCTGCACGGCTTTCTAGCCCTACCGTTTCTGACAAGCTAATTTGAATATTATCAATCGATTTAGCATCCCACATGTTCTCAAATAATGAATTTGAAAAACGCAGTGCCATTAAGTTTTGCACCGTTTCTTTACCTAAATAGTGGTCAATACGGAAAATTTGTTCTTCGTTAAAGTACTGTGCAATTTTCGCATTAATCACTTCTGCTGACTCACCGCAGTAACCAATTGGTTTTTCTACTACAACACGCGAGTTGGCGGTAATTAGTTTTTTCGTTGATAATATTTCACAACAGGTGCCATAAACAGCAGGTGGGAGAGATAAGTAAAATACTCGTGATTTATCGTTGTCATCTTCATCTAGAATTTTTTTCAGTACATCCCAGTTATCATCCGCTTCGGTGACATTGCTCACTACGGGTACTAAAAAGTCTGAGAACGATTTCCAATCTTTTGCGTTATATTCGCCTTCGCTTAAAAATTCTTGTAACGCTTTGTGTGCAGTATCGATGTATTCATCGCATTTACTTTGTTCGCGCACGGTAGGCAAAATACGTGAGCCTTGCGGTAAGTTACCTTCTTGATATGCTCGATACATTGCAGGAAGTAATTTGCGTAACGCAAGATCACCACCGCCCCCAAAAATTATAATATCAAAAGGATTAAGCATAGTTACTCTCTACGTTTATGCTACCTGCCACTACCGTATTGGTAATCAGTTATAGCGGTTTATTATCTGGATAATGTAGGCCTCAGCACAAAGCCTACTAATTGTTGTGCGTTATATGCGCCATAAAAAATGGGTCTAGGGACACTGTAATTCCTCTCACAAAAATACAGGCCCTAGGACTCCAGCGCTACCCGTTCAAAGGTATTTGGTTACTTATTGTGTAATAAGTGAATATGTTACTGCGTACGGTATTGTTTGTAGTACGCCATTAAGCCTTGTGTTGAACTGTCATGCTCATTAACCACGTTATCATCGGTTAATTCAGCTTCAATTTTAGATGCTAAGCCTTTACCAAGTTCTACGCCCCACTGATCAAATGAGCATATTTGTAAAATAATACCGTGACAAAAAATCTTGTGCTCATACAGTGCAATTAATCGACCGACCGCTTTTGCATCAATCGTGTCTAATAATATAGACGTTGTTGGGCGGTTTCCTTGGTGAATTTTATGCTTTAGCAGCATTTCAATTTGTGCAGGCGTTTTGCCTTTGGCTGTTAAATCAGCCGTTATCTGCTGTGCATCGACCCCGTTCATTAGTGCTTCGGTTTGTGCAAAAAAGTTCGATAATAAAATATCGTGATGCTTATCTACGTTAACCTGAGGCTTTACAGAGCCAATAAAGTCAGCGGGAACAATGACATTACCTTGGTGCAAACATTGATAAAACGCATGCTGACCGTTTATCCCTGTCATACCCCAAATGATTGGCACGGTAGTGTATGGCACTGTCTGTCCATCAAAGGTTACATGTTTACCATTACTTTCCATTTCACCTTGTTGCAAATATGCTGGCAACATATGCAGGGCTTGGTCGTATGGCAAAATAGCTTGCGAATCAAACCCTAAAAAGCTGGTATTCCAAACACTGAGTAGCGCCATAATTAAAGGAATATTCTGTTCTAGCGGCGCCGATTTAAAGTGCTCATCAACTTCAAACGCTCCCTCTAAAATGGCCTCAAATGCTTCAAACCCAGCATAAAGTGCAATAGGTAAACCAATGGCACTCCAAAGTGAAAAACGACCGCCAACCCAATCCCACATTGTAAATACGTTTTCGTCACTAATACCAAATGCAGCAGTTTTTTCTAAATTAGTGCTTACTGCAACAAAATGCTTTGCTATAGCGCTGTCATCCTTTGCACTGTCTAAAAACCAATCAACCGCTGTTTTTGAGTTAGTCATGGTTTCTGAGGTAGTAAATGTCTTTGACGAAATTACAAATAACGTGGTTTCAGGATCTACTTTATCTAATACTGACGCAATTTGTACGCCATCTGCGTTTGAAACATAGTGAACGTTTAATGGCTTATCAACCACTGCTTTAAGTGCTTCAGTTGCCGTTTGCGGCCCTAAGTTTGAACCACCAACACCAATGCTAACCACATCTTTTACCGCTTTTCCGGTGTAACCTAGCCATTGACCACTTCGCACTTTTTCAACAAAGGTCTTAATTTTGGCAAGTTCGCTATCGACCGCTTCTGTAATATTTTCGCCGTCAACAATAAGCGGTGTATGAGCGCGATTTCTAAGCGCAGTATGTAAAACCGCACGGTCTTCGGTGATATTAATTTTTTCACCGGTAAACATTTTCTCACGCCATGCTTCAATATCGCATTCTTTCGCTAATGAAATTAATTGACCAAATACGTTTTCATCTATGCGTTGTTTTGAGTAATCAAACAACACACCTGGAATTTGAGTAGAGAATTGAGAAAAACGAGAATCGTCTTGTGCAAATAAAGTTTTCAGATGTGTTTGTGTCATCTTTTGTGCACTATTTTCTAGTGCTTGCCAACTTACTAACTCAGAACGGCTCGCCATGTAAACATCCCCTAATTAATTAATCTATTGATTTTAAGCATTTTATTTTATTTTTTACGACACTGAACAAGCGATTTTTGTAAAAAGCAAAGCCCAACATTATAGCTTAAATGGTCTAAATTGCGTTATTTTTATAAGCTTTGATGCAGATAATAGCGCAATTTTTTGCTTTTGACACCGGTATCATAAAATTAAAAATTGAATTTAACAACTGTTCACCCCCTCTGCACAATGAACATTTTATTAATCTTCGATTAAAGCAGGCAAAAAAAAGACCGACACATGTCGGCCTTTTTCTTTTATTAAACTATTAGCTGGTCAATGCTAAACCACCCGATAAGTTAAAAACGCGGTTATAACCAAGTTCAATTAGGTTTGCCGCCGCAATTTTTGAACGATTTCCACTGCGACACACCAATATGTATTGATTGTTTTTATCTAGTTGCCCTTGGGTTAGTGCATTGGCCATTCGGCTTAGAGGAATATTTAAAGTTTTAGCCTCAGGCACATTAAGCAATCCACTGATATTGTTAGCGCCATGCTCATAAGGCTCTCGGGTATCAATTAAATATACACTGTTATGTGAGAGCATTTCCTTCGCTTGATTAAAACTAAGCTGCGAAGTTTCGACTTTAGGCTTTGCATTAACATAACCACAAAGCGAATTTGCTAATGTGTGTTGTTGTGAGTCTGCTTGTTGTTTTTGCATGGCAAATTCAGTATCGCTGATATCACCTTCAATAAGCGCTTTTAATAAAGGTGTTTGCTGCTTTTGCACAGCCCAATTCATGGCGAAACACTGTTGATAATCATGCCCAGAGCACACCACGCTTTGCGGATTAAGCTCTGTAGTTAACTTAGTCAAAGAGTGTGCCATCTGCATCGCATCTCCCCCATCAAGTACTGTATTACCAAGCCCCGCAGGTAAAATTAAATCACCACAAAAACAGTACTGTACATCGCCGTTATTAGCCTTTAATAAATAACTCACGCTATCTTGGCTGTGCCCAGGCGTCGCTAGCTTTTCAAGTACTTGTTCGGTTAGTTGCAATTGTTCACAATTAACAGGCCAGCCTAATTGATCAACTTCACCAGCAACTAAATTTGTTTTGAGTGCGCTGCGCATTAAATCAAGAGCGCAGTGACGATCTTGATGCTCATGCGTGTTTAAAATAGCAGTAATAGTTAAATTTTGTGTATTCACTATTTTTTCAAATCGAGGGATCAACTCAATGATAGGGTCAATAATAATTGCCTGTTGATCGTCAGCTACATACAACCAACTGCAAGCACCTTGGTGTCTAAATTGGGTAAGCCCCAAGGCACATACTTCTTGTGCTACTAAGCTACTATCAGAAATAACCAAACAATTTGCTTGTAACACTGTTTTAAGTGCGCGAATTTGTTCACATGCATAATTTATTTGCGCCATAGTGGCAGCAGGCCCAAACGATAAACGAATCGCATTTTCACTTTGCCACTGTGACACTCCCATCGCATCAAGCACAAAACTTTGGGTTGCGCCCGTGCTACAGGCTGAGCCACCGCTGACTCTAATACCTGCAGCGTCAAATAAATCAATAACTTCTTTACTGGTTAAATCATTAACTGCAAAGTTTAGTGTTGTGGGCACTGAGCAGGCAAAATCATGATTAAAGGTAATACTTCCAAAGGTGTCAACTAAAGCGATATGCAGTTTATCGCGATACAAATTAAGTACATCTGCTGATTTAAAAGTATCGTCTTGTTTATCAAGCAGCAAACTAAACAGCTTATTAAGCCCTGCAATACCGGGCAGGTTTTCTGTACCTGAGCGCATGCCACTTTCTTGGCCACCACCAGCTATAAATGGCGTATATGGGCTACCTTTACGAATATACAATAAGCCGATGCCTTTAGGTGCATAGAGCTTATGTCCTGAAAATGGCGCATAATCAATCGTGGTTTCGCTTAGGTTGAGTTGTTGTTTACCCAGTGCCTGCACACAGTCAACCATCCAAGTCACATCGCTATTTCGACTGCGGATCACCTTTTCTATAGCACTTAAATCTTGGTATACACCGGTTTCATTATTAACAGCCATAGTACAAATCATCAGGGCGTTATCAATGTGCTGAGCAATAAAGTCTAAATCTAAAATACCGTCTCGGTTAACCGGAATAGCAATAATTTCAGCATTAATTTCAAGCACGGCATTCCAATGTTTTAATGTATTAGGCACCGCTTTATGCTCAGTTGCTCCATACAATAAAACCGGTTTAGATTTTGTGTGCTGTTTGGCATTAATTAAGGTTGATACGATAGCAGTTTGAATACCTTCGGTCGCACCTGAGGTAAATAATATATCGCCCTGCTGCGCACCAATCACGCTGCGCGCTTTTTGCCTCGTTTGTTCTAATAAGTGTTTGGCTTGAATACCGGTTATATGGGGACTTGAGGGATTACCAAAACAAATTTGCATCGCATGGCACACCACCTCTGCAATACATGGCAATACAGGTGTGGTCGCATTTGCATCAAGATAAACTTGGTTGTTGGGTTCATCTGGCAATAAAAACTCTGACATTAAAAACGCACCTTATTGCTAAAAAATATATCTTATTCCCAATAGTACATAGTTTTAAAAGGAATGAATAATAATCTTTAGTAATTAAAGTGCGTTTACTATACTTTTTAGTTACCGAGCTCTTCTGCGAGTTCTTCATGTGTGGATGACCACGCCTTAATAAGCGCTTTTACTAATGATGCTAATGGAATAGCAAAAAACACCCCCCAAAAGCCCCACAGCCCACCAAAAAATAGTACGGCGACAATAATAAACACCGGGTTTAAATCAACCGCTTCAGAGAACAATAAAGGGACTAACACATTGCCATCAAGCGCTTGAATAATGCCGTAAATAATTAAAATGGTCCAAAACTGGGTTTCTAAACCAAACTGAAACAGCGCCACCGCCGCCACAGGTATAGTCACCAGCGCAGCACCAACAAATGGAATAAGCACCGAAAAGCCAACTAACACACCTAACAGCGCCGCATAACGTAAATCCAATACCGTAAAGGCAATAAAAGACACCGAGCCAATAATTAAAATTTCGAATACTTTACCCCGAATATAATTCATTATTTGCTGATTCATTTCATGCCACACTTGCAAAATTAAGCGTCGTTGGCGCGGGATCAGTTTAGCAATGCTGGCACTGAGCTCTACTTTGTCTTTCAGCATAAAAAACACCAGTAGCGGTACTAAAATAAGATAAATTAACCACGCAACAGCATCTTTTAATGAATTGAGCGATGCCGACAGCACCACTTGGCCAAATTCAAGCACTTTGGTCTCTACCGTTACCACAATAGACTGTACTTGCTCTGCGCTAATTAGGCTGGGATATTTAGCTGGAAGGTCGAGTAAAAACGATTTACCTTGCTCAACCATATGCGGTGTTTCTTGCACTAAGTTACTACTTTGCTGCCAAAGCACCGGGCCAATAACTAATATTAAGGTGAGCATAATACCAATAAATATCAGCATGACTATGCTAGTGGCAGTAAAACGCTTTAAGCCAAATCGCTCCAAGTGAACTACAGGCCAATCTAACAAATAAGCAATGATCAGCGCCACTAACACAGGCACAATTAATGGGCCAAAAAAGTACAACATGGCAACCAGTGCCAATAATAAAAAAAGTAAAGTTACTGAATTAGGATCAGAAAACTTTTTTTCATACCATGCTTTTACATATTCAAACACGCAACGGCTCCACTAATAACAACGCTTGTTGTTTATTTAACTTGTAATAATACATTTTTTTTTGCAAATATCGTTCAATATCATCTGTATTTTGCTCGCTTGAGATATTAAAGGTAATTGCTTGTTTTAACGATATTGCCTCACGCAGCCCTAATTTAAACTGAATAAATTGCTGAGGGCATTTATAAGCGCGCAAATCTAGCTCTAGCATACTCGTTTCACTACCTGTTCACATTAATAATAAGTCCTATAGCTGGGCTAACTAAGATTAACCGCAGTTAAATTTAACTTTTTCTTAAAACAACCTCTGCAATGGTTTATCCTTATAGCATAGTTAGCTAAAAGGATACGTTAATGCCTAATTCGCATAATAAAGCGCAATTGCCTAGCAATCCAACTCTCAAAGAAATTAATTGGTTTAAAAAACAAATTAATTGGGGGGAGCTGCCGCATTTTTATCATTTAGTAGCTTCGTCGGTAAGTGAATGTGAAAGTATTTTAGATCACGGCTTTGATAATGCCATTAAGCGTATCATCGATAAACGCAATTGGAATCTAGAGGCGCTGGGTATCGACCCAAACGAGCTTTTTGAGAAAGAAAGTAATAACAAGCCACGAATTTCGTTGCATCAAGTATTTACCGAGCGCGGTTTTGAACTACAAGCGTTCCCTTTTTCCCATGATACTACCATCGATAGATACGCTCGACATGATGAGTCAATGGAATTTATATTATGGGATCCATTGACCATGAAAACCGTTATTCGCATTAATCAATTACACAAATTTATTGGTTTTTACTTAGACCAAGGCGATGAAGCAGACAAGGCACTTATTTTACATTCACATAAAGTAGTTCATAAAATTATTGCTTTTTTACAAACTCAATTGAACATTGTTAAGGTTGATGGGGTCACAATAAAGTCGTTTTACCAACTATGTGAAAAGGACAGCCGTTTATACACCGATGATCCAACTAGTGCCTCTGATAAAAAATAAACAAGGAATATAATGCAGCTAAAATCAGCCTTTATCACTTTATGCAGTGCAGTGCTTACATTTAGCCTGCTAATGAGTGAGCCGTTAAAGGCACAAACCAAACTTCAACTGCCCGACTTAGGCACGTCTGCGCTGCAGGCTTTACCATTGGAGAAAGAAAAGGCAATTGGTGAAGTGATGATGATGCAGATCAGAGGTTCTTCGCCATTAATTAACGATCCGGTGCTTGATGAATACCTAACAACCTTAGGCCGAAAGTTGGTTGCGAACGCCAATGATGTACGCTTTGGCTTTTCTTTTTTTTGGTTAAATAACCCTGAAATTAATGCTTTTGCATTTTATGGCGGTCATGTAGGTGTGCATACAGGCTTAATTGCTCAAGCCGATAACGAAAGTCAATTTGCTTCAGTGCTTGGTCACGAAATTGCGCACGTAACACAACGCCACTTAGCAAGGCGTATTCAGCAACAACAAGACAATAGCGGTCTAACCATTGCCGGTATGATAGCCGGTATTTTAGCGGCCGTTGTAGCCCCAGATGCAGGTATGGCGATTATTTCAGCCAGCCAAACCCAGTCGGCATTTAGCCAACTCACCCATAGCCGCTCTGCGGAACAAGAAGCCGATAGAATTGGTATGCAAACCCTTAACAATGCGGGGTTTGACGCCCGAGCTTCCAGTGAATTTTTAACTAAGCTTGCAGCGCAAATTCGCTATAAATATAAACCCCCGGCATTTCTACTGACTCACCCGCTGCCAGAAAGCCGCGTGTCGGATGTACGCTTGCGCGCCGAGCAATATCCAAAACGCCAAGTAGGCTCTAGTCTGGATTTTAATTTAGCTAAAAGCCGTGTACTGGCACGTTACGATAACAAGCCAGAAAATGCAGAGGCCCTATTTAGAAAGTTAATGCGCGAAAATACTTATAACAACGTAGCGTTACAATATGGATTAGCTATCAGCTTAATCGATCAAAAGAAAACGGAGGAAGCGCAGCCTATCTTGGACGAGCTATTAGCTAGCGATCCTAAAAACTTATTTTATATTGATACAAAAACAGATTTACTCATTGCACAAAAAAAAGCAGCTAAAGCAGTTAGTTATTTAAGTGAATTAAATAACTATCGGCCAAACAACCAAGTGATCACTTTAAATTATGCAAATGCCGCGTTGGAAGCTGAGCAATATGAGTTAGCCGAAAATGTATTAAAATCGTTTTTATTGGAGAAGCCAGATCATAGTTTGGGTAAGCAGCTTTTGACCGACGCCTATAAAAAACAAGAAAAATTAGCCGCATATCACGAAGCTAACGCCGATGTGTTATCGCAATATGGCGCATATTTAAAAGCAGCTGACGAAATACAAAAAGCACTTAATTTTGTTGAGCCAAATGAAAATGTAAAACAACAACGTTTAAAAGCGTTACTCACACAATATCGGTTATTGCAAAAAGAGCTAGCAAGGCTTTAAGTCTTTAGTGAGTTCACCTAAAATAGCCGCAATTTATACTTTGGATGTACTTTTTATGTCAGTTACTATTTATCACAATCCGCGTTGTTCAAAATCGCGCGAAACCCTTAACCTATTACAAAGTAAAAACATCGAACCGAGTGTTGTTGAATACTTAAAAACACCGCTTTCTCATGAGCAAATTAGTACCTTAGTTTCTCAACTGGGGTTTAATTCGGCCCGAGATTTAATGCGCACCAAAGAAGAACAATATAAAGCACTGAATTTAAAAGATGAAAATAGCGAGTCGGTGCTTATTGACGCTATGGTCGAAAACCCAAAACTAATTGAGCGCCCAATTGTAGTAAATAACAATAAAGCAGCACTAGGTCGCCCGCCTGAAAACGTATTAAGCGTTCTATAATGAGCACAACCATCGTGGTGCTGTACCACTCAAGCCATGGCTCGGTAGAAGCCATGGCGCATGAAATAGCAGAATCAATAGAACAACAAGGCGCAACCGCCTTGCTGCGTACGTTTGTAGCTAAAAACCCGCATGACATTGTGATCAGTAAAGACGATTTAGTTGCCTGTGATGGGCTTGCGTTTGGTACGCCAACCCGCTTTGGCATGATGGCCGCACAAGCAAAGACATTCTGGGAAACCACCAGCGATCTTTGGCTTAAAGGTCAACTTATCGATAAACCTGCTTGTGTGTTCTCATCATCGAGTAGTATGCATGGGGGCAATGAAGCAACCCTACTAAACTTGTCACTGCCGTTATTGCATCACGGGATGATGTTAATGGGGGTGCCTTACGATGTACCAGAACTTCTTGGTACCGAAACTGGAGGCACACCTTACGGCGCTTCCCACGTTGCTGGCAGCAGTAACAGCTCTACCCTAAGTAAAGATGAAATTAAAATATGTCAAAGCGTAGGCAAACGCTTGACTCAAGTAGCGAGTAAACTTAAATGACCCAAAATAGCGAGTCTGCTAAAAAGCCAGTGACCGTAAAATTTCAGCGCCTAGCCCTATTTGGTTATTTTGGCCTGCTTATTTTAATGCCACTATGGATGTTTGTGTTAGCACCGAGAGAGGGTCACAGTGACGCCTTTCTATTTTTAGTCTATGTGCTACCGCTATTATTACCTTTAAAAGGCATACTACAAGATAAAACCTACACCTATGCATGGGCTAACTTCATTGTTATGTTTTATTTTATCCATGGTTTTACATTGCTATGGGTTGCTCAAGATGAGTTAGTATGGGTATTGCTAGAGTTACTATTTGCCTCATCTATGTTTATTGGCTGTACTTACTATGCACGCCATAGAGGACAAGAGCTTGGACTTAAAATTCGTAAGCTTAAAGATGAACTTGCTGAAGAAAAAGCAGCGCATGAACACGATAAAAACAACTCATAGCTATCAGCTCAGAACATAAAAAACGCGCTTTATTAGCGCGTTTTTTTTATAATTAAGTAAGTGGTTAAACTAACTCACTTAAAGCTGCTAGTCCCACTATACACGCTAAACCTAGCTGGGATACAAGGCTAAAAACCGACATCATTCTTAATAAAAACAACCCCCAAGGGTGCTTTACGTGCGGATACAACGAACAGCGCTTTAAATTTGTAGCAAAGAAAAAACACACCACCGCCGTCATGGTCATAAAAAGAGTGAGCTCACTTTTTATAGTGATATTTTCATCAAAAAAGAAAAACAACTGTAGCGGTAACAATAAAGCCACAACCGCATGTAATACATGCACTTTTTTAATTCGATCTAACTGCCCTTCTGGCGATAATTCTTTAATACCAAAATCACGTTCAAGGCATTTAACTAAGTTACTGGCTTTGATGCTTACAGCTAAACGGTAACAACTTAATCCGTCGTTATTACGCGCTCTAAAATCATACCCTGCTTTAAGCAGTAAAATCATTAACGATTCATTTTTACTCATCACCGCGTAATGCAGCGCTGTATTACCTTTAATGTCTACGGCTTTTTTATCTTGGTATTGCAGGAGCATTTCTACTACATTTACATAGCCTTTTTCTGCAGCCCACATAAATGCTGTTTTGTTATCTTCATCGGTCAAGGTACCCGTAGCACCTTGTTCAATAAAGCGCATAGCCATGGTTTGCTTAGCTTTTTTCTTGTTTAAATGGGCGAGTAAGGCATTTTCTAACAACACAATAGAATCAACATCAGGCGAAACCTGAGTTAATAAAGTAAAGTAATCTTTGCCTGCAGCTACCTTTTCGCTAGTAAGCTCTGCTAAATATTCAATGTCTGCAATCGACTGAGGAATATGCGCACTTAAACGCTCTCTAAAGTCGACCTCTTGCCAAATAGATAACGTATCTGCAGCTGACAGCTTAGCACCCTGTTCAAGCGCATGTTCTATCAAAGTAAAAAAACGTTTACTAAAAAACAGACTGATTAATGAAAGCGGCGTTTCGATATTATTTTGTGCCGATACACTTGCATATTTTTCAAGTCGCTGACACAACATTAAGACAATATTTTCTATACTGTAATCATTGGCAAAATAATGCTCTTTAAGTGCAGCAATATAGACTTGTGCATCTTCATCATATTCACAGATATGCTGAAAATAACATTCTTCGAACGGCTCTAGGGGGGTTAACCAGGTTAAATAATAAATTGGGGGCAAAACCGTAGTACAAACACCATCATCTTCTTCAGTAGAGCGACAGGCAGGCCAAGCTTCTAAAGCATCTAAAATGAAGGCACCGTTTTGTTCAACCAGCCCTTTGACCAATAACGGGTATTCCTTTGGCCAAATTAGTACGTTTTCCATTAAAACAACACAACTCCAGTGTAGCTCGGGTGAGTGGTCAGTTATAACAGTTTTTAGCTGACACCACGCTTAATCAAAGAAGTCGATATTCTAACACAGCTTGGTAGTCAAGCTAGCGTAAACTCATGCAATATAGACCAAAATACAAAAGCAGCTAACGACATGCGCCATCAGCTGCTTTTACGGTTGGAGCTTTTAATTGCAAAGGAACTAACTTTGCTGCAGTTCTGCTGTGACTTGGTCTAATCCCACATCAGAAATTCGTTGAATGATCTCTTTTTGCTTAGCACTGAGTAACGAAATTCCCTCAGCAACAATATCGTATACTTTCCATTGCTGATCATTCCCCAAACGCAGTTTAAAGTGCAGATCTATGGTGGGTTTATTAGTTTCAATAATTTGCGTTTTAACAGTGGCAAATTTAGAGTCGCTTGCAGCGGCGTCTTGCTCAAATATTACATCTTGCCCTGTATACTTCATTAGTGCACTCGCATAAGTACCCGTTAAGTAATGCTCCACCGCACCAATAAACGCAACGCCCTGCTCGCGGTTGATACCTTTAATATGTTTACCTAATAATTTAAACGACACAAACTTAATATCAATATGTGGCATCAAACGCTGCTCAACAATTAAAGACATCGCTTCTTTGCTGGCATTACCTTGCGCATTTACCTGCCCAATATCGTTAAATAATGATTCGGCTACAGTTTGCAATAATTGTTTAGGTGACGGCTGAGTTTGTGCATACAAAGCACTACTGAAAAAAACAGCAACAACCACTAAAAGCTTTATAAGTTTCATAATAAATGGATAGTTTAAATAATTAAGTTTAGCGTAATTTACGCAAATAACAGGCAACAAAAAAGGCATAAATAAGCACCTTATTAATGCCAAATTAGCACCAATATAATTAGTTAAATAAATTCAATTAGTTAAAGAGTTCAGTTAACAAGCCATCTACAAGCGGATTTTTGTCCTCATTGAAAACAGTAATTCACCGCCCTTATCATTTAATTACTAATTTAATTTCCCCCGTAGTTGGCCATTATGAAAACCTCATATAATATGATTTCTATTATTGTTTTTTGTTTATTTTTACTGACAACTCATGCAGCCTATGCATCACCAAACCATGGCTACGCTGTAGACTTATTAAAAGGCGAAGGCAATGTAACTGGAGTAAAGCTTGCGTATCAGTATCATCCAGAGGGTGCGCAAAACTTTGTGGGTGATGCCCGCTTTTACCTTGAAAGCAGCATTAACCTGTGGCATTACCGCCATGATCAACAGTCACAATCAAACCTGGTGTTAGCTGTTTCGCCAGTAGTGCAGTTCCCAGCATTTAGCCTATACAACACGCCATTTTATGTAGAGGCTGGTATTGGCTTTTCCTTACTTGATGAACGCTATTTTGCCGATAAAAACCTAAGTACTCACTACCAGTTTGAAGACAGAATAGGTCTAGTGGCGGATTTTGGTGAAACCAATGTAGCGCTGCGAATTATTCACTATTCAAACGCCGGATTTAAATCTCCCAACCCAGGGATTAACTTTTTAACCTTGTCGGTGGCACAACGTTTCTAATTGCTTATTTACAGCTCTAGAGAGCATTGCAGCTTTTATTTAATGTGGTCATAATAACCGCTTAATAAAATATAAGAGCATCGTAATGCAAATTTGGCAAATCGTACTCGTTATCTCGATTGTACTGGCTATTGTTATCGGCAATTTAGTACTGCTGCGCTTAAGTGCAAAAAGCGAGTTTAAACCCTCAGTATCAATTTCATCAACGCAAGACAAAGAAACAAAAAAGCCCTGAATATTCAGGGCTTTTTCAACTAATCAGTCACTCTAGCCAACTAACCAGTGCGCCATTAAGGCAATAACTGGCAAGGTTACTAAAGTTCTGAGAATAAAAATAACAAATAACTCAAAAATATTAACCGGTATTTTACTACCTAATAAAAGTGCGCCCACTTCAGACATATAAATAAGTTGCGTTACACTCATTGCCGCAATAATAAAACGTGTTACATCGCTTTCAATTGAGCCTGCGGCTAAAATAGACGGAATAAACATATCTGCAAATCCCACCATAATCGTTTGCGCCGCCATTTCAGCTTCAGGTATTTGTAGTAATTCTAAAAATGGAATAAACGGCATACCTAAATATTGAAATATCGGCGTGTACTCAGCAATAATTAAAGCAAATGTACCCACAGCCATTACCACAGGTAATACTGCAAACACCATATCGAATGCGTTGTGTAAGCCCTCTTCAATTGTGCCTTTTAAGCCTGGTGCTTTTTCTGCTTTAGTTAATGCAACATCAAGTGAATGCTTAAATAATGTTTTGCCTTCAGGAACCAATTCAGCGTTTCCATCGGGCTCTTCACCATCAATAAGCACGTCCTTTTTAAAACGCAGTGGTGGTAAACGCGGAACAATTATTGCGGCCACTACACCGGCTAAACACACGGTTAGGTAGAAAGGTGCAAATAAGTATTCAAGCTTTACTTGGCCAATAACAACTAAACAAAAGGTAATTGATACAGCAGAGAAAGTGGTACCAATAATCGCAGCTTCACGTTGAGTATAATATTTATCTTCATACTGACGCGCAGTCATTAAAATACCTACGCTACCATCACCTAACCATGAAGCAACACAATTAACTGCACTGCGCCCTGGCACCCCAAACAATGGACGCATTACTTTAGTAAGTAAGGTACCCACCAGCTCAAGTAAACCAAAATTAAGTAATAACGGCAGTAATAAGCCCGCTAAAATAAACACCGAAAACAACACCGGTAATAAATCTTTTAATACTAACAAGCCAGTATTTTCTGAGGTAATAGCATGCGGTCCAACTTGAAAATAAGTTAAAAGCACAAACGCCATACCAAACAACCGTGTTACTAACCAAATCCAACTCACATTAAACAAATGATTTAATAAGCGAAATTTGGTTAAGCTTTTCGGTTTAAAGACACTAAACACCAGCGACATAACGCCAGTAATACAAATAATGGTAGCTATTAGCCCTAGCGCTATTTCACTGAATGAGGCTTGAATTGCCTTGGCCATTACCGCGATAGGAATCGTCATTATTTCACCAGACGGTACTGGCGTCATAAACAAAAACACACCGATTAAAGAAGGAATTAAAAAAACCAACCAAACTTTCAAATCATAACTTTTTTGAACGGGTGCTGGGCGTGATGAATCTAACTGAGACATATTTTCAACCTGTAAAAACCACAAAAAGAGCTAAGTGCTCTTTTTGTGGTAAATATTTATAATTATTAAATTTTAATACCGCGCTTAATTAACGCCGCTTCTAATGCTTGTTGCAAACCATTCATGGTACCTGGTTCAAGCGTTTCGCCTTTGTCATCCATCCACGTTAGACTGGTGCCACCTTGCTTGGTTTTGCTAACCAAAATTTGGTATTGACCTTCATCAATTGGAAGCTCTGTTGGTTCATCGCCCCAAATTGAATCCCACACACTGCTTTCTACTTTCGCATAATCTGCTGTAATTAAACCTGTCTCTTGGTTTATTTCAACAATAGTAAAAGATAAGCGCTCTAAGAATCCAGAAAAGCGATCGAATACCGTATCGTAAGCCTGCTCAGTAACAAGTGCTGCATTACCTTTGTTGTCAAACCCAAGTTCTAATGAAATTATTCCTTGGCGCTTACGCATATCAACTTCAAGTTGACGATAGCGATAATCAAATTCACTCACCACTTGATTAAGGGCGCGCACTTCTAGCTGTTGTTTTAATAAATCAGTCAGAGGTTTATCACCTTTGAAATCAATAAGCTCAGCCGTTAATGATGCTGTGCGTTGATGCTCTTTTTCTTCAATAGTAAATTTAAAACGTTCTAAATCAACACTTTCATCATCGCCCCATAACCAGCTTTCTTCTGGCTTAACAATGGCGTACCAATCTGTTTCCAGTGTTCCTTGCATTTTGTTTTGTCGTGTCGCGCTAATGTTGTTATCAGCAAGCACTGCTTGAATCGAGTCCCAAATGAATACATCTAAATCGTCAATGCCATCATTTTTATCAAAATAAATACGTGCTTGTTTATCTGCTTCCTCAACCCAACTGCCTTTAGCAATAGTTAACACTTGCGCCGGCGGGCGATAGTTTGTTGCCTCCGGATTATTATCATATTGACCCACATCCATCTTATAAACAGGATCTTGAGCGGGTTGTGATAACGAAGCAGGTGTTTTAACCGGCTCATGAGCGCGGTAATTACGCTCATTATGGGCATCACTCGTAAATACACTACACCCTGACAAACTTACCAATACACTTACTGCTAGTGCTTTTGGGATCCAATACTGCACAGATAATTCTCCTTAGCATACCCTTAATTGTTTTAACAAATATATGAGTGGGTAATACCGATTTGGTTCAGTGTAAAATCAATATTAACTTTACATTTATAATTTGCTTATCTAACTGCATTAAGCCAACAAGATGACCGACAGACTAGGCTACAAATAGACACATTTTTGCTATGGTACTTTCACAAGCTTGTAAAAACAAGAAACACTGCACTATTAACCGTCTAAAATTAACCGTCACTGTAGTTTAACGCGGGTTTTGTGTTAAACTTTGCCGCCGTGCAACGCTACGTGTTTATTTTTTGTTGCCAAGTCGGTTGTTATCATCCAAGTAACTTAGGTACTTTAAAACCCATGACTGCATTTTCAAATCATCAAATTGTTTTAACCGCAATTGGCGAAGATAGATCGGGCATCGTTAGTGAGCTTACGCAACTCGTCAGTGATTGCCACTGTAATATAATAGATAGTCGTATTGCTATTTTAGGCAACGAACTTACTTTTATTATGCTACTTAGCGGTGATATGTCAGCCATTAGCCGTATTGAGCATACACTCCCTACCAAAGGTATGGAACTTGGCCTACTTACTATGATGAAACGCACTTCAAGCCATAATCAAAGCGAGTTTTGTGCAGGCTACACCCTAGAATACACTGGTATAGACACCCCTGGCACCTTGAGTAAAGTAACACGCTTTTTTGCAGATAATAATATTAATATTTGCTCATTAAAGTCAGATACCTACGAAGAAGAAACTGAACTTAAAATGCGCTGTGAACTTGAATTTAATATTCCCGTTGACGTTGACATTGACCAATTTAAAATTAGTTTTGAAAACCTTTCGCACGTTTTAAACGTAGATTACATCTTTCGACGTATTCGCTAAGGAGTTTAGCATGAACAAAATTACCCCATTACAAAGTGGCGACACAGCACCGGCTTTTAGCTTACAAAACCAAAATGACGAAACTGTTGTGCTCAGTGAGTTATTAAAAGAAAAACAAGTACTGGTATACTTTTACCCTAAAGCATCAACGCCTGGCTGTACCGTACAAGCCGAAAACCTGCGTGATCAACAAGCCGAGCTTGCTAAATTTAACACCCATGTAGTTGGCATAAGCCCAGACCCAATTAAGCGCCTTAAAAACTTTGAAACTAAAAAAGAGCTTAACTTTGACTTACTTTCTGACGAAGATCATGCCATTGCTGAGGCATTTGGGGTGTGGGGCTACAAAAAATTTATGGGCAAAGAATATGATGGTATTCACCGCCTTACTTTCTTAGTAGGCCAAGACGGTAAAATTAAACACTTGTTTGATAAATTTAAAACCAAAGATCATCACCAAGTGGTGTTGGACTATTTAGCCGCTGAATAAAGGCTAAAGGCTAAAGGCTAAAGGCTAAAGGCTAAAGGCTAAACAAGATAAAAAAAAGCGTTGCTCAAGGGCAACGCTTTTTTGTATTTGCTTATTTATAATTTAGCTAATAACGGTGATTGTGGAATACCTACTCGAGGAAGTAGAGCCGGTGTTACCGCAAAGGCTGCTGGTAAACGTCCTTTTAATTCAGCCATTTTTGTTTGATTATTTTGCTGATCAAAAATGTAGTATTTTAAAACATCACCATAAGCACTTCCCTCTAAGCTAGCTTGTTGCAGTGTGTCTAATGCTTTATCGTAATCTGCGCTATAAATATAAGCTAATGCTAAGTTCCCAGCAGAACCTTCGTGTAAGTTACCGTCAAGCTCTCTAGTCAACCCCTCTAATTCAGCTATAGCCAGTTCATAACGACCTAGTTGTATGTAGGCATTAGCAAGCGAGTTTTTCGTAAAATATGGCGGGTTGCTTCCTGCTGGATACCATGTTTCGTAAGCACTTAAGATATCTTCATATTGTTCAAGTTTAGAAAAAACATGAACGAGTAAAGTATAACTTTCTAATTTAATTTTTCCCTCTTCAAAACCTGATAGCACATCTCTATTTGCATACCATTTTTGAATATTTTTTGCCGTTTGTATTAGTTGTGTTGGTTGATCACTTTTTGCATCACCAGCTACCTCTAAAAGTTGCGCTAACTGTTGGTTATACTGATTACTAGCTGCGGGCTGTTTTTGCGCACTATGTTGTTCATTCTTTGGATTTTCATCAACAATTTGTGCTGCTGCCAACGCGCTAAAAGACAGTGCAGCCAAAGCCATTACCATATGTTTACTTTTCATTGTTTTTTCCTTGTTTAACATTTTAATCCTTTGAATATTAAAACTCTTTGAGTGTTCAATATTCAAAAGAGGGGGAGTGAAAAAGTTATATTTAGATTTTTTTTCATGCTCAGAGAGTAACAAACTGGCTAAATCTAACTGATACTTACCTTTGAGTTTACGCATACATTTTTCGTCACAACTAAGCTCTAACTGCTCTTTTGCCAAACGCGCTAGTTTTGAGCATATTGGGTTCCACCAAAAAACACTTTCTATAAAGCAAATTAGCCATGTCCAATAAATATCACCTTGTTGTAAGTGCGTTAATTCGTGCTCAATAACAGAGTTTAATTCTTTTCGATTTTCCATCTCAGGAGTAAGCCAAACAACCGGATTGACTAATCCTGTTGCAAAAGCAGGCCCTCCAATTGAGGTGAATCTTATTGGGTATATACAGTTTGCTCGTTTTGAAGTGCTATATAAGCTTGAGTTAGCTTTTAAGTTTTTGACTAACTTTACATACATAGCAACACGCAATGTAAACAAGCCAATTCCACTAAACAGCAATACACTAAAAATATGGTTTAATGATGGTAACCAACTCACTGGTACAATAATGCTACTTTCTGATGTTATGACCTGCGCACTGGTAGGGGCTATTAACGTATTTAAAAAACTAAACTCAGCAACATTAACAGTATATTGCGATGTACTTTCAAATAATGGCAATTGAGAAAAGTATTGCCAAGGAACAAACCAGGCTATTAAAGCCAGCATTATTACGTAAAAATTTAATCTAGAAGGGGCACTTTTCATCCCTAAAGATGCAAGCAAACAACACACACTAATAATTGTGCAAGTTACAAAATAATCCATCATAACCTTTTCCTTTAATCTTGCTTTTTATTTTTCAGTAGCGATTGTAGGTACTCAATATCCTCGTCATTCAGCTTTTCTTCTTTAATAAAATGGGCAATTAAGCTGCGAGAGTTACCTTTAAAAAAACGCTGCATAAAGCTAGGCATTGCTTGTGCTGAAAATGCGCTTTGAGTGATCACTGATTTAAATACGATCGCTCTCCCCTCGTTCCCACAGCGTACTATCGCCTCTTTTTGCTCCAACCTATCGACAATTGTTTTCACCGTTGTGTAAGCTACTTGCTTATCTTTTTTTGTATCAGCAAGTAGCGCTTTATGTAATTGGCTAGCCGTGCATGGCTCGTGTTGCCAAAGCAACTGCATAATATCTAATTCAAATTCACTGAGTTTCATTTTAACCTCCATTACTACATCTGTAGTTATTAACTGTTACAAATGTAGTAATAAGCGTTCAGTGTGTCAATATAAAAATTAAAATAATTTATAGAAGAAGGCAGCAATAAAAAATAATATCGGTATTGTGTAATAGGATTGCTTTTTATAGTTCAATAAATAAAAAGCTTAGTTAATGTGTGTATAGGCATTTCAATATGTTAATTTAAAGCCACCGCCTTATTTTTCAAATATTGTAAAAACACCTATCTAGTACTTTTAAATATCAATATACCTGCCTTTAGTAAATAAAAATAAAGGTGACTAGTGTATGTATTTATTTAAAAGCCAGGCATCTATTGCTTACTTTGTGAAAAATTTACTTAATATTTTTTCACTACAGTTCTGGCTAATTATCTTAAGTACTGACTTTCTTTTCTATTGTTGCCAATAAAGCGGTTCACCGAAAACATCAGCAAAGTAATCAATAAGCGCCCTAACATTTAAAGGGGCATAGCGTGTGTGTGGATAAATAGCCGCTATTTGCTGAGGCTCTGTTTTAATTGCTGCATCATAATTAGGTAACACCTTTACTAAAGTACCCGCCTTTAAATGCTCACCAATAAGCCAATCAGGAAACAGCACTAAACCCATGCCTTTTAATGCACAAGTTAATAATGTGTCCGCATTATTTGAGGTAAGTAATGGTGCAACAGGGTAATGAACCCATGATCTATTTTTAGCTTTAAACAGCCAACGATTTGCACCTGAAGAACCTTTATAAATTAAACATTGATGATTTTTAAGTGCAGATGGATTAGTAATTTTAGGGTTGTTTTTCAAATACGCTGGTGAGGCTGCTAAATGATACACTTGTGTACCAAATACGCGCGCATGTAACGAAGAATCGGTTAACGCACCGATACGAAATATAACATCGGTGGCATCACGATGCGGGTCAATAAAGTCATCAGTAAGTGTTAACTCTATTTGTAAGTTTGGATAGCGAATACTTAACTCAGGCAACCAAGGAGCAATGTGCCTTTGGCCAAAAAATACAGGCGCATTAATTCTAATTAACCCGGTTGGTTCGAGCGTTCTGTCTTGCAGCTCTTTTCTCGCGTCATTCATTTGCTCGGTGATTGTTTGTGCATAATCTAAAAACAACCGACCCGCTTCTGTTGGCACAACAGCACGGGTATTTCGATAAAAAAGCTGCTGCCCTAGTGCATCTTCTAATTGTTGAATAGTGCGTGAAATATTTGACGCAGACACCCCCTCCCGCCTAGCCACCTCTGAAAAACTATGGGTATTAAAAACACCGATAAACGTAACGAGTGTTTTAATGCTCACTGTATTTATGTCATTCATTTGTGCAATTCCTGCAAAAGTCATTTCTGGATTGTAGCGTTTTTCTGGCTGATTAGCTGGGTTAAAATGGTATTAATTACTATTTGGAGGATATAAATGCAATTTCTATTAATATTACTGACCTTTATGGGCGGTATGGGTTTGTCCGTAGAAGCGGGGTTATTAGGGCCTTTGGGTAGTGAAGTGGGTGAACTGTGGGCCACATTTAGTATATTTGCGGTTGGTGCCGCCTTAACATTTTTGCTAATGCTGTTTTTTAGCCCTCGTAATAGTCCTTCATTTTTTAGCCAGCCCCCTTCTTTATTATTAGGTGGCGTGCTTGGCCCTGTTTACGTGGTTATTTTAACAATTGCAACGCCAAACATCGGCATAGCCATGACAATGATCGGCATACTCGCAGGGCAAATTTTCAAAAGCTTAATTATTGACCATTACGGTTTGTTTGGCACCACTGAACGCAAAATCGATGTTAAACGCATTATTGCTTTGGCGTTTATTATTATCTCTCTGGTTTTTATGGCACAAGGATAAACTCACTATGACTATTATTATGATTTTTCTAGCTGTAATTGGTGGCGCAACATTAAGCATTCAAGCAGCCTTAAACGGACGACTAGGCGGTAACGTCGGTGTTTTTAAAAGTGCTTTTTTAACCTTTTCTGTTGGTGCACTAGTAACCGCACTGCTCATATTTTATTTTGAACCAAATCATGCTGTAACCTTAATGGATGTACCAAAATGGCAGCTACTTGGTGCCATGTGTGGCGTACCATACATTGTTATTATGGTGCTTGCGGTGCAAAAAATAGGTACAGCGGTGGCAACCGTCGCGGTTATTTTTGGTCAACTAACCATGAGTGTATTAATTGATAATTTTGGCTGGCTTGGTAATGAGGCTATTGCATTGTCACCCAGTCGACTAGCGGCGTTAGTGTGTTTAGCCATTGCATTATTTTTTATTTATTCAAGCGGTAAAGTTGAAAACAAAAAATCGTAGTATAAACCTAAAAAACGTTGCTCAAAGGCAACGTTTTTTATTGCTTTAGCACTTTAAACTTTGGCATCGCGGCCGATAACAACATTAATAAACATACTATTATGGATAATAAATCGTGATACAGCTAAATAAACACTCAGCCTTTGACGTTAAAATTACAGCCGAAAAAACAAATATTGCACAACAAACAAAAGACACAACAAAAAATCAGGACAACACTGATTATCAATTATCAGACAAAGAACGCAATAAACTCTCAGGAAAAGAGGCTGAGCAAAACGCTGAAAAAGCAACAAATTCAGAAATGCCTGAATATATCGCAAAAATGATAGAGCAACTTAAAGAGCTCAAACAGCAGCTTGAAGAACAAAAAGAGCAACTCACTCAATTACAAGCTCAATCGGACCAAGAAGACGAGGCTATACAGGCACAAATTGAAGCACAAGCAAACATCGTTTCATCAACACAATCTCAGGTAATTGCGCTCGTGCAAATGATCAGCCAAGCCATGAAGGATGCAGGTATTACAGACGCGGGGGCACTTGTAAGTGCCATTGTTTGAATTTTCAGAGCAAAGATTTCAATAATAAATAGCCTACCCTAGCGGTTAAAAAACTACGCTGTGCTTGCGTTCTCACTTTTCACCCAACAGTGCTTGCTGATAAATTTTATTAAACTCTTCAGCAGGTAAATCAGCCGCAAAGTGATATATAAGCGCTTTGTATTTATCGCTTTGAATTAATTTTGAGAGTGTATTATTAAAATCATGAACAAATTTTATATTTTCTTCACTACGCTCACACATTAAATGCCCAACAGTAAACGATGTATTTAATTTCAAATCAAAGGAGTGAATGTCTGCGTCTGTTATATCCTGCCAATACGTGACTACATCGCTGGGGTATTCAATAGACGCATCAAATTCTTGCAACTTAGCTAATTGTTGTAATCTAGAGAATATATTAGTGGGCGCTGGTTTTATTTTAGTTTTATCTACTTCTTCAAGTAAAGACATAATGTCTTCGGAGAATATTCTGAATTTTGATAATCCCAACCTTAATTCACTTTGAGACACTAACTCGTCTAAATTTTTCATATGCTTAAATTCAGTTAAATCAGTAGGAGAATAAAGTCGCGGAGCGAGATACAAAGAAAACGGCTTTGATATTAAATAGCGGTTTGCTCGTTCTGGGGTGTTAATTTTATTGGCATAACAATAATTAGTGCCAAATTGAACTTCATTATTTGTATTCGGCGCTTTTACAAACTCAACTCTGTAGTCTCGCATTTCAGTCAAAATTAATTTATAAAGCTGTGCGTCGAGTGATTTTTCTTCAGTAACTGAGTTCAGTCGCAGCAAAGACTCATCGTTACTACTCAATACGATTTTTATTTTACTTGCGTCAAAGTCAGCAAACCGCGTATTGTCATAATCTGATTTATATAATTCCTGCAACCGTCCCGATGATTTTAATTTTGGCATGGTTTGGTCAAATTTTCGCGCCAAGGCTCTGCCCTTTTCATCGTTCGAAAAGGCTAAATAAATAGGCCTTGCAGGTACAAGCTCTACATAATTAAGCTTTGATTTATACTCTTTGGGAATGTTGTAGTCAAAATCAACGAAAGCATCTATACGTTTATTCAGTAGCAGAGCCACTGCGTTTTCAATAGTAGACACCGGGTAATAATCGTGTGGGTATTCAATAAACTTATCGAAATTATAGCCGTCGAGCCAGCTTAATACTTTGTTGTTAAAATCAGATAACTTATTAAAGTTATGAGTGGAATTTAAAAAATAGGCATTAATTGGATAATCATAATCTAAGTACCAATGAGGATAATAGGCTAAAGGAACATCTTCTTTAGCAACACCAATTACGAAGTCATACTGTTTTTGTTCAAATAAATTGGTAATTCGTTTGTAAGTACTAAAATCAAACTCGAGCTGTTCATCTGCATAAACTTCTTTGAGTAGATCAATATAAACGCCTGTTTCATCCGGATTGGTGTAATCAACCCAATGAGTTACGCCAACTTTTACACTCGCAAAAGCCGAGTTTATACAAACATAAGAAAAAACAAAAAACAGTAGTAAGTATCTAGCCAAGCGCATTCTCCCAATCGCTTAGTTTAATATATGCACCACCAGCGTACTTTGCAAACTTAGGTGTTAGTTCAAGGTTCAAGGTTCAAGGTTCAAGGTTCAAGGTTCAAGGTTCAAGGTTCAAGGTTCAAGGTTCAAGGTTCAAGGTTCAAGGTTCAAGGTTCAAGGTTCAAGGTTCAAGGTTCAAGGTTCAAGGTTCAAGGTTCAAGGTTCAAGGTTCAAGGTTCAAGGTTCAAGGTTCAAGGTTCAAGGTTCAAGGTTCAAGGTTCAAGGTTCAAGGTTCAAGGTTCAAGGTTCAAGGTTCAAGGTTCAAGGTTCAAGGTTCAAGGTTCAAGGTTCAAGGTTCAAGGTTCAAGGTTCAAGGTTCAAGGTTCAAGGTTCAAGGTTCAAGGTTCAAGGTTCAAGGTTCAACAAAATAAAAACAAAAGCGCTGCTCAATAACAACGTTTTTTAGTATTAGCTTTGCTTAAAAGTCATAGAAAACTTAGTGATAGTAATATCTTAGGTAATTTGTTAAAACTTTACAGAAGAAAAGTGAGCGTGGTATGGATATAAACCTGCACGACTCGCGCACTATAAGATTATTAAATCGCTCAATAAGGACAAGTATTGAATAAAGAAGAGTACAAGGAAAGTGGGATCTTATATGCGGTGTTTACTACCGTTTTATTATATTTCTTTTTTAAGATTACTTTAATTTTCTCTATGGGGTTAGATTGGAGTTCAATTTGTCTAAGCTTCCTTTGGGATAATATTGATACTGCAATTACACCTTTTACGGCATTTTTAATAGTGGCAGTTTTAAGCTGTGTCTGGTTTTTTTATTGCGCCATAAAGTACAAACGAAAAGTTGGCAAATCAGCATATTTCCTATTGGCTGTTGGAGCGGTGTTTTATTACTTTTGGTTCAAAGGCTTTTACGGTTTTTGGCAGCTAATGAGCTACGAGAAAAAAGAAATTACATTACAAGAGTTTTATGAAAAAACGGGTGGTACAGAAAGGTTGAAATTTTTGTTTGGTAATAAACTTAACGAAAATGTATTGTGCAAATCGCAATTGAACAAAACAAATTAGAAGTGGGATAAAAACAGATTATTTTGTTCGTTCCCAACAAGTTATTGCCAACTATCTTCTGCCGTTTATTTACGGCGTTAACATGTTATACACTTTTCAAAAAATGGAGTTTTAAAATGAGAAAAGAGTTCGAATTCACGGTTAAGGGTCATAAAATTAAAATTGTTAACTCATGGTTTAATGGTGCAAAACTATATGTAGATGGCGATTACCGTGATCAAGACTCTACCTTTATTGCTAACGGCAAAACGGCACTTCTTTCAGCTAAACTTGCTGATCTTGGTGTTTTAGAGATTTTCCCCATATCTGCGTTAATATCTGTAGAAATGGATGCATTTTTAATTACGGACGATGAAAGGTTGCAAGTATACAGCTCACATAAGCGTTTAAACTTAACACAGCAGCGATTAGCAAAATAAACACATAGGTAAAATATGAGACTATTAATGGCCCCTTTATTACTCATTATTGCTGGATGCAGTAGTGTTGCGCAAAAGGATGAAACATATTCGCCGTGCTCTGAAGCATGGTTTAACCATGTTGAACAGCAAATTAATACCGGTGACGGTTATGGACATGGGCCAGACATTGGCTCTTTAGAATGGCGCTCTGTGATCATGTTTAAACTCGGTATTAGAGATAAGCCAAACGTACCAGAATTAAATACACCGCAGTGGTGCCAGTTTATTGATGAAAATTATATTTAAAGCCTGCTTGGCTTTATGAGCTGAAATTTGTTGAGTTAGGTTGGGGTTTACTCACCCAACCTACGTAATATAACTTAACGCCAAGCAGTTTAACGCTTACAGCTAAGCACTTATAACTGCTCTTTCTGTTTAACTAATACCCAAATACTTATGTACTTGAATTGATAAGCGCCAGTTTTTGGCGATACAAGTATCAATGGCTAATTTAGTTGCCGACGTTTTTTGGCTGATTGGCTGTAAATATACCAGTTTTGGGTTAACACCCGTGGCGACAAATAACTCTTCCAGTTCTTCTACGTGCTTTTGCATAGCAACCGGATGTTTAATTTCATCGGCGCGTTGCATAGCACTGCTCAATACTTTGTAACCACCACGCATATTAATTTTTGGCGATACCGTAACCCACGTTTGGGCAGGGGCGAGAATTTCAAAGGTGCCACTGGTTTCTATTTGCGTGCTAAAGCCATGATCATGCAATAAATTACATACTGGATTTAAATCGTACATGCAAGGTTCACCACCGGTGATCACAACATGCTTGGCGGTATAGCCACGGGATTTAAATAATTCCAGGACCTGCGCGGCACTTGCCTCAGCCCAATGATCTGAGTCGGCTTTTTTTTCTACCGTGTCATCTAGTGATACTTTATATACATTATCAACATCCCAGGTTTGTTTAGTGTCACACCACGAACATCCCACAGGACAACCTTGCAGGCGTAAAAATATAGACGGCGTACCGGTAAAGCTCGCTTCACCTTGAATGGTTTCAAACACTTCATTAATTTTGTACAAAAGAAATCTCACTTACAACCTGACGGCAAAATTGTTACTATTAAAAATCGCAAAGCACGGTGCAAAAATTGTCATTTATGCCTTGGCCGTGTAGTATATCGCGCCCTGATATAAACCTCTATCAAAACTAAAGAGCAAACCACGTATGACGCAAAAAGTAGTTGTTATTTATTCCGGCGGTATGGACTCATTTACTGTATTAAATAAAGCCTTGCAGCAAGGCCATGATGTTTATGCCCTCTCGTTTGATTATGGTCAGCGTCATGTTAAAGAACTTAAAGTTGCCGCCAACGTATGTGAAAAGCTAAATGTCCCGCACAAAATTGTTGATATATCAGCAATTAATCAGCTTATTGGTGGTTCGTCGTTAACAGACGATATTGATGTGCCAGAAGGCCATTACGAAGAAGAAAGCATGAAAAGCACCATTGTGCCTAACCGCAATATGATTTTACTTTCCTTAGCGGTAGGTTATGCAGTGTCTCTTAAAGCGAGCAAAGTATATTACGGCGCGCATTCAGGCGATCATGCAATTTACCCTGACTGTCGTCCTGAGTTTGTTAAAAAGATGGATGATGTATGTCGTATTGCAAATTACGATGCAGTAGAAATTTTTAGCCCGTATTTAAACAATACTAAAATCGATATTTTAACCGATGGTATTAAAATGGGCTTAGACTACAGCCAAACATGGACCTGTTATAATGGTCGTGACAAAGCGTGTGGTAAATGTGGTGCCTGCCAAGAACGTTTAGAGGCCTTTGAGCTTAACAACGTGACAGACCCGCTTGAATATGAGTAAAGTTCAACGTTAATACACTAAAAGGCTACCAAGGGTAGCCTTTTTTGTTGCGATAAAACGTTAAAGCCAGCGTTTTACTCGTGATTTATAATCGTCAAATTGCTCACCAAATAATTTGTGGAGCGCCCGTTCCTCTGGGATTATTTGAAATAAGGTAATGTAAGCAATAAACCCTGCTACACCTAAAAAAGCCCACATTGAACCCAGCCACACGCCCCAGCCTGCTAATATAAACGCAAAACCTAAATACATCGGATTACGAGAGAATTTATAAACACCTGAGGTAACTAAACTAGACGCTTGTTCTGGTTTGTTAGGTAGTACTGTTGTTTTAGCAAACCGGAAACTCACGACCCCAGCAATACAAAATATACACCCAGTAGCGACAAGTGCTAGCGAGAGATAAGTAATAAATGCGCTAAAATCAATCACGGTATAATGTGCAATCAGTGCCATTACAGCAGCAAAAAACACCACAACCACAACCGGTGGAATTTTATTATTTAACATACCTACTCCTTGTATCGATTAAAAAACTTCATAATTACTATATGGTGGCGTCACAAATAATAACAATGACTTATCGAATATTTATAAATACAAATAAAGTTACAATTAATTAGCTTTATGAGCGCTTAATTATGGTTATAATTTAAGCTTAAATAAAAGTTAAAGGAAGTAATTATGTCTGGCACAACAATGATAGTTCTCATTGTACTTATTTCTGTAGGTTCGGGAGTTATTTACGATATGTATAAAAAGCACCTTGAATTTAAACATAAAGTACAGGACAACAATCAAGACGCACACAAACAACTAGCTAAGGTAACCGCTCAAGTGAGTGAACTTAAACAACGAGTACAAACACTTGAAGCCATTGTTACCGACTCAAGCTACAACGTAAAACAAGAAATAAACAAACTTTAATGTATACGTTACAAGTAATTTGGGTATAAATGTGCGTTTTCAGGCTGCTCAATGCCATGGGCAGCTAAAAAACCACCAATTGCTTGACCACACCCTTGTGGCGCTCGGCCACTGTCTATCTCAAAATTTAACTGATTCGCCTCTTGTTTACCCATTGAGCACAAACTAACTGAACTTGGCGAACGCATAGAAACACTTAACTCGCCTATTTGCTCCGCCTGTACATGCTTACTAAAACGTGCAAAACCTTGGTATTTAAAATGCTCGCTCACATAATCATTGCTTATAGCAACCAATGCGGCAATAAAACTATGTAAAAAGCTATTTGTTGTTGTATCCGGTGCTAAAAATGACAAAGTTTTGTTATTAAACTCACTCAGCTGGCAACTATCGCAATAAAGTTTAACCGTATACACCTGCTCACCGGTGATTATAGCTTGGCAGTTAATTAGCTCTATTTGGTTATCCGCAAACACAAGGCGATCTATCAGCTCGTTCAATGAAATATTTTTAAACGATGTACTTTTAACAAGCTCGGGATTTTGTGCCATAACGGGTAAGTCATGATGATTATTAAATGGCGTACTGGTTGCGCCTTGGTGTTGCAGCTGAAAAAGCTCTCTTACCTCATGCTCACGCGCCACTTTTAACGCTAAAAATGCAGTTTGAATAAGCTCCGAGGTAGGCAGGTTCTGCTCTACTGGCCAACGGCGACCAAACAATAGTTTTTTTGCTTTATTATCAGCGCGATAATTGTCGGGACTCAGTACTGCTACTTGCAAATAAACATCACTATTTTTTTCAGCTGCTAACACGCTAAAGTGGTTGGAAAAACTAATGTCGTTAAGCACTTCATTAACACTGGCCAGCGTATGCTTGTAACGCAAAAAATGCTGCGGAACAATCCAATTTTTATTAGCCAGTTGTACTAGGGGCGCATACGAAATAGGTTGCTCGTAACTGTGTTGCCATTTTTGCCCATCATCTAATAATGACTCAATTTTTGTGTTGTTATCTGACATATATAAACCAAATAAATCTGCCTAGCGGCAAGATATTAACTATGAAGCACTTTACGTAGTTAATCATAAAAAGCGATCACACTTTTTGGCAGTATTTAGCGTTCAAATACGCGTTGATACTCTGTTATAACTTTTTGATAGTAAACTCTATCTTTATTGAGCATTCGAGTATAATGGTCAAGCAATTGTTGCTGATATTGATGATGTTGAGGGTTATGTTTATCCCACATATGAGCCCCCGTTTTAGTAATAGTGCCGGTGGCATTAAAACTGACTTGTAGCACTTCGTAAAAACGCTTGTTTTCAACAATAATTTGCTCGCTATCGAGCTGCAAATTACACGCTTTTAAACCCGCACGTACTTTATAGAGGTGCATAATAGGGCAAATAATAAAACTTAGTTGTTTAAGGCTGTGCGGATTATTAGCAATAATTTGCTCAATGAGCTTTAAGCATAAATCGCCCCCCACTCCCGCAATAACGATTACTTGCTTAGCACCTGTTGGCAGTTTAATTTGCGCAACATCTTCGCAGCGCACTTGCCATGAAGGCAAAGACTTTCCTTGCTCAAATTGTTGTAGCGACTGCTCAAGCGCTTCCATTAACTCTGGAATAATATCAACAAAGTTTATTTGTTTGGCTATGCCGCGCTCAAGTAATGCCATACCTAAAAAGCCATGATCGCAACAACAATCCCAAACAATATCGTAAGACTGTGTAATTAACGAATTGATGGCGTTTAAACGTTTACTCAGTTTCATTTAACTCACTATGTTTTTGTTTTGTACACCAATGCTTTTAAGCTTTTATCGCTATCAATTTCAATAAAGCGATCGGTAGGTTCTAGGCGTTTAACAAATTCAATAGCACCTTGAGTATGCTCTTCAATAAGTGCTTTAAAATCGTTTTCTGTAAGCTCTGGGCTATTAGCGCATAGCAATAACTGTGTAGTATCGTTTAAAAGCTCAGGAAGTCTGCGCAGCACTTTTTGATAGTCTTTGGTTAAAATAAAACTGCCTTTTTGAAAACTGGGCGGATCAACAATAATTAAATCAAACGGTGCGGCTTTTTTTAGCCTACCAAACGACTTTAAAATATCGTGCGGTAAAAAACTGACCCCACGATCGACATTATTGAGTTGGTGGTTTTGCTTACCTACTTTTAACACACCTTTGCTCATATCCATGTTCATCACATGATCTGCACCGCCGTGCATAGCCGCAACCGAAAAACCACAGGTATAAGAAAACAAATTAAGTACTTTGGCGTGCTTACTATTTTGCATGACAAACTCACGGCCTTTTCGCATATCAGGAAAAATACCGGTGTTTTGCTTACTCATTAAATCAACCAAAAAACGCACCCCATTTTCGGCTACGCTATGACGAACTGGCAGTTGACCGTGAACAAGGGTGTTATGGCTTTGTAGCCCAGCTCGCTGTTGATACACCAATGCAGTAATTAGCTCTGGATGATGTTGTTGTGCCCACTGCCATAACGTATCGGTAAGCGTAGTGAGTGTTGCCTCATCAATTTCACTGTATGACACCAAAAACAAACTCGGTGGATAAAAGTCTAAGTTAATATGGCTAAGCGCTTCAACACTGTGGCCGCGTCCATGAAATACGCGGCAAAGCTCGTTATCGGAAAAAGGCGTGTCTGCCAAAGCATTCATAAGAGGAGTAAAATCGGTTGTCATTTAATTAATCAACTGTTGTTGTAGTTCATGTATTTCGTCGCGCACTGAGGCGGCTTTTTCAAATTCTAAATCGCTGGCGTACGCATGCATTTTGGTTTCTAACTGCTTAATTTGCGTTGCAATTTCTTTAGCACTGAGGATTTTTTTAGATTCTTTACGAATAAGCTGTAGGTTGTCTTGCGGTGAAGCATCTTGGCCTACATCCATTACATCAAGTATCTTTTTAACTAATGCACTAGGTTCAATACCATGCTTAACATTATAAGCATGCTGTATTTCTCGGCGTCGATCAGTTTCCTCAATGGCTTTAGCCATCGATTTAGTCACTCTGTCACCGTATAAAATGGCACGACCATCAAGGTGGCGCGCCGCACGGCCTATCGTTTGAATAAGTGAGCGTGCTGAGCGTAAAAAGCCTTCTTTATCGGCATCTAAAATAGCCACTAGTGCCACTTCTGGCATATCTAAGCCTTCACGTAGTAAGTTAATGCCTACTAACACATCAAATACACCGGCACGTAAATCACGAATAATCTCTACTCGCTCTACGGTATCAATATCAGAATGTAAATAACGTACTTTTACATTGTGCTCACTCAAGTAGTCAGTTAAATCTTCAGCCATGCGTTTAGTAAGCGTAGTTACCAGCACACGCTCTTTTAATTCAACACATTTGTAAATTTCTGATAGTAAGTCATCAACCTGATCGCCTACCGGGCGCACTTCAATAACCGGGTCAAGTAAGCCAGTTGGACGAATAACCTGCTCTGCAACTTCGCCGTTGCTGCGCTCTAATTCAAAGTCGCCCGGGGTGGCCGATACATAAATGGTTTGTGGTGCAATGGCCTCAAACTCTTCAAAACGCAGTGGCCTGTTATCCATAGCTGAGGGCATTCTAAAACCATATTCAACGAGGTTTTCTTTACGGCTTCTATCACCTTTATACATGGCACCGATTTGCGATACGGTTACGTGCGATTCATCAATAATCATTAATGCATCGTCGGGTAAATAGTCCAGTAATGTTGGCGGTGGATCGCCAGGTGTACGCCCCGATAAATAACGGCTGTAGTTTTCAATACCAGAGCAATAACCAAGCTCGGTCATCATTTCTATATCGTATTGGGTACGCTGAGCTATGCGTTGCTCTTCTACTAACTTATTTGCGCTAAGCAATTGTGCTCTGCGCTCTTTGAGTTCGGCTTTAATTTTTTCTATGGCTTCGAGAATTTTTTCTCGTGGGGTTACATAGTGAGTTTTAGGATAAATAGTGGCACGTACTATGTGTTTTTCTACCGCACCGGTTAATGGGTCAAAAATACTTAAGCGTTCAACTTCGTCATCAAACATTTCTACACGCACTGCATAGGTGTCTGATTCAGCTGGAAATATATCAACCACCTCACCACGAACGCGGTATGTACCGCGACTAAAATCAATATCGTTTCGCGTATATTGTAGCTCTGCAAGACGGCGCAGCATGTCACGTTGGTCGACCTTTTCACCCACTTTTAAAAGCAGCATCATTTTCATGTATGAGTCAGGATCGCCCAAACCATAAATTGCCGATACAGAGGCAACGATGATGGTATCGCGTCGCTCTAAAAGCGCTTTGGTGGCGCTGAGTCGCATTTGCTCTATATGCTCATTAATAGATGCGTCTTTTTCGATAAAGGTGTCGCTGGCTACCACATAGGCTTCAGGTTGGTAGTAATCGTAGTAAGATACAAAGTATTCAACCGCATTGTGTGGAAAAAATTCTTTCATTTCGCCATACAATTGAGCCGCTAAGGTTTTATTATGCGCCATAATAATAGTTGGCCGGTTTAAATCACTAATAATGTTAGCCATAGTGAACGTTTTACCGGTTCCCGTTGCGCCTAATAAGGTTTGCTGGGCCAGTCCGGCTTCTAAGCCTTCACACAACTGAGCAATAGCGGTTGGCTGATCCCCTGCGGGTTTAAATTTTGATACTAGCTGAAAATGATCGCTCAATGACTACACTCCTGTAATGCTTGACTGCTTAACGCTTCAATTTCTTTCATAAACCACTTGTAGGCTACAAGTGCTGTAAATAAATTACCAATGGCCGCGCCAATAAACAAGCCGATTAAGCCTGCAAGTTCGTTCCCGATATACGCAAAGGGAATATAAAAAACAAACAATCGAATAACGCTTAAAACTAAGGCGTTCATGGGTTTATGTAAAGCGTTAAACGAGGAGTTTGATAAAATGATCACTCCTTGCAAGCCATAACTTAAAGGAATGGTATAAATAAACAGCTTGATGACATCAACAACCGCTTGCTCTTTACCAAATATTTCACTAATGACGCCTGAAAAAATAATTAAAATAATATAGATAATGAACTGCCACAACATTACAAACTTGAGCGTACCTAGGTAGGCATCTTTTACGCGAGAAAAATGACTCGCTCCAAAGTTTTGGCTAATAAAAGGTGGCAAGGTCATCGACAAGGCTAATACCACTAAACTCGCTATTGACTCTATTCGACTCCCTACCCCAAAAGCAGCCACGGCTTCGGGACCATGATGAGCAACCAATGCAGTCATTACCGCCATAGCAACTGGGGTGAGCATGTTAGCACCCGCTGCCGGTAAACCAATTTTTAAAATTTTACGAATTGCACCAATAACAGTTTGTTTGCCCGCTTTTAAACTAAGCAACTGCTTTTTAGCAATTAATATGTATAAAATAATCGCCACTCCAACTGCCCAAGCTATAACACTGGCAATAGCAGCCCCTTTAATGCCTAATGCGGGAATGGGACCAAAGCCAAAAATCAGCATAGGATCGAGTACGGCATTTATAAGTCCAGCCCCCCCCATAATAATACTCGGTGTTTTAGTATCACCGCTCGCACGCAGTACAGAATTACCAATCATTGGGGTAATTAAAAACACACTGCCCAAAAACCAAATACTAATATACTGATGAATTAGCGGGAGTACTTGCTCCCCTGCCCCAAGCAACGTAAATATGGGATCAATCAATAAATAGCCACTAGCAGATAAAATTAATACTAATATTACCGCTACCAACAACGAAACACTGGCATCAAAACGCGCTTCTTCTAAATTGTTACTGCCTAATGCTTTTGCTATTACCGCTGAGGTACCTATGCCTAAACCAATTGCTAAACTAATCACGGTAAAAGTAACAGGAAATGTAAAACTAACTGCAGCAAGCGGCTCTGTACCCAATAAACTAATAAAAAAAGTATCAACTATGTTGAACATCATCAGGGTAATCATCCCAAAGATCATTGGAACGGTCATTTTCTTTAACGTAGGCAAGATTGGAGCAGTGAGTAAATCAGGGCGAGTATGTGATTGAGAATGTGCGCGCATAAAATAAATAAGCCTCTTTTACTGAACGGCATATTTTAAAGCATCCGGAGAGTTCAAGCCATGCTTTATTAAATCTAAACAACTAAATCAGCCTTTAATCTACAAACTATTACTTTTACGCTGTTGTAAATAAATTTTGCACAAACACATTAAAAATCAAATTAAATACATTTATGTAACTTTTGCAACATTTACCTTTTAGATTTTGTTGCTTTATTACACAGTTAGCGATGATGCTTTATCGTCACGAAAAATTTTATTTATCGTTTAGGTGGCTATCTAAGCTGAATCATAAGCCATTGTTTTTTAATATATAAAAAAAAAGCTTTTTAATACTTGAAATCGTTGTAGCGCCCTACAGTGCTGGGGGTGCTGATGTTCTTAAAGTTTAATAAACAGAGTTATCCACAGAAACCGTGGATAACTCATTCAACCCCGCGTTTATAAAGGGCTACAACCCGGTGCAAATTTAACAGTGTTGTGGTTTTTTTACGTTATCAATATGGAAACAGCGCAAAATGGTTTTGTAACTCATTAAAACGAGATTATTTGTTTATTTAATGCAAAACCATATTTATGTTGAATAAATAGCCAACCCTTTGATTGCTCTGTTTTTATACAAAACCCACATAACTCTACAAACATTTTATTTTAATCAACATAGAAACTATCTATTACGTCTTTCATTTAGATTTAGTTCAACAAACTTTAACGATACAAAGTAAAAGTGAGGTATTTATTTTAAATACGTTTATAAAGTCTTTTTAAAAATAAAGGAAATAGACCAGTTTTTTGTTACTAAAAGCTACTTTTTAAAATTTTATGGCAACTTTTATTGGATAAAGATCCTTACTTGATTCAAATATTACGCTGTTTTTGTAAAACAATATCACTACGCTTTACTTAAATAGTGTTATAAAACGCGCAGATTGCACATAAAAACAACGAATAGACCTCTTTTTTGAATTTATGATCTTTTATATGTTGACACTTTGCTATGCGGTCATTAATATTTCGCCCCGTTGAAAGGCAAGACGCTTCCCCCTTAGCTCAGTTGGTTAGAGCGACGGACTGTTAATCCGCAGGTCCCCCGTTCGAGTCGGGGAGGGGGAGCCAAGTTTTTCAGCCATAAACGATTCCCCCTTAGCTCAGTTGGTTAGAGCGACGGACTGTTAATCCGCAGGTCCCCCGTTCGAGTCGGGGAGGGGGAGCCAAGTTTATGTTTATGATGTAGTTCCCCCTTAGCTCAGTTGGTTAGAGCGACGGACTGTTAATCCGCAGGTCCCCCGTTCGAGTCGGGGAGGGGGAGCCAAATCATAAAAAGTACATTTTAGTTCCCCCTTAGCTCAGTTGGTTAGAGCGACGGACTGTTAATCCGCAGGTCCCCCGTTCGAGTCGGGGAGGGGGAGCCAATTTACTACACTTCCATAGACATCTCTTCAAATTTGCTCTACCATTTCTCTTTTAAAACAAAAACTTTTTTGATTACAAAAACTAACTATTTGATAACTTTCTCTATCAAGCTATAATTATTTTAATAATCATGAGGTTGTGTCCTCCCCTTTGACATATAAAGATTAAACAATGGCAGCTTTTAAAAAACTTATTTTTATACAACTGATGGCTTGGTTGATTCTTGTGACCGCTGGCTGTTATTTTATTAGCCAAAATTTTGATAGTGCCATCGGTAAAGCTCAAAAAAATGCGCAAGCGACAGTCGAGCAATATATTAAAAACCTATCTGCAACTGACCTCTCTGCTGATAACTTAAAAAACACACTTGCAAGCAGTGAAACCTTTTCACACTTTACCTTACGTGATTATCAAGGTGCTGAAGTATTTTCAGTTAACAACGCACCGCAATTGCCTGTTATTGCCGAACTTATTCAGTCAAGCAACAACTCAGTGCGCCCTCAGTATGCCACTAATGATAACGCCGATATAAAAGTTGAATTTAAAATTAATATCACTCACTTGAGTGAGCAGTTTCAAACTGCTTTTTTTATAATTTTAATTATTAGCACCCTACTCGCTCTAATACCTATTGCATTGATGAAAACCATTGTTAAGCACATTAATGACAATATATGTACGGACGTTGCTGATGTCATTGATATTTATATAAACCAAAATCAACTAGGCGATGATTTTGCGACTAAAATTGATTCGCCAGAGTTAGCTAAGTTAGGGAAAAGTTTAATTCCTAGCTTTAATCGTTTATCGCACTTTTTAAAAAGTAAGAATGACAATATAAAAAATGCTGCACACACAATAAAACGTGAGGCCTACAAAGACGGTGTGACTGAGTTAGGTAATCGCAATATGTTTGTTGATTACTACGAAAAGAATATTGAAAACACCGAAGTAAGTACATTTGGCTCTTTAGCACTCGTTCGCTGTAGCGAGTTGCAGTCTATAAATCAAAGCCGCGGTTATCAAAAAGGTGATGAATACATTAAAGCCGTTGCAGATATTATTGTAAGTATCAGTGGCACCTATTCCGGCAGCCAAGTTTTTAGAGTTAACAGCTCTGATTTTATAACAATTTTACCAAATACCCCGTTGAAAGAAGCTGAAAAGTTTGGTGAGAACTTACAATCTCGCTTTACTCAATATATGCAAAACCAAGAGCTTAGCTCGGTTGCAAACACAGGTATTGTTGGTTACGAAAAATCAAAGCCTTTAGGTGAGTTGCTCTCTATTGTTGATAATGCAATGAGCATGGCTCAGTCTAAACAAGCTAATGCATGGCATGTACAGCGCGATACTGATCTAGTTAATAACGTGAGCGCAGGATTTGGTAACCAAAACTGGCGTAAAGTGATCAACGAAGTAATTGAGTCTAAAAGCGTCCATTTGGTGATTCAAAATATTATGCCTTTGGGCAAAAGCATTAAAGCCTATGCTGAAATTCAGGCCCGCTTCAAAACAGAAGAAAACCAAGCTTTGCCTACTGCTTCATTTTTAGCAATGGCTGAAAAGCTCGATATGGCTATTGAAATTGACAAGCTGATAATAGACTCATCTTTAGAAAGAATAAAATCGAGTAATTTATCTGAAAAGTATTTTGGCTTAAATATTACCCCTTCAAGCGCGCATAGCGACCAGTTTATGATTTGGTTAGAGCGCCGTTTACTTAAAGATACGCATATTGCTTCTAAGTTAATTTTTGAAGTGAGTGAATTTGGTCTTCAACAAAACATTAAAGCAAGCAAACGCTTTATTGATATGGTGCATCGCGTTGGTGCCAGAATAACTGTAGAACGCTTTGGTGTCGGACTCACCTCATTTAAATTTTTCAGAGATTTAAAACCAGACTTTATTAAAATGGATGCAAGCTATACCCGAGGTTTAGAGGACGATAAAAACAATCAATACTTTATGCGTTTAATGGTCGACCTTGCTCATAGAATTGGCGTTAGTGTTTTTGCAGAGGGCGTTGAAAGCCAAGAAGAAAAGCACATTGTAGAAACCCTATGCCTTGATGGTGTCCAAGGTTACTATATTGAAAAGCCTAAAGACATCTAACTAATTACCCTATTTAATAATAAAAAAGAGCATTTATGCTCTTTTTTACTTTTTAAAGTGTGCTTTTATGACTGTTCAGCCGTTAAAATGCTGACAGTTTTTTAATTGCAAACTCCCTTAAATTTAACCCTTTACAATTAGCCCATTATTTAACGTTGTTTATTTAACTGATAATCACTCAACGTGTTGTTAATCGCAGTAGAAAAAAGGATAATACACGGGATTTTATTAGCGTGAGGCACACATGACAGAATACGTCTTGTTATTAATTGGAACAGTGTTAGTTAACAACTTTGTATTAGTACAATTTTTAGGCCTTTGCCCGTTTATGGGTGTATCAGGAAAACTTGATACAGCCATAGGTATGTCTTTAGCAACTACCTTTGTGCTAACGCTTGCCTCTGTGACCAGTTATTTAGTAAACGAGTATATTTTATTACCACTAGATATCACCTACCTGAAAACAATGAGCTTTATTTTAGTTATTGCAGTGGTTGTTCAATTTACTGAAATGGTTGTTAGAAAAACCAGTCCAACGCTATATCGTTTATTGGGAATATTTTTACCTTTAATAACGACTAACTGTGCAGTACTCGGTGTTGCTTTATTAAATATCAAAGAAGATCACACCTTTTTACAATCTGCCGTCTATGGGTTTGGTGCCGCAGTGGGTTTTTCATTAGTTTTAGTTTTATTTGCGGCATTACGCGAACGCCTAGCCGCAGCAGATGTTCCCACTCCATTTAAAGGTGCTTCAATCGCAATGATAACGGCAGGTTTAATGTCAATGGCCTTTATGGGTTTTACTGGATTAGTGAAGTTTTAATATGACCTTGTTGTACGCTTTAATAGCGCTGGGTTTACTGGCGTTAATTTTCGGATTAATTTTAGGATTTGCAGCCGTACGTTTTCGAGTTGAGGGTAATCCTGTAGTGGAGCAAATCGATACCATTTTGCCACAAACACAATGTGGTCAATGTGGTTATCCTGGTTGTCGCCCTTATGCAGAAGCCATTGCCAATGGCGATGAAATAAACAAGTGCCCACCCGGTGGTGATGCGACAGTTAAAAAGTTGGCTGATTTGATGGGTGTTGAGGCTAAACCTCTAGCCGGCGGCGAACAAGCCGAGCCAGTTAAAACGGTGGCCTACATTCGCGAAGATGAATGTATTGGTTGTACCAAATGTATTCAAGCCTGCCCTGTTGATGCCATTGTTGGTGCAACCCGACAAATGCACACCGTTCTAATTGACGAATGTACAGGCTGTGACTTGTGCGTTGAACCTTGTCCGGTCGATTGTATTGACATGCTACCCGTTGCACCAACAAAACAAACTTGGAAATGGCAACTAGACGCTATTCCTGTTACCCAAATAGATTAGAGGTTTGAGTGGAAAAGTTACTTGAACAAATAAAAAAAGGCACCGTTTGGGCATTTCCTGGCGGCGTACATCCTCCGCAGCAAAAGTCATTATCTAATAATACGCCTATTGCGCGCCTTCCTTTGCCTGAAAAACTCGTTCTGCCTTTAAAGCAGCATATTGGCGCTAGCGGCAAGTTAATTGTAGAAAAAAGCCAGCACGTATTAAAAGGTCAACCATTAACTAAGCCTTCTGCTAACTGGTCGGTACCTGTGCATGCACCTACATCAGGCACTATTATTGATATTACGCCTATGCCATCAGCACACCCTTCTGCTTTGCCTGAATTAAGCATTATTATTGAACCCGATGGCAAAGATACCTGGTGTGAACTATCGCCTTTAGCAAACCCAGCCAATGCATCACACGATGAACTCGTTGATGTTATTCATAACGCGGGGATTTCTGGTATGGGAGGCGCAGGTTTTCCAACCTACGTTAAAGCAGATATTAAGCAGCCGATTGAGTTTTTAATCGTGAACGCGGTTGAGTGTGAACCTTATATTACGGCTGACGATACCTTAATGCGTGAACATGCCGCTGAAATAGTCAAAGGTATTGAGCTCATGCAACAGCTGCTCAACCCTACCCTGTGTATTATTGGTATTGAAGACAATAAGCCCGAGGCTATCACAGCCATGACTGAAGCGGCGAAGCATAACGAGCATATTTTAATACAAACCGTGCCCACGGTTTACCCTTCTGGCGGTGAAAAACAGCTGATAAAGCTACTCACTAATCGTGAAGTTCCTAATGGTGGCATTCCTGCTGATATCGGTATTTTAGTGCATAACACCGGCACTTTATTTGCTATACAGCAAGCTGTATACGAAGGCAAACCGTTAATTGAACGTGTAGTTACCGTTACCGGCAATACCATACATAAGCCCGGTAATGTATGGGCGCTATTAGGTACTGAGATAAAACACTTACTGGATTGCCAAGGGTTTTCACCTGTGCCACAACAACGTGTGGTCATGGGCGGTCCTATGATGGGCTTTACCTTACCTACGGTTCGTATTGGCGTTGTTAAAACAACAAACTGCATACTTGCTCCAGATCATAAAGAATTAGCAGAGCCTGGCCCAGAAAAAGCCTGTATTCGCTGTAGTGCCTGTGCAGATGCGTGCCCTGCTTCATTGTTACCACAGCAGTTACAGTGGTTTGCTAAATCAAAAGAATACGACAAACTCCAAGAACATAACTTATTTGATTGTATTGAATGTGGCGCGTGTGCCTATGTTTGCCCAAGTGAAATACCACTCGTTCAGTACTACCGCGTTGCAAAAGTTGAGATTAAAGAGCAAATTGCCGAGAAGATAAAATCTGATCGCGCTAAAGAACGATTTGATGCACGTAAAGCGCGTTTAGAGCAAGAACAAGCTGAGCGAAAAAATCGTCACAAACGTAAGCCAGCAGCTAAATCAACCGAAGAACAGCAAAAAGTAGCCGATGCCCTTGCCCGCGTTAAAGATAAAACCAGCGATGGTGACAATAAATCAGCTGTAGCAGCGGCAATTGCGCGTGCTAAAGCTAAAAAGCAAGGTGGCGAACTTGAGCCAGATAACAGTGAAGTTGCAAAAGAACGCGCTGCCCGTAAAGAGCAAGCTCGCCTTTATAAAGAGCAAAAAGCACAAAATAATGGTGATGACGAAGCTGTAGATGACAAAAAGTCAGCAGTTGCAGCCGCTATTGCCCGCGCTAAAGCCAAAAAGGCAGCACAAGCTAATGAGCAAACAGCAACTGATGACACAACAAGTGAATCTCCAGCTGCTGCAGATGATAAAAAAGCCGCCGTCGCTGCAGCCATTGCCCGTGCTAAAGCCAAAAAAGCAGCACAAGCTAATGAGGAAACAGCAAGCGATGACACTGCAAGTGAATCTCCAGTTGCTGCCGATGATAAAAAAGCTGCCGTCGCTGCCGCTATTGCCCGCGCTAAAGCCAAAAAGGCAGCACAAGCTAATGAGCAAACAGCAAGCGATGACACTGCAAGTGAATCTCCAGCTGCTGCCGATGATAAAAAAGCTGCCGTCGCTGCAGCCATCGCCCGTGCTAAAGCTAAAAAGGCAGCGCAAGCTGCTGAGCAAACACCAAACGATGACATAGCAAGTGAATCTCCAGCTGCTGCCGATGATAAAAAAGCCGCCGTCGCTGCCGCTATTGCCCGCGCTAAAGCCAAAAAAGCAGCGCAAGCTGCTGAGCAAACACAAAGCGATGACGCAATAAGTGAATCGCCTGTCGCCGCCGATGATAAAAAAGCTGCCGTGGCAGCCGCTATTGCCCGCGCTAAAGCTAAAAAAGCAGCGCAAGCTGATGAATTAGCAAAACAAAGTGAAAACACTGAGCCACAAAGCAACGATGAACCTTCACAAGGTTCACAGCAAACAGCTCAAGAAAAAAATAAAGCCGCCGTAGCCGCCGCTATTGCTCGCGCTAAAGCTAAAAAGCAACAAAAAGAAGGAAATGATCAGTCATGAAACTAACCATGGCCAGTTCACCCCACAATCATAGTCACAAATCTGTGACACGGTTAATGTTAACTGTGATTGCGGCTTGTATTCCTGGTGTTATTGCGCAAGTTGTATTTTTTGGCACCGGTGTCCTTATCCAATTATTATTAGCGTTAGTGTGTGTAAGCGCGTTTGAAGCAGCCGTGATGTTAATGCGTAAGCGCCCTATTTGGCCTGCATTAAGCGATGGCAGTGCATGGCTTACCGGTGTGTTATTGGCAATAAGTATTCCGCCTTTAGCGCCTTGGTGGATTATTGTTATAGGGTGTTTGTTTGCCATAGTTATTGTTAAACAGCTATATGGTGGTTTAGGGTTTAATTTATTTAACCCTGCAATGGCAGCGTATGTGCTTTTATTAGTGTCGTTCCCTGTGCAAATGACTGCTTGGTTACCCGTTACAGAATTACTTAATACGGGTATTACTTTTAGCCAGCAGTTAAGCTTAATCTTTAGCGACTTTACCACGTTAGGATACAGCTTAGATCAGCTCCGAGTAGGAATAGACGGCAGCACAATGGCTACCCCACTTGATACCTTAAAAACAGATATTGCTCACGGCCTAACGGTGACAGAGAGCATGCAAAAGAGCGTATTTAATGAGTGGACTGGCCTAGGTTGGGGATGGGTTAACTTAGCCTTCTTACTCGGCGGCCTTTACCTGTTAAAAACAAAAGTAATTAACTGGCATATACCAGTGAGTTTTATTGCAAGCTTAAGCTTATGCGCAGCAATTGGTTATATTGCCTCGCCAGGTACAGAGCCGGGTGTAGTGTTTCACTTGTTTAGTGGTGCGACTATGCTGGGGGCCTTTTTTATCGCCACCGATCCTGTATCAGCTGCAACCACCAATCGAGGTCGCCTTATTTATGGTGCAGCAATTGGTTTAATCGTGTATTTAATTCGCACCTTTGGTGGTTTTCCTGATGCAGTTGCATTTGGGGTGTTGTTAATAAACATAGCGGTACCGCTTATCGATTACTATACACAACCAAGAACCTATGGCCATGGAGCAGTAAAATGATTATTTCTTCAATGGTAAAAAATGGCGCAATATTGTGTGGGTTTGCGTTACTAACAACGGGACTCGTTGCCACAATTAATACACTTACCGCTGATAAAATTGCAGAGCAAGAGCAATTACAATTAACTAATCAGCTTCAAGAAGTATTGCCGCATTCCAAATACAGCAATGAGCTATCGCAAGATTGTGTAATTATATCTGATCCATTACTAGGGCCATACGACAACCAAGTTATTTATCGTGCCCGAAAAGATAACGAACCTGTGGCATTAGTCATTCGTCATGTCACCCCTAGCGGCTACAGTGGTGATATAAACTTACTCAGTGCAGTATATCGCGATGGTACCATTGCGGGTGTAAGGGTAACCAAACATGAAGAAACACCAGGTTTAGGTGATAAAGTTGAAATAAAAAAATCAGACTGGATCACCACATTTAATGCAAAAACAGTACAAAGCGAAAGTGACGATCGTTGGGCCGTTAAAAAAGACGGCGGCCAGTTTGATCAGTTTACTGGCGCTACAATTACACCTCGTGCCGTTGTAGGCTCAGTCAAAAACGCGGTACTTTATGCACAAGATAACTTTGATGCTCTGTTCACAGCAGCAAACGCATGCCCAGAGGTAACGCCATGAGCGAATTAAAAACCCTTTACAAAGAAGGCTTATGGGGAAATAACCCTGCCTTGGTACAGTTATTAGGTTTATGCCCTTTACTCGCTGTTACCTCTACAATTACTAATGCGCTAGGTTTAGGCTTAGCAACCTTATTGGTATTAGTGGGCTCTAATATTACCGTATCAATAGTGCGTAACTGGGTACCTAAAGATATTAGAATACCTGTGTTTGTGATGATCATTGCCGGTTTTGTAACAATAGTACAGCTGTTAATGAACGCTTACACTTTTGGCCTTTACCAATCTTTAGGGATTTTCATTCCGTTAATTGTAACCAACTGCGCCATTATTGGCCGTGCTGAAGCATTTGCCTCAAAAAATCCAGTGCACTTATCTGCCTTTGATGGCTTAATGATGGGCTTAGGCTTTATGTTAGTACTAGTTGTACTTGGCGCTATGCGAGAGCTGGTTGGACAAGGCACATTATTTGATGGTGCCGATTTATTACTCGGGCCTTGGGCTGCTATATTGCGCATTGAAGTATTTAGCTTTGATAGCCAGTTTTTATTGGCCATTTTACCACCGGGCGCATTCTTAGGGCTTGGGCTGCTGATCGCCGCTAAAAACGTAATTGATGCACAAATAAAATCAAAACAAGTCGCACCGCCAGAAGCTGAAAAAGGCCCTAGAGCGCGTGTAACTAGCTTAACTTAAGGGGAAAACGTATTAACTTAATAAAGCTAATGCGTTTTAAGTTACATGAATAAAGAAAAACGTCACCAAATACTTACTCGCTTACGCGACGACAATCCACATCCTGAAACGGAGCTTGAATATTCAAGCCCGTTTGAGTTATTAGTTGCCGTTACGCTTTCAGCACAAGCAACCGATGTTGGGGTAAATAAAGCCACTCGTAAATTATTTCCGGTTGCTAATACACCACAAGCCATTTTAGATATTGGCCACGACACACTGCGTGATTACATAAAAACCATCGGCTTATTTAATTCAAAAGCAGCCAATGTATATAAAATGTGCCAAATATTGGTAGATCAGCATAACGGTGAAGTGCCAGAAAATCGTGAAGCCCTAGAAGCCCTCCCTGGCGTTGGCCGTAAAACTGCTAACGTAGTATTAAATACGGCCTTCGGCTGGCCGACAATCGCTGTAGATACGCATATTTTCCGTGTTTCAAACCGCACTAAGCTTGCCATGGGTAAAGACGTTGTAGCGGTTGAACAAAAACTCGAAAAAGTGATCCCCAAAGAATTCAAAGTCGATGTACATCACTGGCTCATTTTGCATGGTCGCTATACCTGTGTTGCCCGAAAACCTAAATGTGGCAGCTGTATTATTGAAGATTTATGTGAGTTTAAAGATAAGACTGAATAATGTTTATTCTTTTTTGAGCCAATAAGTAAACTTTAAGTTTTTATCTTCGTTGTTTGTATGCATTATTTAACTGCTAATGACTAATTAATTACATTCAAATGACGGTATTCCTATTCAATTTTTAATACTTCGATTTTAAGTAAAGAAAACAATAAATTGCCTAAAAAATGCTTGTACATAGCTTCTATTTCTTCTTGAGAGATAGTTCCCCCACGTATAAGCACTTCTTGCCGCTCAGCTGGCTCTCTGATAATAAAACCGGTAGAACTGAACCCATTTTTTTCATAGAACGCTTTGCGCTTGACTCTTTGTTGATAGTTTTCTTTCTTTTCATCAAGCTCTTCAATAGTTAGAACAATTCTTTTGTCCGAATACTTCTCGTTCATAGAATCCATTACTTTGCTTCCGTAACCACTTGAACGGAGCGATTCAGATATCGCAAAAAACTTTACACAGACAATTTTTTTATATTCTTTAGTATAGAGAAAACCAACCCATTTATTATGATCATAAATAACATCAAAGCCATTTTTTCCATTCCTCATCCTATATTTAACAACCCATGCTGGTAGTCGTTGAACGTTAGGAAAAGCATCAAAAAAAAGTTCAATAACTTTTGAATAATTAATATCACGCTTGTTAAGTGGACGAAAAGTAATGGTCATATTAACCCTGTAAGCCAATCAACAGTTAACATAGTGGTAAAAACCTTTAATCCAATCAAACCGAAAAATATGAATATAAATGTAACTTTAATTTTTTTACTTTTTAGGCTATTCCAGAATAAAAGTTTTGCTTGGAGTTCACTTTTTAATTCATCAATATCTTCTTTCACACATAATTCTCTATCTTGTGTTGTAGTTAATAGCAACTACAACACAAGGTAATATGAGTTACCAGATTAACTTTGTAACTAAAAGTTCCGATGAAGCCTAATGCAAACACATGGTCTTTGCTTTTTAGGATTTCAACTACCAACATTTTGAAAGCTAGTTATATCTGCCTTCCTTATATTTAAGTTGGCCAACAATAGCAGTGGACACGCATATAGGACGTGTATCAAACCGTACTAAACTCGCTATGGGTAAAGACGTGGTAGCCGTTGAGCAAAAACTCGAAAAAGTGATCCCCAAAGAATTTAAAGTAGACGTACACCATTGGCTCATTCTTCACGGGCGTTATACTTGCGTAGCACGTAAACCTAAGTGCGGCAGCTGTATTATTGAAGACTTGTGTGAGTTTAAAGATAAGGTAGAGTAATCTTTAGTCTACGTTGAGAAAATTGCGGACAATTAATGATTATGATGTCTGGGGTCAAGGTTTGACCCCTTTGATTTTTATTTAGTTTTGGAGTTGTGACATCCGCAATTGGAATTTACCAGAAAAAGTATATAAACCCTGAACGTGAAATCGTCAAAATGGTAAGTGCATAACGTAGTGATCGCTACAACTAGTTTGACAATTTATGGAGGCACGTAAGTCTTGTTGCTATAAGAGGCAACAAGACGAACTCATAATTCACTTTTTGTTAACTACAGATTTCATAATTAAATCCACATTTTCCAGTAAGAGTTTGAAACAACAGATCCACTTTATTGAAATTTGAGTACCGATCTTGATTTCCTCTATGCTCTCTGTCGCCAGCTAATGTAACTAAAATACTTTCTTTAGCTCTGGAAAGAGCTACAAACATCAAACATTTACTTTCAAAGTTGTTATCAGTATGATTCCAAAATGCTTCATCTTCCATCCCCATAAATATAACACATTGATATTCAAGCCCTTTACACTTATGAACATTCATTAATTGAACTGAATTTTCTGCATTAAACATTAATGATGCTTCTTCTAAGGAGGAAGTAACATTAATAGTGTCTCTTAAATGCAACTCAAGATGCTTCCATATTAACCCAAAATACTCTAATGATTTGTACTGCGCCCATCTTGCTTTTATTTTGTTTATTCCAATAAACTCAAATGTTGCTTTAATTAGGTTCAGTAAAGAATTAGCTGGATCTGTACCAATAAATAATTTTTGATTTATGTGAACATGATGACTTAGCTTGTTAATGAACTCAACCTCTTCATCATTACTTATATTATTCAGCGATAAACAAAACTCACAAAATTCACTCCAATTTTGAGCATCTTTCAACGTGTATATTTTAAGTATAAAAGTGAACAGTCTACCTAATGGTTCTTTCAAAGTGTCTTGTAAATCTGTCATATCTAGATTTCTAATGCTTTTATTAGAAAGTCCAGATCTCAATACAGCCGTATACTTGGAAGAATGCTGCTTTGTCAAAACACATATTTCCTCTTCTTTAACTCCCGACTCAACTAGCGATGCAATATATTCCACAAGAAAAGAGGACTCTTTGAATTCATCAGGGAAATATTTAATTTTGCAGTTAGATAAAGGCTTAGTTAAAGGCTGAAGAACATTATTTTCATCTTCTACATACTCTAAAAACTTGTTAAGTACGTCTTGAATTTCTTCAGTTGCCCTATAATTTTTTGTTAGCAACATTCTCTTTATATTGGCATGGCAAAAATCATTTTGAAATTCATCAAAAACTGTTGGATTAGCATTTGCAAATAGCATAATGCTTTGATTTAAATCACCTACACAAAGTAATTTGGTATCAGTACCCATGAACAAACAGCGTATTAAATTGTACTGCTCGTAACTGGTATCTTGAAATTCATCTATGAAAACATAAGGGTAGGATAAATTAAAAAGAGATTTAACATCAGCATTAAGCGTTACGATTCTTAAAGCCATTTTAATTAAAGATCCAATCCAAATTTTATTTTTACCATTGGACTGATAATTTTTCATAACTATGTCATAACGTTCAGAAGGTCTTTCATTTTCGGGCAAAACATTCTTGAACCGATCAACAATACTTTTACTAAAGGCATGGAATGTGAATGAATCGAAACGCTCAGCTTTTGAGCCACAACGCTTTTTTACCCTTTTCCCAATATTTACCTGTGCCTCAGTTTTAAAAGATAAACATAATATGCGTTTAGGCCAATTACATTTATTAGTCTCCAAAAGGTAGTTAGATTTTTGAGCTAACAATTCTGTTTTTCCTGAGCCTGCACCAGCTAAAATAGACAAAGAGCTTTCATCAAATTTAATAATATTCATCAACTGCTGTGTTGCTTCAATACCCTCAGTTGGAAGCCAGTTATCTACAATCATTCGATAGTATCCTCAAGAATTTTTTGTGTTTTCAACGCAAGTCTTTTTAATTCTTTCGGTAACATTTCTTTTATTTTTTCAGGGGTATACGTGTCTTCCAATTTTGAAAATAGGCGAACATGTGAAGCAGGTTTACTCTTAGTACCTAAAAATCTATATTTATACCACAAAAAATTATTCAGATAGTCATCAGAGTAATGGGTAGCTCCTTCATTGCTTTCTTTTAGAACAGCATTGATTAAGGATTTTTCTCTTGAAGCTTTATCTGCCGCACTTTCATTTTCAGCTTCCCCTTTCGGTCCTCTTTCACCATGCACTACATCCTTAGAACAAAATATATCTGGGAATGACATTATCATTGAATAATCAATATCTAATGGACTCGAAAAAAACACATTATTTTTTTCTAACTCATCCATAATATTTATTAGCCCAACGTCCATATAATCAATTCTAAAATCTTTAGGATGAGATGCATCATTCCATTCAGGTAAAAGTGGCAGAATTTTTTCATGGAAGTAAGTCACATTTTTATGGGTATATAATTGTTTTATTGCATAATTTAATCGCCCAAATCCACCGCCATTCCGGTCTAAATCTAAATCCAACAATGTAATATATGGAATATTTATAGACTCTAACAAACGCCAAAAGTGATTTACATGCCTTCCACCTAGGGGAACTATTGAAATCGAATGAGTATCAATTTCTGTTGAAAAAGCTTCAAGTATTTTAGGTAAAACGACTTGCTCACTATCTCCTTCCCCTAAAATAACTAATTTTGCAAAGTAAATTTCTGGATATGCTTTTATAGCTTCACTAATGTACTTTGATTTTTCATCTTCTTTCTTAGGTAATTCTAACTTAGTTATTGCAGTGCTTTTAGTTTCCGAATTTAAACTAAAATGTCTTATCTGTGATGGTTCAATACGACCAACTATTGAAGCCGAATGTGTTGATATTATTGCCTGACAATTACCATCTTCTGTATATTCTAAAATTAACTTTATAATGCGTCCTAAATAATGAGGTGATAGATGATTCTCAGGTTCTTCAAGAGATATTAAACTGAAAATAGGTAATTTCATTTTTTCCGCATCAAAATGAGTTTCTTTACCAGATATTGAAGCTGATTGAATTGATTTATCTATGTCGAATAAGGCTTTGGTTAGTGCAAAATATGCAAGTGATTTTTGACCATCACTTAAAAGAGATGTATCCATTTTGTTTCCAGATTCATCTGAATTAAAATGTAATTGTAATAACTTAAGCACTTCATCAATATTGCTAAGAGGAAAATTCAAATCTGCATCTTTTAAATACCGCCCCTTATATATCGACTTCCAACTTGTATCAATTGCTTCTGATAGTTGTTTCAAAGCAGGTGATTTTTTAGCAACGGTATTTAAATCAGAAGCTTTTTTTTCAAAGCTTTCTTTTTCAACGCCTGTCCAACGTATCGCTTTTAATAAACGCCCAAGAATTGCTTTTGAAGAATATTTTAATTGAATTAAAGGATCTCTGTTGGCAGGGATATAATTAACTTGTATCGCACTTCTAATTGCTCCAGATAAGCGATTTTTATCTTCGTCATCAAGTATTTTTTTTGTACTGCTAACTGTCCAGATATCTTCTTCAACTTCACCTGTAGGGTTGTAATCAAAAGTTAGTGAACCTTCAAGTCTAACTCTAAATAATAGGCTTCCAGAATCATCAGTAGCCACCATCTGATTTAATAAATAAGGTATTTCTGCATTGTCTTTATTGAGCTTAGGAAAATCAAACCAAGCCTCAATCACCAAATGTTTAGGGGTGTCAGCTTGTTCAACAGAGGGGACATTAAAATCATTTTTAGATAGCCCTCTAAGGTTAGAATCAGTAGAAAATAATTTATTTAAAGCCTCTAATGCAGTGCTCTTACCCGTGCCATTATGACCAATGAGAGTAGTTAACGAAGAATCCAACATCAACGTTTGCGGTGATTCATTTGAAATACTCTTAAAGCCTGAAATATAAATTTTATTTAAACGCATTTTTCACTCTCAATCTAATGTAGGTAAATTCATTTCCCTAGCTTAAAAAGTATTCTTAATAAGGTATTTCAATCTATCATACTCTAAATAATTGAAACGATATTTAGTTCAATTTATCAGGGAAACCTTATTTAAATCAGTAACAGCAAAAGTCAAAGGGATCAAATATTGTCTTCAGACACCATATTACTGACCTGAGCTTATTTAAGACAACCAATAATGCTAAATATTGCTGCTAATTGGTTGGGTATTGTTTCGTTGGGTTTCGATATACTCAACCCAACTTACGTCACTTAATTTAACACTGAGTAAACTTAATGCTTACGAATTACAGCATAAAGCTCTTATTGAGACATAAAGCTAAATCTAGACTTCATACATCACGTTACTGACTGTGTGCATTTGACAAAAACCAGCCTTGTGCAATTAGACATATTTTATTTCTACCTTAATTATTCTTTAGCTGGCTAACTAAAACCGTAAATACGCATATTTTCCGTCTATTTAACCTTACCGAACTTACCATGGATAAAGGTGTTGTTGTGATTCAATGAAACTTGAAAAAGTTGTACATAAAGAGTTTAAAGTAGATGTGCATCATCTGGCTTATTTTACATGGTCGTTATGTTTGTACAGCCCGTAAACCAAAATGCGGTAGCTGTATTAGCAATTATTAGAACATTTTCAAAGTATTAATTTCACAAGTATCATTCCTTTAGTTATGCTACTGAGTATAAATAAAATTATAGTGCGGACCCTCTATGTTACCCTTACTTCGTATATTGTTAATTGAGCAAGACCCCAGCATCTTAAAAGAGCTTTCAACGAATTTGTCAAAAACAATTGCTAATTTTGAGCGAAGCGATATTCATATTGATATTATCGAACGTCTTGAACTTAAAGAAGCGCTTGAGTGTGTTGAAGAAGATGGCGATATTCAAGCTGTTGTACTTAGTTGGGATGTGCAAAATAAAGTAGGCGAGAAAATGTATAGCCGCTTTATCGAGCAACTAAAGAGGATCCGCCTTGAGTTACCCGTTTATGTTATTGGTGATGATACAAAAGGGCTAGAAATCGTTAATGAGTCGGAGGAGATTGAGTCTTTCTTCTTTAAAGATGAAGTAATCTCAGACCCTGAAGCAATTTTAGGTTATATGATTAACGATTTCGATGATCGCTCAGAAACCCCATTTTGGACGGCGTATCGCCGGTATGTTGGCGAGTCGAATGATTCATGGCACACTCCAGGACATAGTGGCGGTTCTAGCTTTAGAAATTCTCCTTATATTAAAGATTTTTATCAGTTTTATGGCCGTAATGTCTTCGTGGGTGACTTGTCGGTGTCAGTCGATTCGTTAGGCTCATTATCAGATAGCACCAATACCATTGGCCGTGCCCAAGAGTCAGCTGCGGCGACGTTTGAAGTCAAGCATACCTATTTCGTTACCAATGGGTCATCTACCTCAAATAAAATCATCTTGCAGACACTGCTTCGCAAGGGCGATAAAGTGATTATTGACCGTAATTGCCATAAATCTGTGCACTATGGCATTTTGCAATCAGCCAGTTTACCCATTTATTTGTCGAGTATTTTAAATCCTAAATATGGGATTTTTGCGCCACCGTCATTGGCTGATATAAAACAAGCAATAGAACAAAATACCGATGCAAAATTACTGGTTCTTACCGGTTGTACTTACGATGGTCTGCTAAGCGACCTCAAACAGGTGGTAGAATTTGCTCATCAGCATGATATTAAGGTGTTTATAGACGAAGCGTGGTTTGCTTACTCGCTGTTTCATCCAAGCTTACGTTACTATTCCGCCATTCATGCTGGCGCTGATTATATTACTCATTCAGCGCATAAAGTGGTATCGGCGTTTTCTCAGGCGTCTTATATTCATGTTAACGATCCTGATTTCGATGCTGATTTCTTTCGCGAGATTTACAGTATTTATGCCAGTACATCGCCGAAATATCAGCTTATCGCGTCGCTTGATGTGTGCCAAAAGCAATTGGAGATGGAAGGCTATAAGTTACTCAATGCTTTGTTGAACCATGTGGAAGAATTTAAACAACAGATGGCTTCACTCAAACAAATTAAAGTGCTTGGTAAACAAGATTTTATGGAAATATTTCCACACTTTAGTGGTGATAACATGGGTCACGATCCGCTAAAAATTCTCATCGACATTAGCGAATTACCCTATTCATTAAAAGATATTCATAAATATCTTCTCGATGAAATTGGCCTAGAAATAGAAAAATACACCCACAGTACCATTTTGGTGTTACTGACTCTTGGCGGCACGCGTTCGAAGATCATTCGTTTATACAATGCGTTGAAAAAACTCGATAGTGGCAAGGTAAAACTAGCCACATCGACGCGACGTTCTCGCTTACCGGAAAACCTACCAGCTATAGACTTAGCCTGTATTCCAAGCGAAGCTTTTTATGGCGAGCGCGAATCGGTACCTATTAGCAAAAGTAACAACCGCATTTGCGCCGGTTTAGTTACGCCCTACCCGCCAGGCATTCCGCTTTTGGTTCCGGGGCAACATATTACACAAGAGCATGTAGACTATCTTAAGGAGCTTGCAGGACAAGGATTAACAATTCAAGGTAGTTTTGATGGCGAAATCTATGTTCTTAAGGGCAAGGTTAAAAAATAGATTTTATGGGTAAAGCTGTTGTTTGGGGTCGAAGAAATTGAATGAGCACAGATCCTATGTATTTTAAAAAACGCGGTTTCTGACAACCGCGTTTTCTCTCTGTTGGCGTGTTCGTTATTTTCGCAACTCAAAGCGACTTAAGCTTTCTTTTAAGTCATGTGCAAGTTTACTTATTTCACTACACGCAATAGCAGTTTGGGAAGTCCCTTCGGTCATTTCTGTAGACTCACTATTTATTTGCTCAACACTACGATTTAAATCTTCAGATACCGCAGTTTGTTCACTACAAGCAGTAGCAATTTGCATGCTCATATCAGCAATTTTAATAACAGATTGCTCTATTTCATCTATTTTTAGTCCTGCGTTTTTAGCTTGTTCTACACACGAAATAATACCTTCATGACACTGCTTACTTGACTGCTCCATTGCTTTCGAGTTTTTCTGCAATAACTCAACTATATCAACAATTTCACGTGTAGAGTCTTGTGTTCTTTTTGCAAGAGAGCGAACCTCATCAGCAACTACGGCAAAACCTCTACCCTGCTCTCCTGCTCTTGCAGCTTCAATTGCCGCATTAAGTGCAAGTAAATTGGTTTGCTCTGCAATTGATCCGATTACGTCAACAACAACATTAATATTATTTGAGCTTGACTCTAAGTCACTAGCCAATCTACCCGATTCACCTATTGTTGACGAAACTTTTGATATTTCACTAACCATTTGATTAAGTAGAAAACTGCCTTCCTTAGCCATATTTGCTGAATCGTTAGCTGAGCCTGCCGCTTGTTCTGTATTTTGCGCAACTTCGGATACTGCTGCCTGCATTTGAGTCATCGCGGATGCAACAGAATGGAGCTCTGACTGCTGATTTTGCATACCTGACGCGGTTTGAGAAGAAATAGCACTTACCTCCTCTACCGCTGATGCTAGCTGAATTGTTGCATCATTCACTTGAGTAACTAGGTTATTTAAATTATTTTGCATTAAATTAATCTGCATTAATAAATTGCCAAGCTCGTCTTTACTTAGACTTTCATCGTCCAAAACAGTATTCAACTTACCTTTAGCAATCGCAGATGCAAATGTGAGAGCCTGCTGGACAGGTGAACGAACTGACTGCACAAGCCATAAAGAAGCTACAATAATAAAGACTATTACTATCAACGCACCAATGAGTGAAGCCCATTGGGTAGAATTCATATTACTTTTAACCGTTAGTGAGATTTCCTCTACTACCAATTCATTTAGTTTAATAGCCTTATTTAAGCTCGCTATAGCATCTTTATATTCTTGAAGACTCATTAGTACAACGTTATTTGCTTCCTCTAACTGTCCTGAAGATAAAAACTGGGCGTATTTACGCGTTTCATTTTGATATATCTGCCATGCAGACTTAAATTTTTTCAAAGCTTGCTCTTCTTCATCAGAAAGAGGTATCGCCTCGTATTTCTTTAAAGTTTCCTCCAATAAACTGCGCTTTTGGTCTAAGTCTTCTAACCACATAGGTAAGTTGGGATCTTTAGCATTTGGGATCAACGAAAACTCATCTTTACGAATTTCAGTTAGGATAACCTGTACGTTTTTTAACTCACTAATAGAGGGTAAGCTATTTTGTGTGATGGTATCAACATTAGCATCTAACTCAGATAAGCTTTTGCTCATAACTAATGTTAATACAAGAAATATGATAAATACTAGAGAAAAGCTCCCCCATATTTTTTTTCCAACACTTAAATCTTTCAAGTTCATATAATTTCTCTTTATTTTAATAGCTACCTTTATCACTAGCTGAGTGCGTGAATTGTAATTTCATTCATTATTAAAAATAAATTACCCTATCGTGAGTTGGATATGGTTGATTGAGTTTAGCTAATATATTTCAGATTGAAAACTTCTAATAAGTATCGTACTTTATTAGTAAAGGTAACTCTTGCTGAAGGTTTCAATAGTTCTTAATTTGGAGTGCCTTAAAACACAAAAGTTAGATTAATAATTTCTCTTTACTTAGCTTATATACTAAATGCTATAAATCTTGTCGCAAAAAGTTAATTCTTAAGGATCATAAACGCAGTTATAACAAAATTATTCACCGCGATATTAAATAAAATTATAGTTTAGCTGAATGAACTTTCATTTGGTTGCCTAAGAGAATATTAATCAATAAAATACATAATAAAATCTAAATAGAATATTGGAAGTCGGTTTACTCTCTAATAAGTTAAAGATTAATTTAACTATTTATCACCTACTAAATATATTACTGTTTAAAAATAAAAACCCTAGAGGTAAAAATGCGTTTATTACATACTATGTTACGTGTCGCTGATCTAGATAAATCAATTGCGTTTTATACTCAAGTACTTGGTATGAAAGAGTTACGCCGTGCTGATAACGAAGAGTACCGCTACACCCTCGCCTTTGTAGGATACGGTGATGAAACTGACACGACAGTACTTGAACTAACCTATAACTGGGATACCGACAGCTACGATTTAGGTAATGCCTATGGCCATATCGCCATTGAGTTTGATGATATTTATAAAGCCTGTGAAGATATTAAGGGCGCTGGTGGTAACGTTAGCCGTGAACCAGGACCAGTAAAGGGTGGCACAACAGAAATTGCGTTTGTAAAAGATCCAGATGGCTACTCAATTGAACTTATTCAGAAAAAATCATAAATAATCACGGGTAGTATTTTACCCATAAAAAAAGGTGCCTTGAGCACCTTTATCGTAATTGACTATCTTTACTGCCACGGCGATTAAACGCGTTAGCATTACTTGGTAGCCCTTCTAATTCCGCTTGGCATGAAATACAGTAGCGCACGCCTGGTAATGCTAACCTTCTTGCTTGTGGTATTCTCTCGTCACACTCATCACAAAGCTCAGCGCTCGCTCCTGAAATTAGGTTACTTCTTGCGTATTGCACTGCATCATTAACACTTACATCTATTTGATCTTGAATTGCGCCATCTCGCGCCCATCCACTTGCCATAAATCCTCCTCATTTTTTGGAAGTTTTATGTAGATTAACAAGTAGAATATTTATAAGCCCTGAATAAAAAACACAGATACTTTTAATTAAGTCTTTTGAGGTTGAACAATACTTGAGTGAATATCGTGACTCTAGGCTTTGATAAACCTAAATATTTAATTTAGAGAGGTATTTTATAGACGAACGTAAGAAATGCTTGAACAGAAAGTTTTTTATCTTAATAACACATACCTACTTTAGAAAAAGTAAGTGGCGTCCCCAAGGGGATTCGAACCCCTGTTACCGCCGTGAAAGGGCGGTGTCCTAGGCCTCTAGACGATGGGGACACTAAAAAAGTGTCACTAGGACAACTGAATGGTTTAACTCGTTTCAGGCGAGTTGCTTAATAACACTGCACTTCCCTATTAGAAATAAGTAAGTGGCGTCCCCAAGGGGATTCGAACCCCTGTTACCGCCGTGAAAGGGCGGTGTCCTAGGCCTCTAGACGATGGGGACACTAAAAAGTGTCACTAGGACAACTGAATAGTTTAGACTCGATTCAGACGAGCTTTAATAACACTACCCTACTGTATAATAGTAAGTGGCGTCCCCAAGGGGATTCGAACCCCTGTTACCGCCGTGAAAGGGCGGTGTCCTAGGCCTCTAGACGATGGGGACACTAAAAAGTGTCACTAGGACAACTGAAAGTTTAGACTCGATTCAGACGAGCTTTAATAACACTACCCTACTGTATAATAGTAAGTGGCGTCCCCAAGGGGATTCGAACCCCTGTTACCGCCGTGAAAGGGCGGTGTCCTAGGCCTCTAGACGATGGGGACACTAAAAAGTGTCACTAGGACAACTGAATGGTTTAACTCGTTTCAGGCGAGTTGCTTAATAACACTGCACTTCCCTATTAGAAATAAGTAAGTGGCGTCCCCAAGGGGATTCGAACCCCTGTTACCGCCGTGAAAGGGCGGTGTCCTAGGCCTCTAGACGATGGGGACACTAAAAAGTGTCACTAGGACAACTGAAAGTTTAGACTCGATTCAGACGAGCTTTAATAACACTACCCTACTGTATAATAGTAAGTGGCGTCCCCAAGGGGATTCGAACCCCTGTTACCGCCGTGAAAGGGCGGTGTCCTAGGCCTCTAGACGATGGGGACACTAAAAAGTGTCACTAGGACAATTGATTAGTTAAACTCACATCCTGAGCTTTAAGGTAATGGCGCAATAGTACAAATAAAGACTCGAGCTTTATGTGTTACGCTATTTTCTCGGTAAAACCGCCTTTAACTAAAAGTTAAGTGGCGTCCCCAAGGGGATTCGAACCCCTGTTACCGCCGTGAAAGGGCGGTGTCCTAGGCCTCTAGACGATGGGGACACAGAAAACTGCTACCCTAGGACAAACACTAAAAATTGGTGGAGCTATGCGGGATCGAACCGCAGACCTCTTCGCTGCCAGCGAAGCGCTCTCCCAGCTGAGCTATAGCCCCAACTTATTCAATACGCTCGGTGATAACCACGTCGTGTATCGCTTAGTGCGGGGCGCATTCTATGCACCCCCCAAAATAAAGTCAACAGTTTTTTGTGCGACATTATTTAAATGGTTTAATTTTCAACAAACTGGCTATCATACATGCTAAAAAGTAGATTTTCATAGTATTTAGTAACCATGAGTTACGTTAAGTGTGCCACATTTGCGTTTGAGTTGAGAATAACGACTTTATAATACTAAAAGTACCTATTCACATCGGACTCAAAAGGTATACATTTATATGCAAATTGAGTTATCACTGCTTTTCTCCTAAAACGGGCCTACTTCCATCATAGCCTAGCTGGATTTTATTAAATGCTAATTGTAAAGCTTAACTATGCTAAGCGATAAACAACTTGTTAATTTGAGTGGTTTAAACAATTGAATAACATCGGCAGGATGATCTGCACTAGAAAGCTTTACTTTGATTTCTTGGTTGCAACCCTGGCTCGGCAAATCAATTACCACTAAATTGAATTAATTTTCATCCTTAAAAAGCAACAGAGCCCTATCAAGTGAATATGAATGTAGTTACATTAGCGCCCAGCCATGCATGCTTATTGTTCGTTTTATGTTACCTTGTTGATAAAGTGAACACCATTTGCATTGTATTGATTATAAAAGCTTCATTCAGCACATTTTTATCATTCAAGTGTTGACACATTTACAAGTCTATCTATAATAGCGCCCCACAACAACGCAGCAATGCGGTGTTGTTTAGATGCGGGTGATTAGCTCAGTTGGGAGAGCATCGCCCTTACAAGGCGAGGGTCACTGGTTCAAGTCCAGTATCACCCACCACATTTTAATGTGTCGTATCTAAGTTCTGTACGGGTTTATTAACCCAATCAGAAAAAGAGAGCATTATTTTACTTACAAGTAATTGCTATGTTCACTGGTTAAAGTCCAGTACTATTTATTTTAATAGTAGCGTTTTAATTTATATGTGGGTGATTAGCTCAGTTGGGAGAGCATCGCCCTTACAAGGCGAGGGTCACTGGTTCAAGTCCAGTATCACCCACCACATATAAAATCTATTATTATGTTAATAGTCATGTGTAAATTTGTAATATGGGTCGTTAGCTCAGTTACAAGAAATGAGAGCATCACCGCTATTTACAAGTAACGGCGAGGTTCACTGGTTAAAGTCCAGTACTATTTATTTTAATAGTAGCGTTTTAATTTATATGTGGGTGATTAGCTCAGTTGGGAGAGCATCGCCCTTACAAGGCGAGGGTCACTGGTTCAAGTCCAGTATCACCCACCACATATAAAATCTATTATTATGTTAATAGTCATGTGTAAATTTGTAATATGGGTCGTTAGCTCAGTTACAAGAAATGAGAGCATCACCGCTATTTACAAGTAACGGCGAAGTTCACTGGTTAAAGTCCAGTACTGTTTATTTTAATAGTAGCGTTTTAATTTATATGTGGGTGATTAGCTCAGTTGGGAGAGCATCGCCCTTACAAGGCGAGGGTCACTGGTTCAAGTCCAGTATCACCCACCACATATAAAATCTATTATTATGTTAATAGTCATGTGTAAATTTGTAATATGGGTCGTTAGCTCAGTTGGGAGAGCATCGCCCTTACAAGGCGAGGGTCACTGGTTCAAGTCCAGTACGACCCACCATTCTTTGAATGGTGCATATTACAAGATGTCTAAATGGGTGATTAGCTCAGTTAGAAAAAGAGAGCATCACCGCTATTTACAAGTAACGGCGAAGTTCACTGGTTAAAGTCCAGTACTATTTATTATAATAGTTTTGATTAATTTATATGTGGGTGATTAGCTCAGTTGGGAGAGCATCGCCCTTACAAGGCGAGGGTCACTGGTTCAAGTCCAGTATCACCCACCACATATAAAAATTTATTATATAAATAGTTACATGTGTAAATTTGTAATATGGGTCGTTAGCTCAGTTGGGAGAGCATCGCCCTTACAAGGCGAGGGTCACTGGTTCAAGTCCAGTACGACCCACCATTCTTTGAATGGTGCATATTACAAAAATCTAAATCCTCCAGTACCACCTTCCATTTTAATATTCATTATCCTCCACTCTTTTAGTTCAAGTTCAGTATTAATTACCATTTAGAAATTCGTTACCAAGTAATTCTTCGGTTTCAAAAAATCAGTATTCCAATCACATACCAAAAATTTATCTTTCGAGTTTTATTATCTTCAAAATCATTTTGTTTAAACTTACTTTATTACGCGTGCTATTCATTTACTTTAAATGGGTTTTTAGCTCTTTTAAGATAAAAATATAAACCTTTAGAATTAATTTGCTTAATAAGCTCTCATCTTCGAGGCGAATCTTTAAATTACCTTGTAAGCGTCTAAACTGTTGATTATAGTCTGTGTTAAATTCAATTACGCTTAAGCCAATGTCTAAAAATATTTTCAATGAAGCAAAAATACTGATTGTAGAAGAGCAGCCACTTGCTCAAAGCTACATGAAACAGTCGCTCGAAAAAATTGGCTTTGGACATATGCGTTTTGCAGATCATGCCTTAGCGGCAAAAGAACAATGCTTACATGAAGAATTTGACTTGGTAATTTGCTCTTTTAATCTAAGCAAACGCCAAGATGGCTACCAGCTTTATGAAGAATTACGCGCTAAAGCATTAATAAAACACTCTACTGGGTTTATTTTTACATCTGCGGAAACTAGCGGAGAGTTAGTTCACAGTGTATTAGAACTTCAACCCGATGACTTTTTAGTAAAACCCTTCTCTGTACAAGAGTTAAGAGTGCGCATAGAGCGTATTCTCAAACGTAAAAGCGACTTAAAAGCTATATACACTTTAATTGATGACGATAACCAGTCTAAAGCATTGAAACAAATTAATGCCCAACTCGATAAAAGTAATAAATACAGCCCTATTCTACTTAGATTAAAAGGCAATATTTTACTGGCGCTAAAACAAAACCAAGAAGCGAAAGATTTTTTTAAGTCAGTTTTGAATATGCAAAAGTTTGCATGGGCAAAAGTAGGATTGGTAGAAGCCTTAATTGCTAACAATGAGCATATTTTGGCTCAGCGCATGCTTAAAACAATGCTTGAACGTAATGAGACTCGACTTATAGCCTTAGACTTATTGGGGCGTTTAGAAATAAAACTAAACCAATTTGATTTAGCCCAAGACTTTTTAAGCCAAGCGACACATATTGCTCCACGTAATATAGACCGTCAAAAATCACTGAACAGCGTATCGCTCATTAATAGAGATTATGAAACCAGCTACTTAACTCAAAAAGATATTGCCACTTATGCTAAGTACTCTATGCATGATAGCCCAGACATTTATTTAAATGCTGCTCGTGCTGGGATTGATTTTGCATTGACCACAGATCAAACTGACCAAATAAACAGGATCTCTCGTCAAACAAATAAATATATTAATGAGCTAAAAACACAATTCCCAACCAGTAATGCGCAAACTCAAATCGATGTGCTCAATGCACGCCTTTATTATTTAAAAGATGAACATAAAAAAGCGAAACAGCTCATTGAGCAACTTGATGACAGCGATACTCAAATACGTTCAGTAGATGGTGCCCTAGACAAGGCAAAAGCACTGCATGAATTAGGTTTTCACCAAAAGGCGCAAGCGCTATTTAGCCAAATAATTGATCATTGCGAACGTCACCCAAGTAGAAGCGATGCTACTTACTTGCGTTATATACAGCAACAGCAAAGTGAAAGACGTGATATTAAAATGGGGCCGAAAGAGCTCAATAATCATGCTGTTAAGCAGTTTGAGCGCGGCCAATTAAATGTTGCCTTAGAGGCATTCAGCCAAGCATTTAGAGTCATGCCACACAATCCAAGTATTGCGCTTAATTTATTGCAATGTTTAGTGGATAAGTCAAAAAAACATGGTGACTCTTTCAATAGTCTGTTGGCCCAAAAGTGCTTTAAACTATTAAAAAAATCCCCCTTAGCAGAAGAGCAATCAGAGCGGTTCGATAAACTACTTCAGATTGCTAAAGAAATGAAACTAGAGATTAGTTAGAGCCTGTTTGGCATTAATGCTACGTTATCGCCTATTTATGGGGAGTAACCACACCACATAGGCGCTGCCTTGCCTAAATCCCAAACAGACCGCTGCAAATTTAACCTTGAAAGGTCAACAGACCCTAGAGCTTTTTCATTGCCAGTGCGTTTACACAGTAGCGTAAACCAGTAGGAAGTGGCCCATCAGGGAAAATATGCCCTAAATGCGCATCACACACATTACAAACAACTTCAACTCGCTCCATGCCATGACTATTATCCATGACATAACCAATCGCTTCCTCAGTTGCCGGTTGGGTAAATGAAGGCCAGCCGGTGCCACTATCAAACTTTTCATCTGCATCAAATAGTAAGTTGTCACAACAAACACACACATACTTACCTGGCTCTAGCAAGGTACAACTACTCGAACTATTTGGTCGTTCAGTTCCCTTTTTACGGGTCACATAATATTGCTCTTCGTTTAACAGTTCGCGCCATTGCTGATCTGTTTTAACCACTTTTCGAACCGGTGTTGGATTGCCATGGTTGGCAAAATTAACAATATCGTTCCACTTCAACATAAGAACCTCATTACGTTATTAATTTAACTAGCAATCATTTACTTGTAGTCTGGTACGCCTGTGGCTAATACCACGATCAACGCTATCTAAAGACTATAGTGTGCTTTTCTGTTGCTGTAAGTATACGGTTTACATAGGCATGCAATTGGGCTTGACTGCCAGGAATGCTCACGCTTAATTGTCTATCATTATTACTGTGCACTATTAGTTCATCGTTTCTTATTTCTATCGACTCAATATTACTGATGACTAACCAATGCGGGCCATTTTTTTTATCAAACAGCCCTGTTAAACTAAAAACAAATAAGTGCTGCGCATCGCGTTGAATAAAATTACGCAGCGGATTGCGCATTTTAAACAACGGCGTTAATCGGTAACAACACGAACAAAACACCACAACCCACATTACTAACCCAGCTTTAAACCAAAGGTGTTCCCCTAAAGAAAAAAAATAGCCACTCGCTATAATAATGAGCCCTATTAAAGCAATTACTTGTGCTATTTTTTTATTGATACTGTGCATAAGCCCTCTTACTTTTTATCAGTTGCTTTTTCTGTCGGCTCGGGCCAATCACTAAAGAAAACACTTAAGTAACGACTTTTTGCCAAATACCACAACACCCATAATACAATCACCATTTGCACAGCTAAAAACAATGAGAAGCGATAGTGGCTATGAGCTGCCTGAATACTTAACCACGACAAATCAATTAATGCACACGCAATCAGCGGCCAACGCATATACCGCCAAATACGCGCCAAGCGTTGTGTTGCTTGATGCGAGTCTCTTGGCCTTCGTAAACAAAATAAAATAGTGGGTACAATGGCTACAGCACCGATCGCTATAGCAATAAAAAAATCATCTTTTGACTTAAAAAACAATGACATTAAATCAAGCTCAGGTCGACGACTCAACGCGGCTATTACCCAAATAAAATAGGCGCGCAATAGTACTAAAATACTCAAGTGAAACGCTAATGGCGTACGATAGCTACCATATTTATCCCAGTATTCAGGCCCATATCGACTCACAACTGATTTTTCCTATCGGCAATAGTGCCCAAAATAAAAAATGCCACTAATAAGGTAAGCGCTAACCACTTAGTGCCAAAAAACAGTAAAGCTTTAGTTAGCAGTGGGCTTAACCACACCACTAACAAGCCAAAGCCAAACGCAGTTATCAACACAAAACACGCCACCCTAATAATAAAGTGGCGCCTAGCTACGACGCCTTTGGTTAACTTTAAAATGTCATCCGCATACAGCGACACTAAGCACACCATTAAAAGCAGTGATAAATGCGGCAAATAGCCCTGTAACCATTGGCCTAGGTCAATTAACAAGGTATTAAGTATATTTGTAAAACTAGCCATTATGAGTCTCTAACAAAGTAATTAAATCATCCTCTGTCAGTATTTCTATACCAAGCTCTTGCGCTTTGGTGAGCTTAGAGCCGGCTTTTTCGCCCGCCACTAAGGCATCTGTTTTTGCTGAAACACTGCCAGAAACCTTGGCGCCTAATTGTTGTAGGCGCGCTTTTGCATCATTACGATTAAGCGTATTAAGCGTCCCAGTTAGCACATAAGTTAAACCCGCTAGCGGCTGTTCTTGCTCTGATGGCGCTGTTAACTGTGGCCAGTTTACTCCTTGCGCTATTAATTCGTTTACCACTGTCAGGTTATGCTCTTCAGCAAAAAAGCCGCGAACATGCTTCGCCACTATTTCACCTACATCGCTTACTTCTATTAGTTGTTCAATGCTGGCATCAATCACGTTTTCAAGCGTTAAAAAGTGATTAGCCAAATTCTGAGCTGTGGCCTCACCGACTTCACGAATACCCAGTGAATATAAAAACTTTGCTAAGGTAGTGGTTTTAGCATCATCAAGCGCCGCAACTAAGTTTTTTGCTGATTTTGGTCCCATTCGTTCAAGTGACTCAAAGTGTCCCTGCTTTAAAATAAATAAATCAGCAGGCGTTTTGATCAGCTCTCGGTCAACTAATTGATCAACAATTTTGTCGCCTAAGCCGTCAATATCTAAAGCCTTACGTGAGGCAAAATGTTTAATCGCTTGTTTGCGCTGTGCTTGACATACCAAGCCGCCTGTACAACGTGCAACAGCTTCTCCTTCAACCCGCTCAACGTGCGAGTCACAAATTGGGCACATAGTTGGAAACACAATCGCTTTTGCATCGCTTGGGCGTTGTTCAAGCACTACTTGGGTAATTTGTGGGATCACATCCCCAGCGCGACGAATAATCACAGTGTCGCCCACTTTAACGCCTAAACGGGCAATTTCATCAGCATTATGCAGCGTTGCATTCGATACCGTAACACCACCAACAAATACCGGCTCTAGTCGCGCAACAGGGGTAATAGCCCCAGTACGCCCTACTTGAAACTCTACATCTAGCAAGTGTGTTATTTCTTCTTGCGCCGGAAACTTATAAGCAATAGCCCAGCGCGGTGCACGCGCAACAAAGCCTAGGCGCTCTTGTAGGGCTTTTTTATTTACTTTTATTACCACGCCATCTATTTCATATTTTAGCTCGCTACGGCGCGTTAAAATGTCATTATAATAGGCAAGCGCGGCCTTTGGGCCTTCAACTAGTTTTGTTTCTGGACACAGTGGTAATCCCCAGTCGGTAAGCTTGGCAAGTTGCTGGTAATGATCTTCAGGTAATGTGCCATCGGCGACCAATCCGGTGCTGTAGGCATAAAACATCAGTGGCCGTTTTGCGGTAATTTTTGAGTCTAGCTGGCGTAAACTGCCCGCTGCCGCATTACGTGGGTTTACAAAAACTTTGTCACCGCGCTTTTCTGCTTCGGCATTTAATTTTTCAAAGCCCGCGCTATCCATAAACACTTCACCGCGCACTTCAAGCTCACGCGGGTAATCATCACCGCGTAACTTTAATGGCACATTGCGAATTGTTTTTACATTTTGGGTAATATTTTCGCCAGTAAAACCATCGCCACGAGTCGCTGCTTGCACTAATACCCCATCGCGATAAATAATCGATACCGCTAAGCCATCCAGTTTAGGCTCACAGCAAAATGTAAGCTCTTCAGTGCTCATTAAACGCTCTTTAATACGACGATTAAAACCATTGAATTCGTCTTCACCAAAAGCGTTATCAAGCGACAACATAGGCACTTGGTGTGCTACTTGCTCAAACTTGGCAAGCGCCGCCCCACCTACTTTTTGAGTAGGTGAATCTGCAGTTAAAAACTCAGGGTGCTGGGTTTCTAATTCGCTCAAAGTACGTAATAAGCGATCATATTCGGCATCGGGTATGCTGGGTGTATCAAGCACATAATAACTATAATTGTGTTGCTCAAGCGTGGTACGAAGATGATTAATTTGCTCACTAATGCTGCTTGCCATGTAGACCTCAAAAACATAAAAAAAGCCACTTTGACGAGTGAACGCCCAGTGGCTTACAAAATTTAACTTATGCGTATATTACGCAGAAAATGCGCGAACCTGCTCAACATATTGACGAATACGCTCTACCGTCATTTCGTTTCGCTCAGCATCCAAGATTTCAGCTCCAAATTCATCTGCTAGCTTCTTAGCGGCGCTGTGCAGCATATTAAACGCAGCAAGGCCATCGCCATCACATGGTAGAGTCATAAATAAGCTCACGCCTGCGGTACTAAACTGTTCCATATTATCAATATCGAACGTGCCAGGGTTATACATATTTACCAGTCTAAATAACACCGGCCCTTGGCCTGCAGGGTCTAGATGGCGATTAAAAAAGCCTTCTTCTGAATATTTAAAACCTAGCGTGTTAACTGCTGGCAGTAATTTACTGCCTTGCATGGTCAGTCCTTCTGGCATTTGAATATGCACAATCACAAAGTCTGAAACATCTTTAGGGGCGTCTTGTTGCGTATCAACAGCCTCTTCGGTTACGACTTCAAGGTCATCTTCAATAGCTGTATCAGCTGGGCTAACATCTATTTGTGGCTCATCAGCGCTGAAGTTTAACTCACTCATTTGTGGCTCTTCTCGTTGCGCTAACGTTGGCTCTTGTGGCTCAGTATGCACAGATGAAGGCTGCTGTTCTTGAACAGGTTCAACTCGCTCGCTTGCAGGGAGTTCAGCATTCTCTTTTTTTCTTACTGACCATAAACCGTGTATTAATAAGCCACCAATGACAAACACACTGATCACAATTAAAACCCATCTTAATTCTTCGGCCATCCCCTCACCTTTTATTATTAATATGCCTAACTGCCATCATTTTACCCAAAACAACTAGCAAATGACTATAAAATTATGCATGTGCAAGTTGCACCGCTTGTTCAATATCTACAGCAACCATGCGCGACACGCCGGGCTCTGCCATGGTTACACCCGTTAATCTACCCGCCATTTCCATTGCAATTTTATTATGGCTTATATAAATAAACTGCACAGATTGTGACATTTCTTCAACCAATCGGCAAAAACGAACCACGTTGGCATCATCCAATGGGGCATCTACCTCGTCCAGCATACAGAATGGAGCTGGATTGAGCCTGAATATAGAAAACACCAATGATAATGCGCTCAGCGCTTTTTCTCCACCACTTAACAAATGAATTGTCGAATTTTTTTTACCCGGAGGTCTTGCCATTATACTAACACCACTTTCGAGTAAATCGTCACTGGTTAATTCTAAGTAAGCACTGCCGCCGCCAAATACTTTTGGAAAAAGCTGACCAAAATCGTGATTCACTTGATCAAAGGTAGACTTAAAGCGCGTTTTAGTTTCACGATCTATTTTATGAATAGCGCCTTCTAAAGCTGTCAATGCCTGGGTTAAATCATCCAGCTGATTATTTAAATAATCACTTCTTTGCTTAGCTTGTTCAAATTCATCAATGGCTGCAAGGTTAACGGCTCCTAATTGCTCTAGCTGATTACTGACTCCAGCAAGTTGATTTTGCGCTGCGTTTAATGACAACTCTGCAGGAAGCTCTGCTAAAACCTGTTTTAAATTTTGATTAAGCTCGCTAAGTGGCTCAAGTACTGCTTGCGCTTTTATTAATAGGCTTTGCTCTTCAATGCTCAGCTTCTGGTGTTGCTCTTGTAATGCCACCAGCTCAGTTTGTGACGTTTTTAAACTCGCTTGTTTGGTTTGTAATTCTTGTTTTGCTTGAGCTAACTGCTGTTGAATATCCACAAGGGTTTGTTCGCCTTGTTGGTGCTGTACTAATAATTGTTCAATACTTAGTGCAAGCTCTTGCTCAGGAATAAGTAACGCCTCAATTTGCTCTATTAGCTCTTGCGTTCCTTCTACAGCCATTGTTAATGCTTGTTCGGCATGGTTCAGCTTGGTTTGACTGAGCTGCCACTCACTACGCACTTTTTGCTCATTAAGGTTTGCCTGGTGTGCTTGCGTTTTATACTGTTCAGCATTATTTAAAGCTTGTTTGTAACGTTCATCACTATTTATTCGTGTGCTATCGGCTTGGTTAAGCTCTTCAGCTAAGGCCTCTAATTGCTCTGCAAGCTGTTCATTTTTATCAAGCTCTTCGCCCAACAATTCGCTTAACTGCTGCTGTTGTTCTAGCAGTGGCTGACGTTGTTGTTGTAATTTCGTCACCTGTTGCTGATGTTGATCAGCTTGCGCTTTGAGCATATCACCACGCGTTGTTGCTACAGCAAGTTGTTGTGCTAATTGATGAATAGTGTCTTTGCGCTCGTTTTGCTGCTCGGTTATTAATGCAGCTTGCGCTTGATGTTCTTCAAGTGTGGAGTGTGCGTCCGTCAATGCCTGTTGTTGTTGCTCAAGTAAGGTTTCTTGCTGCTTGAGCTTTTTGTGCATTAATAATAAGGAATTTTCTGCATTTTTTTCGCCACTGAGATGCCAATTTCGACCATGTAACGCCCCTTGCTTGTCCATCACTGCAATATAACTGGCATCGTTAAGATGGTGTGTTTGACCCTCGGCATCATAAGCAATATGGTTTAATAACTCGGGGTAGATACCAGCGCTAATAAAGGCAGCAATACTATTGCTTGCCACAGACTGTGAGGGTATTTGCCACGTGCTATTTTCTGCTTTACCTGGTGAAACATGAATATGCTCAAGTGATGACAGCGCCTGCTCTACTAAAAACTCATAATCAGGCTGAACAGTTAACTGCTTGAATAAAGTTAAAGTTTTATCGCTGTTTTTTTCAAGTCCAAGGGTAGTTTTTAGCCCTGCTATACCGGCTTTTAGTTCATTAACTTGCTGAGATAAATGCTGCCATTGCTGCTGAGCTTCATCAAGCTGTTGCTGCTGTATTGCCTGAGCACTTTGACCTCTACTATGAGCAGTTTGCGCGTTAGCCAGCTGCTCTGTTAGCGTTTGCCTGTGCTGCTGTTGCTGAATTAATTGCTGCTCTATCTCACTGCGTTTTAACTCATCTATTTGCTCATCAAGCTGCGTTAGTTGTTGCTTAACATAACTGATTTTCTGCTCTGTATGTTTTACTGCATTTGCATGCGCTAGCTGCTGATTATTTAATTTTTGATAGTCTTCTGTTAGTGATTGCCACTGTGACGTGTCGGCATTTTTAATCTCCAGCAGCCGATTAACCTCATCGGTAAGTTCTATAACCTGCTCGCTACACATTAAGTTATGCTCTACAGCCTGTTGCAAGTTGTCATCTAACTCTTGGCAAAGACTTTGTTGCTGCGTTTTGACTTCTTCACTTTGGTTTTTTTGTTGCTCTAACTTGGCTAAATTTTGTTTCAGTGAAAGCGTTTGTTGCTTAATGCTAATCTGCTGCTGTTCACTGCGAGTCAATTCAGTATGCGTATGATGCTGCTGTTGCTGTGCATCATCGAGTTTATCTTGTTGAGCTTGCACTTGAGCATCAAGGCTTGCCAGAACATCATCATGGCCTGAATGCGCCGTTTTAAAGAAGCTGATTTGGTCATCCAGCTTTTTTATTTGCGCACTTTTATCGAGCTGTTGCTGATGCAGTTTTTGCCATTTTAATACCGCTATTTGCCCCTTTAAGGTGCGCTCTTGGGATTTAAGTTCGCGATATTTTTTAGCCTCAACCGATTGTACCGCCAGTTTATCAAGCTGGTTTTGTAACTCTTGACGAACATCAAGCAGTCGCTCTAAGTTTTCTCTGGTGCTTTTTATGCGTGTTTGCGTTTCGCGGCGGCGCTCTTTGTATTTAGAGACCCCTGCGGCTTCTTCTAAGAAAACACGTAGCTCTTGCGGTTTGCTCTCAATTAAACGTGAGATCATCCCTTGTTCAATAATAGCGTAGCTTCGCGGCCCAAGGCCCGTGCCTAAAAATATGTCGGTAATATCACGTTTTCGGCATTTACTGCCATTTAGAAAGTACAATGACTGACCATCGCGAGTCACCAAACGCTTAATAGCCACTTGGTTACGATCAGCAAAAGTATTGGGTAACTTACCCTGGGTATTATCAAAGATTAATTCAACGGAGGCTTGCGAAATGGGCTTGCGGTTAGTAGAGCCATTAAAAATGACATCGGTCATGGCATCGCCACGTAAATTTTTAGCTGAGCTTTCACCAAGCACCCATCGCACCGCATCAATGACGTTTGATTTGCCACAGCCATTAGGGCCGACAACACACGTCATTTGGTCAGGAAATGGAATTTTAGTGGGCTCTACAAACGATTTAAAGCCCGCTAATTTAATAGTGCTTAAGCGCATTTTATTGTTATTACCGATTTATTATTGTTTTTTACTATAAATAACTTAACGCATAAATAGCTAAAAAGTTAAGCTTGGCGTTTAAAATTATCTAAAATAATACCCGTGGCCATTGCTACATTAAGCGACTCTGCACCGCCAAAAGCCGGAATGGTTATTTTGTTGCTCACTAATTTTGCACACTGCTCGCGTATTCCATGTGATTCACTGCCCATAAGCAATACACCTTGGCCACTAAATTTAGTGCTATGCACACTTTGGCCATCTAAAAATGCACCATAAATAGGCATGTTTAATGTAGATAAGTATTCAGGCAATTCAACTTGGCTTACCGATACGCGAACGAACGACCCCATTGTGGCGCTAATTGTTTTTGGGTTATACGGATCGGCACTGTCAGTGCTAGCAACAATATGTTTTATACCGTACCAATCAGCCACGCGAATGATGGTACCTAAATTCCCAGGATCAGACACTCCATCCAAGGCTAATATTAAACTGTTTTCATCTGGTAATACGGTGCTTGGCATATCAATAATTGCAATAGCCGCATTATTACTTACCAAAGTACTGGCCTTTGTTAGCTGCTCTTCATCCGCTGTAATAAAATGCGTTTGAGGATATGAGCTTTGGTTATTATCAATAAAGCTTTGCGTTGCAAATACATCGTTTACTTTTAATGGGCTATTTAATAACTCCAGTACATTTTTTTCGCCTTGTACTAAGTATTGGTTAAATTGCTTGCGATACTTTTTTTGGCCAAGCTGGCGAATAAGTTTAAGTTGGTTTTTTGAAATCATGACAGCCCCATTAAATTATCTGCACAGTATACCAGAGGTGACTTAAAGTGCAGCCCCATAAACAGTAAAAGCAATAAAAATAGCCTACTTACAATCAGCTAGCTAATTATAAAGATTGTTTTTTTTATCTAAAAAAGGTAAATTTACAAAAAACAAAATGGATATATTTTTAAAATGGAACCAGTACACCCAACTTCATCTGAGTCAAATCAAACACCCCCTGCTATTTTTAGCGGTAAAGTACAATTTAGCGGCAAAGCCGGCGAATTTTTTGGTATATGGATTGTTAATATACTGCTGAGTATTATTACTCTCGGAATTTATTCGGCATGGGCAAAAGTTCGCACCTATCGTTATTTTTACGGTCATACGCGTATCGACGGCCATAGCTTTGACTATCTAGCGACCCCAATACAAATTTTAAAAGGACGCATTTTAGCGGTCATCGCATTTTTAATTTACACCTTACTTAGCAGCCTCGCACCAGCGATAGGCCTTTTATTTGCTATTGGCTTTTTATTTTTATTGCCGTGGATCATCAACCAAGGTCTGCGTTTTAATATGCGTATGACTCGCCATCGTAATGTACGCTTTGCCTTTTCAGGTAATTACGGCGATGCATTTATTAACTTTGTTTTATTACCTATTGCAAGTGTATTCACATTACACCTATTACTGCCGTATGTATTAAAGCGAATTGATCAATATATGCATGAAAACATCAGCTATGGAAATAAACCACTTACAGTAAATCTTCAAGGCGAACGCTATTACATCGCAGCACTTATTACCCTAGGAGTTGCAATAGGTGGCTTAGTTATTTTTGGCTTCTTTGCTGGTGCAAGTGCCTTAACTATCGGTAACTTAAACACACAAAACTTTAGCCTTTCGACAATTGTAGTGCCGCTATTAATTGCTACGTTGTATGTTGCGTTTTTAACACTAGTAGGCGCTGTTTATCATTCGCTTATTCGAAATCATATTTTTAATAACAGTGAATTTACAGAAGTCGCTACCTTTGATTCGAACTTAAAAGCCATTGACTATGCCATCTTACTATTTACCAATGTACTGGCAATTATATTTACCTTAGGACTTGCCTACCCTTGGGCTAAAGTACGCAGAGCAAAGCTGTTAGCATCGGTTACTGAAGTCACTATTTATAGCGGCGCACTTTCGTTGATTGATGTTGCACAAAATGAGCAGTCATCATTTGCTGAAGAAGCGGCCAATGTGTTTGATATTGATATTTCACTCACCTAATGAGTAATTATCCTATTTTTGGCTGTTATTATTACCCTAATAGCAGCCAACATATTAAAAGCTATGCACACCTTTCCCATGAGCAAATAACACTTGTTGACTCTGAGAATACGACGTTACTTGCATCAACAATAGACAATTGCCAACTTGATAGCCCGTTACCTGGCATGGCGTCAGAGTTAAATTTTGCTGATGGTGGGCGATTTATTCCTCAAGATGTAGAATTTAGGTGGCCATTCGCGCTTAAAGAGCATGGACTCAGTGAACGCTTAGAAAAAAATAAGATTCTTATTGTTGCATCCGTGCTGCTAATTCCCCTATTACTTTGGTTAATTTTATACCGCTTAATACCATCAGTAGCCGTTTATAGCGTTAACTTAGCACCTGCCTCGACAATTGAAACGATGGGAGAGCAAACGCTCAGTGTAATAGAAAAAGTCGCATTGGAACCTTCTCAACTTTCCACTAATAAGCAATCAGAAATACAGCAACAATGGCGTTTAATGCTTAACTCGCTCAATTTAGACAGTGCAAAGTTTAGGCTATCTTTTTATCAGTCTGATTATTTTTCAGCTAATGCGTTTGCTCTTCCAAATGGTCGGGTTGTAGTAACTGACGAACTTGTTGAGCTATTAAAAAATGATCCTGATGCCCTGCGTGCTATTTTACTTCATGAAATTGGTCATGTTCAGCACCATCACAGCATTCGACTTGCGGCACAAGCTGCAGCGAGCACCGTTGTATTTGCAGTTATTTTTGGTGACTTAGAAGGTATATTAGAAGTCGTGCTTGGCTCTGGTTCATCTTTTTTACAACAAGCGTTTTCGCGAGATATGGAACAAGAAGCCGATATATATGCGATTAAAAACCTTTTAAAATTAGGCTATTCTAACCACGACTTTGCTGATGCAATTGAAGCACTGGAAAAGAATTTAAAGGCACGAGAAGGGAGCTATGATGATGCTTGGTTAAAGTATTTATCAACGCACCCAAGTTCCCAAGAGCGAATAGAATATGCGAGGCAATATAAACCAGAATGACCCCTGAACTAAATTTGCTCTTATTGGTTATCATTATGATAACGCTTGGCTACGGGTTTATTTATCCGCGCTTTGCAGGCAGCAGCTTTAAAAAAGTATCGGTGCAAGATTTATTTGCAACAGGCATTACGCTATTAATTGCATCTACTCTTTATTACAACTCAGGCGTGCAATTTAGCTGGTTAATATTTGAAGTTAATTGGTTTTGGTTTACTTTTTTAACTTACGTCATAATCGAAATTCCGGTGTTTTTTCTTTATGCTAAAAAGCACAATATGCAGTTTTAATAGTCTTTTATTTTCATACAAAAAAAGCGCCAAATTGGCGCTTTTTAAACTGCATTAACACATATTAATATTTATGCTTAAATGCCCACAAATGCAGTAATTCACTGGCAATCGTTGCAGCGGCAATGGCGGTAAGCTCACTTTGGTCGTACGACGGGGATACTTCAACCACATCCATTCCCACCATATTAATGCCTTTCAGTGCGCGTAAGATTTTAAGCACTTTATCAGAGGTTAAACCACCACACACTGGTGTGCCCGTACCTGGTGCAAAGGCGGGGTCTAAACAATCTATATCAAAGGTTAAGTAAACCGGTAAATCACCCACTCGCTCAATAATCTGAGCTGCAATATCATTCGCATGCAGATCATTGGCTTGCATGGCATCAATCACTGCAAACTCATGCTTGCTTTGATCAAAGTCAGTACGAATGCCGAGCTGAATACTGTGATTAACATCAATTAACCCTTCCATTGGCGCATGATAAAACATGGTGCCGTGATCAAAACGCGAGCCGTTGCTATAGGTATCGGTATGCGCATCAAAGTGAACTAATGCCATTTTGCCATGAATTTTTGCATGTGCGCGCAATAGTGGTAACGTTACGAAATGATCGCCACCCAAGCCTAATAATGTTTTACCTTGGCGAAGTATTTGCTCTGCCGCCATTTCTAATTGCGCGGTAAAATATTCAGGATCGCCCACCGGATAAGTAAAGTCGCCAGCATCCGCCACGGTTAAGCGCTCAAACAATGGAAATGTCCATGGGTATTTTGTATCTTCCCATGCTAAATGTACCGATGCTCTGCGAATAGCATCAGGCCCTAAGCGGGCACCAGGGCGCCCTGAAGTGGCTAAATCAAACGGTAGACCCAATACCACTACATCGGCTTCAATCGCGTTAATGTTTTGTACCATAGGACGACGTAAAAACGTCATCCCATTTGAGTACAATGAGTGGTCAACACAACCAAACAAGCTAGACATTGCTTATAACTCTTCTAAATAAGTGTAGCCATCAAGGCCGCTTTGCAACTCGTCTAAAACGCTTTGCTGTTCATCTGCTGCAATTTTTGCGCTGACTAACTGCGCGTATGACTGCTGAAAACCTTCAACATCTAAATGTACATAACGCATCATGTCAGCCACAGTATCACCATGATTAATTTCTGTAATGCTAGCAATACCTTGCTCATCCATATTGACAATAGCACTGTGCGTATCACCAAATAAGTTATGCATATCGCCTAAAATCTCTTGATAGGCACCTACTAAGAAAAAACCCATTAAATAAGGTTTATCTGCTGTAAATTCTGGTACTGGTAACGTACTTTCAATACCTTGACCATCTACATAATGCTCTAATGCGCCATCTGAATCACAGGTGATATCTAGTAACACAGCCCGTTTTTGTGGAGCTTGCGTTAAACCACTTAAAGGCAATACCGGAAACACTTGGTCAATACCCCACGCGTCAGGCAATGATTGAAACAATGAGAAATTGACAAAAAACTTGTCCGCTAAACGCGCATTCAGATCATCAATAATCGGACGATGGAAACGATTTTTGTTATCCATTAATTTATTAAGCTCATAACACACACGCAAATTAATTTGCTCGGCCCATGCGCGTTGGGTTAAATCTAATAATCCCATCGCAAACTGACTATGCGCTTCAGCTAAATCACCTTGGCTGTCGTGAAAAATCTCAATTAATGCACGGTCATCAGTAAGTACATGCAATTGTTGCCATGAAATCCACATATTTTTAAGTAATTGCGGCGCATCATCTGCTGGCGCTTCTATTTCTTCTTGTGCATATGTTTCGGTGCCAATTACATTGGAAATAAGCACTGCATGGTGCGCCGTTAATGCTCTTCCCGACTCTGAAATAATGGTAGGGAAAGGCTGTTCATACTGCTTACAAATATCACCTATGGTATACACAATATTATTTGCGTATTCGGCTAAACTGTAGTTCATTGAGTTGTGTGATTGACTGCGTGTACCGTCGTAATCAACCGCTAAACCGCCCCCTACATCAAGGCACTCTATTTGTGCACCCAACTTACGTAATTCACAATAAAAACGCGCAGCTTCACTTACACCTAAGCGTACATCACGAATATTGGCCATTTGCGACCCTAAGTGAAAATGCACAAGCTGTACTAAATCAAGCTGATCTGTTTCTTTTAAACGGTTTACTACATACAGCACTTGTGAAGCAGACAACCCAAACTTCGATTTTTCACCGCCACTTGCTTGCCATTTACCTTTGCCCTGCGATGCTAAACGCACACGAATGCCAATGCGAGGTTTTACATTAAGTTCTTTGGCTTGGCTAAGCACCATGTCCAGCTCAGACAATTTCTCAAGTACGATATACACTTTATGGCCCAGCTTTTCGCCAATCAGCGCTAAGCGCACATATTCTTTATCTTTGTAGCCATTACACACAATCACCGCACTGGTTTTTTCAGCCAATGCTAATACGGTTAATAACTCTGGCTTGCTGCCTGCTTCTAAACCTAGCTGTTTTTTTTCTACTTGTGCTTGACTGGCAACAATTTCTTCAACGACTTCGCGCTGTTGATTTACTTTAATCGGATAAACTAATAAATAGTCTTTTGGATACCCATAGCTTTCTATTGCGGTATTAAATGCGCCACATAAGCTATGCACACGATGGTGTAATATTTGTGGAAAACGAACGAGTGCTGGCAAACTTAAACCTTTTTCTTCAAGCTGCTTAGCAATGTCTGTTAGTGCAATGGTTTGCTGTGGGGCATCAGCCTTTGGCGCAACATACACATCACCTTGATCATTAATACCAAAAAAACCTTGGCTCCAATGACGAACGTTGTAGCTCGTACGAGCTTGTTCTAGTGATGTTGTCTCTTTCATTTATCTTTCTCTTTTATTTATGAATGCCGATTCGGCTAGTTGCCGCGCATTAAAAGAAAAATAGTGATTCATGTCCAACAAGTATTTCTACTCGTAACGAGTTAGGATTGAAATTGATAAATAAAAGCCTTAAACAGAGCTGTATTAGCTGAGCGCAAGCTCCATAAATAAGCTGTTTGGGTTTTCTGTGTATTCACCAAAAGGAGCACATTGCACAAATCCTAAATTCTCATAAAGATGGATTGATTGTATTTGCTTTGGTCCTGTTTCTAGTTTTATGATTGGGATTTCTTCTTCGCCAGCATAGTGCAATAGAATTTGCATAATACGCCGTGATAAGCCTTTTCCGCGATAGCTAGGTTTTACGTAAAGCCGTCTAATTTCGCCATACCAGCTACCATCAAATTGCTTTACTATCGCGCCACAGGCAACTATTCCGTCTTGATTTTTTAACCCTACAGCGTAAACGCCCGGTAAACCAAGCTCATTAACTGTAAGCGCTTGTGAAGTTGCTACAGGATATAATGAGCTAATAAGTCGATCTATGTCAGCAAATACGTTGATCACATCCTGATCACAAGGGTCTAAGTCGACTAACTGCATGGTTTATCTCAAGGTTATGCTTAAATATATTTAAACTATACCGTATCGATAGGAATGAACAACCTAGTTAGAGCATCTTATGCTATTTACATTAAATAAAAAGACAAAAAACAAGCTCACTATCAAAGTTATAACTACATCCTTGTAGAAGAGCAGTACCTATCCAGCGTTTATTTTTATAAAAAGTTGATCATGCCCCAAGCTATATTATACCTGAAAACGATTAACCGTACTTTGCAGCTGCACTGCTAACTGGCTTAATTCAACACATGACTGAGCTGCACTTGCTGAGCCTTGTGCTACCTCTTTAGCTGATTCATTTATACGCTCAATATTTTGGTTTAGATCCTCGCTAACTGAATCCTGCTCACTACAAGCGCTTGCTATTTGCAAAGTCATATCTGCTATGTGAGAGCTTTGATCGTTTATTATCTCAATAGCATCTCCTGTTTCTTGACTTTGTACTACACATTGATCCATGAGTGTACTGCTTTGTGCAGTTGCTTTGCGCGCTTTAATGGCACAGTCTTGTAGATTTTGAATAATACTAACTATATTACCTGTTGACTCCTGAGTTTTACCAGCAAGTGCTCTAACCTCATCCGCAACCACAGCAAACCCACGACCTTGCTCACCAGCACGGGCTGCTTCTATAGCTGCATTAAGTGCGAGTAAGTTAGTTTGGTCGGCAATATTACTGATAACATCAACTACCACATTAATAAGCTGTGCCTGTTCTTCAAGCTCTAAAACGCGTTGCTCAGCTTGGGTAATTTGTTGAGTAACATCATTTATTGAATTGACCACCAAATTCATTTGCTGCGAACCAACAATTGCTTGCTGACTACTTTGACGAGAAGTATCAGAAGCCTCTTCTGTATTACGCGCCACTTCTGCAATGGTCGATTGCATTTGCGTCATAGCTGTCGCGATTTGCATAACTTCACTTTGTTGCTGCTGCATTCCTTGAGAGGTTTGCTCTGATACTGTACTTACTTCTTCAACTGCATGGGTCAATTGTGTTGCGCCAGCCACAATATCTTCTACCATTAGACGTAAGTTATTTTGCATAGTCATACAAGAATCGGCTAATTCGCCGAGTTCATCATTGCCTATTTGATTTCGCTCTAGTGTATGACTTAAGTTATTGTTTGCAATTGTGTTTGCTAATTTGACTACTAGTTGTAATGGATGGCAAATTGAACGCGCTAGGATTAAGGTAACAATTACCATAAAAATGATTAACCCGACACTTAGTATTGTTGACGTATTAATAATTGCAGTTGTTAATTTAATAAGCCCTGACCGATTTTTATCTACATATGAAAAACTCAGTTTAGATAGTTCATCAACAGCAACTTCAAGCTTCTCAAACACAACTAAAGAGCGCTGAATATCTTCTTTAGCTTTACTAAGATTTTTATTTTTGATGTCATTGTCAAACCCATCTAGTTGTTTTAAGTACTGTTGCCATAAGTTTTTTACTGGCATAAAAACACTGCGCTCATGATCAGACCAAATGCCATTTTCATAACGAGTCAAACTGTCTTTAATCGCTTGGTAACGGGTGTTCATCCATAATATGTCTTCTGCTACTTCCTGAGCATCAGTGGCAGATAATAAACTAATTTGCGCTCGGCGAATTGACGACATAGTGTATTTCATATTATTCACCATCATCATGGACGGTATAGTATCGTCTGTTAAATTAAGAATATCGTGTTCGATAGCGCCTAAAGAACGATACAAATACACACCAAAAGCAATATTAACTATGGCTATAATAATAAAAGCAAACGCGATTTTTTTGCGAATTGCTAAGTTTTTAAAAAACGACATAACGATGATTGACCTTGCACAAAAAAGGTTAAATTTTTATTAGGTCAACCCCAGAACTAAGTAAAAAGTTTGAAGCTACCACTGACAAAAACTAACCATTAAGAATTAACAAAAGTAGAATCACACACTACTTTTTTCGGGCGCGGAGTCTAGCACACACTTCTTAATGAAGTGAAAGGAAAAGCTTCAAAAATAACAATCATGTTTAAAAAAAGCACAACAAGAAAACATACAGTTAAAACAAATCAACCAGTCGTAAATATAATAATATGAAAATTGAACAGGAAGTGTTCTTTAATTACACATTGTAACTAGATTTATTTATCTAGGTTGAACTAGTTCTAAGTAACCTCGACATGCATTAGCCTCAAAAAATTAAAACTAACTATCACCTCTTTGGAGCAAACTTTTACTCTTAGTATTGAAATCTAAATATTTAATCAATGACAACCTAACTGTGGACTTGAAGTTATTATTTAAACTGCTAGATTAGAGGCTATGAAAACACCTGCGGTACTATTTTATACCTCATTATTAGGGAGCTTCGCCCTAATATTCCCCCACTCAAGTGGGCGCTTTATTGCGCTCTAGTTAATTTAAAAACTACTATTCTTAATAGCTACGGTTTATTCAATATTTTCTTTGAAAACACTTTAATTAAGGAGTCGTGTATTGGGTTTATATATTTAAAGTTTATGGAAATGGTAAAAAGTTTATTTATTATTTTTTATGAGGTGATGATATGTCTAAGAATACCAAGAAAAAACCCTTGTTATCGTTAAAAGAAAAACGTAAACAAAAAAAGGAAGCAAATAAAACTGAGGTGTTAAAACCACGCAAGCGAAAAGGTTAATTATGTAATCAATAAGGGCGCTAATTAGCGCCCTTTTGTATACATTTAAAGTCCTTGTTCGTCTGCCATTTTCTTAACTATTCGTGGTGCTGTCCACAACGAAGGTAGTAACACAAACGAAACTGGCACCGCAGTGACCACAATAAACGACTGCAAGGCTGAAATTCCGCCCTCGCCTATAGAAATAAGCAACGCCGCCATCACCCCCATCATAATCCCCCAAAACACTCGAATAGACGTTTGTGGGTGATCGGTACCCGTCATTACCATAGATACCGAGTACGTCATTGAATCACCTGTTGTTGCCACAAAAATAGTGGTCAGTACTAAAAATAACACCGACACAACAAATCCCATAGGTAACTGCTCAGTGATGGCTAACAATGCCGCTGGCAAATTAAGCCCAGCAAAAGGCTCTGATATAACGCCAGGATTATTTAATTCAAAAAAGATGCCTGAGCCGCCAACAATAGTAAACCAAAAACACGTGATCACAGGGGCAACCACAGAAATAAGTAAAATCATTTCACGAATAGTACGTCCACGGGATATACGTGCAACGAACATAGCCATTAATGGGCCATAACCTAAAAACCAGCCCCAAAAGAATACAGTCCACCAGTCTAGCCACGGTTTATCGGCACGAAATGTAGCCATAGGAATAAAGTTATCTAAATACAAACCAAAGGAATGAATGTAACTGTCGATAATAAACGCAGTTGGCCCCATTAGTAATATAAACAACATCAGCAACACTGCCAGTACAACATTAAAACGGCTTAGTAGCTGAATACCTTTGGTAACCCCACTTACCGCTGAAAGTGTGTAAATTCCAATTAAGCTAAATAAAATAACCACCTGCGTGGTGTAGGTATCAGGAATGGCAAACAACTTTTCTAGACCAAAACTCACTTGTAAACCTAAAAAACCAATAGGACCAACAGTGCCAGCAACCACAGCGAGTACACAACATGCATCAACAATAGTACCAAGCGCACCTTTCATTGCGCGATCGCCAAATACCGGGTAAAGCAAAGTGCGCGGTTTAAGCGGTAATCCTTTTTCGTAATGGAGATGCATATAAACAATGCCGGTCAAACTACCTAAAATAGCCCAGGCTAAAAAGCCCCAGTGCATAAAGCTTTGTGCAAGAGCGTTGTAGGCGGCATCCTTTGTGCCAGTTTCACCACCAAATAACGGGGGCGGAGAAATAAAGTGTGCCATTGGCTCTGCTGCGGCCCAAAATACACCGCCACCTGCAAGCAAAGTACACATAATTATACTGATCCATTTGAAGGTAGATATTTCAGGGGTTTTTAAACCGCCGAGCACCACTGAACCGGTGCGGCCTACGGCTAAAAATATGCCAATCACAAAGGTTAATAACAGCAGAACTTGCCAAAAGGCGCCAAATATTTTGGTGGAGAAGGCAAAGGCAGAGTTTATCCAATCCGACATCAGTTTTATGTCGTACAGTGCCAGCGCGGCAAATAAAACTAATATACCGCCACTGATTAAAAAAACGGGTATATCAACCCCTTCCAGAAACTTTACTCGGGGAGAGTGTATTTCACCCGACTTTAAAGCTGCTTTCGTGGTATTCATTTATCGCTCCTAATGGTTTTTTACAGTTACCGACATAGCGACATACCATGACATAACCCTAAACCATAGTTACAACGAACGAAAAAGCAACTCAAAAGCAAGTTTCAAGTACCTGTCGTGTTTACGTTTAGATAATGTCACAACAAGTAGACTTATTGCCAATTCCTGACTAGTTTAACGCGTTAAAAACGCTAAACCAATGCCACAGCAATGATTTGTGCAACTGTTACAAAATAGTAAAAAACTCATTACACTTAGCTAGCAAACAAACAAAAAGTATACATTTCTGTTTGAGCTAAAACGCAGTAAGTTAGCAAACGTTACTGCCCAATTAGAGGTTAAACAAAGCGACTTATTGATTGGGGTAACTAAACTTGTCGCCTCAGTTAGTAACAAGCACGATGTTATTGGTGCTCTTTATGCCATTTTAAGTAATTGCTGTGTGTTAATGGTTTTGCAAATAAGAACCCTTGCACTGCGTTTACACCCATCGACTTTAATATATGTAGTTGCTCAGCACTTTCGACCCCTTCGGCTACAATATTAATATCTAAACTATGACCTAAACCAATAATAGACTGAACTATGCTTTGCCCCGATGCGTTATCCAACACTTTATCAATAAAGCTTTTATCTATTTTTAGTTCGTCTATCGGTAAAACACTCAAGTGCTTTAAACACGAGTAGCCGGTACCAAAGTCATCAATTGAAAATACAAATCCCTGCGACTTTAGCTCTTTCATTTGCTTTACCGTACTCATTAAATCACCCGCTAACATAGACTCAGTGATCTCTAATTTAATTTGTGAGGGTAATACATCATACGTCTCAATCGCTTTAAACAATTCTCCTTTTAAAGTAGAAGAATTAAACTGACACTGGCTAATGTTAATAGACACATTAAACTGGTTTTTCAGTACGTTATGATCTCGAAGTGTTTCCAGTAAAATACAAATATCGCGCAATACAATGTTTTGTAACTTTTGAATTAAGCCAAATTGCTCGGCAATCGGAATAAACGAATTAGGAGAGATTAGTCCTTTGGTTGGGTGATTCCATCGTATGAGTGCTTCTGCACCAATAATACTGCCATCAATTGATAATTGAGGCTGAAAGTAAGCACAAAATTCATCACATGCAATCGCTCTGACTATATCTGTTTCAAGCTCAGTTTGATTTTCCAGTAAGGTTTGCAGTGCAGGATCGTAAAAGCTACTGCTATTTCCACCCTTCATTTTAGAGCGGTACATAGCGGTATCTGCAAATTTTAAAATATTTTCGCTAATGGCATTGGCGTTATTAATTAAACATATACCTATACTGCAGCTAACTTGAAACGCCAAATCCCCTATCTCAAACTTGTCATAAAAAACGCTTTGTACCACTTTAGCCATTAATTCTGATTCAAGACTCGCTTGCTTATGGCTATCTCCTACATTCTCAATGAGTATAATAAATTCATCACCGCCAACACGGGCAAGGGTATCTGTTGGGTTTAAAACACGCGTTAGTCGCTGTGATAGCTCAACCAGTATTTCATCACCGGCATTGTGCCCTAATGAGTCGTTTATACGTTTAAAATTATCTAAATCTAAAAATAAGAGTGCGCCCGTGTGATCAGACTGCTTAATTTGTTCAACATACATACTGAGTTTATCATTAAGCATTCTGCGGTTCGGGAGGTTTGTAAGCGGGTCAAAAAATGCTAACCGTTGCACCTCTTCTTCTGCCGCTTTACGAGTAGAGATATCTCTGGCCATCCATACTACATGTCGCTGAGAGGGATTATTAGGTTGGTAACTTTCAAGCGGGGCTGTTCGTCCTTCAAATGTAAGTTGTTTACCTTTTATATTTAGCTGATACTCAAACACTTGAACTTCATTAGTTTGAAGCGTTTTGGCAATTACCGCCATAATAGGATTAGCATCCTCGGGAGGCATAATATCTCTGACATTTCGATTAATCACATGCTCTTGGCTTAAATATAAACTTTCATTAGTAGTGCCGTAAACGTTGGTATACTCCCCTTCTTCACTCAAAATAAGAGTTAGATCGGGAAGTACTTTTGCGAAGGCTTTAAACTTTTCATTACTTTGCTGTAATTCTGCAAGTAACACTTTTGATTTTAGTGACTCTGTGTGCTTTTCTAAAGCAATACTGGTGAAATCAACAAAAAAGTCTATTAACTCTAAATCTTGAGGTGTCGGTGACTTGGCACTGTCATGATAAATTGCAAAAGTGCCTAATATGTCTGATTGTGTTGAAATAATAGGGGTTGACCAGCACGACCTTAAATCAAAACTCAATGCCAACGCTTTATAGTTTTCCCATAAGGGTGATGTTGCAATATCTGAGGCTATTACTCGCTTTTTTTCATACACTGCAGTACCGCATGAGCCAACACTGGGGCCGATATGTACGCCATTAATTGCCTCACAGTAACCCTTTGCAATATTAGGCGCCGCACTATGAAATAACTGCTCACCTTTGAGTGTTAATATAGAGCACTTCGCAGAGGAGTCTTCAATAAGATCCTCAATAGATAAACAAATATTTTCAAGTACTTCATCAAGTGGCGCACCCAAGGCTATTTTAGATAATATACTTTGTTGCTGAGAAAGCAGCTTTCTGACTCTCATGATTTCAATCAAATTATATTCCTCAACAGTCACTTACGCTAAATGCGCCGCTATATTCTATATAATAATTTATTATAGTCTTTTGACTATACATAATATTGAAATTAGCATCTATGATAATTTTGTCTATTGCCGAGCATTTTATTTCATTAGGCACTTTCGAAGAATTCAAAGCAATTGCCCAAGCTAGCAATTTATTATCATTCTATTTGAAATACCATTTATTAAATACTTTGTTACTTAAAAGTACTGTTTAAAATCATCAAGCTATTTATAATAGCCAAAAGATAAATAATCGATGAGGTTAGTGTGCAAATAACGCAAGGTATGGAATATTTTTTTTCCGGGTTTAAGTTAATTAGTCAAAAAGGACTAAAACGCTTTGTACTAATCCCCCTACTTATTAATATTTTATTATTTGGTAGCTCCTTATTCTTTTTATTTGGCTGGCTGAGTGATGGCTTTAATGCTGTAAATACCATGCTCCCAGAATGGTTAAGTTGGCTCGAGTGGTTAATGTGGCCAATTGCTGTACTGGTGGTGCTGTTTAGTTACAGTATGTTATTTACCGTTATTACTAACTTTATCGCCGCACCTTTTAATGGCTTGCTAAGTGAAAAAGTTGAGCTGTATTTAACTGGTCAAAAAATCAACGACGATGGATTAGCTGATTTAGTTAAAGATGTGCCGCGAATGCTAGGCCGAGAATGGACTAAGCTTTGCTACTACCTCCCGCGCGCTATTGGCTTTTTTATTCTATTGTGGGTGTTACCGGTAATAGGCCAAGTGCTCTGGGTGCTTTTTACCTGCTGGATGTATGCGGTGCAATATAAAGATTATGCTTTTGATAACCACAAAGTTAGCTTCACTCAAATGAAAAATGACTTAAAAAGCAAACAAGGCTTATCTTACGGGTTTGGCTTTGCAGTGATGCTGCTAACCGCTATCCCATTTATAAATTTAATTGTGATGCCTGTGGCAGTATGCGGCGCTACACGGTTATGGGTTGAGCATTACCGTCCACAATATCGTAGTTAAAAAAATGGGCCTGTTGGCCCATTTTTTATACTCGCTAATCAATTAACTATATAAGCTTTGTGGTACTTTAATTACGTTTAAGTGCACCGTTATCTCTTCACGATCATGGTACAAATGCTTAGCTTGTAATTCGTAGCTAATACCGAACTTCGCCATTTCCTCCCTAATCATTTTTAGACATTCATATACACTATCAAAGCGTTTTTTCATCGGTAGTTTTAGATTAAAAATAAGCTCTTTTGCATAGGCATTTACTGCCCAGTCAATCATCAAGTTAGTTACTTTCGTTGGTTTTTCTACCATATCGCAAACTAACCAGGTTATGTTTCTTTTTTCTGGGCGGTATTTAAAACCATCTTCTCTAAAATGTTTTACTTGTCCTGTTTCCATTAAACTTTCATTCATTGGGCCATTATCTATCGCGCTAACAAACATACCACGGCGAACCAACTGATAAGTCCAACCACCTGGGCAAGCACCTAAATCAACGCTGCGCATCCCAGCTTGTACTCTTGACTCACGCTGCTGCTCAGGAATAAATACATTAAATGCTTCATCTAACTTAAGGGTTGAACGGCTTGGGCCATCGTTTGGCATACGTAAACGCAGAATCCCCATAAAGAAAGGTGAGTTGTTATAGCTATAAGAGTGACCCACATACGCAGTATTATTAGCTAAAAACAGCACATGCATTACTGGACGATTGGCTTTTGGTTCACGCAATACGGTGTTTTGTTTCTCGAGCGCTTTTTTAAGCGGAGTTGATATTTTTTTACAAAAAGTCAGTAACTCTTTGCCCTCGTTGGTATCGGGTGTTTCTACTCGTAGTTCAGAGCATAAAGTAAAGTCTTTTGCGGCATCTACAATAGCGCCCACTCTATCTTCTAATGGCATATTTTCTATCAGGTTACCGGCAAACCATTGGCGTGCAAATACCATATTTTTAAAATCAACTTTTTTGATTATTTCGTCGCTGTGCTGCGCTTCAAAACATTCATAAATAACATAACCGGTATTTGGTTTTGCTTTTACATACCCTGCAAACCCTTGCTCGGCGGCGTGAAACGTTATTTCAGCAGCGGCATCGCTTTCAAAACCACTACGACAGTAAATCACAACACTAGACATATTAACCCTTAAACTCTTTAAAACTTAAATCGTGCAACTTGCACTAAAATAACTATCCAACCAATAATAAAACACAGTCCACCTAGAGGTGTAATTGGGCCCAGCCACTTTAAGCCGGTTAAAGCCAGTAAATATAAGCTGCCACTAAATAACAGTGTACCCGCTATAAAAAAACCACCTGCCATGCTTAAGTTAATGCCCCACTTTATTAAGATTGCCACTGCAATCAGTGCCAGCCCATGTACCATTTGATACTCGGCGGCGGTTTTAAAAATACCAATAGCGTAATCTGATAAGCGACTTTTTAAACCATGGGCAGCAAATGCGCCCAGTATCACTGAAAGCATACAAAAAAAGCTGCCTGCGAGTAAAAATAGTTTAATCATGTTTTTCCTCTTTTACATTCTCAATGGTGCTTTTGATAAAGTTAGCCGCCTGCATTGCTGCAACATTCAGGTTTTGTTGCTCAGTTATACCACTTTTTTTACGTGGTTTTAGTGAGTGGTCACCATCAGTTAACCATATATACTGCGGCTGTTTTGGCATTGCCATTGTGGCAAGCTCTTCACGGGTGCCAAAGGTGTCTCGTTCACCTTGTAGTACTAAAAAAGGACATGGTATGTCTGCAAAGTGATCTGTTCGGAGCTTTTCTGGCTTGCCCGGTGGATGAAACGGATAACCAAACGCAAGTACACCTAAAACAATATGCGAGGTTGAGCAAGCAAGCATAGACGCCATTCGCCCGCCCATTGATTTACCCCCTATAAATAGCGGTAAATTTGCATCAGCTTGAGTAAGTATATGCTCAAAATATGTAAGTAATTTTGGTGCTCGCTCTGGTGGGCGACGTTTATTGGTTTGTTTAGCAATTTGCATGTATTCAAAATCAAACAGCCCAACGTCAATACCATACTCACTGAGCTGTTTGGCCATGGTTTGCATAAACTCAGAATCACTGCCAGCCCCTGCACCATGCGCAAATATAAACTGTGCGATTGCAGGTTGCTGACTGCTTTTAACCCATTCAATGCTCATTAATATTCTTGCTCCTGCTCAACTAGGCTTAACATCCAATCTTTAAATGACACAATTTTACCTAATTCATTTTGCGACTCACGGATCACCAAATAATAGGCGTTTTTACTTTCTAAACTGTGATTAAACGGGATCACTAATCGACCTGCATCAATATCTGGTTTTGCTAAAACACTATTACCTATTGCAACACCTTGGCCATGTACCGCAGCTTGCAGCACCATAGATGAATGACTAAAAATAGGCCCTTGGTTAACTTGTACGTTGCGAACACCCGCGGTTTTCATCCATGTTTTCCAGTTTTTACGCGTAGTGTCATGCAACAAGGTATGGTTTGCTAAATCACTTGGTTGATTAAGCGCTCTAGGGCCACTTAACAATAATGGGCTACACAGTGGCACTAAGTATTCAGTGTGCAATTTATAAGCTTGTACGCCACTCCAATGACCACGACCATAATAAATTGAAATATCAACATCGTCTGTTAACGAGTTTTCGTCCTGATCTTGGGCTTTAATTCGCACATCAATTTCAGGGTGTAACTCGTTAAATAAGCTCAATCGAGGAATAAGCCATTGAATCGCAAAGCTCGGGGTTAAACTCACTGTTAGCGAGCCTTTTGCACCACGGGCTAGTAGCTTTTCGGTTGCGTCAATTAGCTGAGTAAAAATCTCTTTAATATCTAAAAAGTAGCCTTGACCTTCTTCGGTTAGAAGTAACGAGCGATTTTTACGCAAAAACAACTTTAACCCTAAGTGCTCTTCGAGGGTTTTAATTTGATGACTTACCGCAGCCTGTGTCACATACAACTCTTCTGCGGCTTTAGTAAAGCTTAAATGACGGGCTGCAGCTTCAAAAGCTTTTAGCGCGTTTAATGGAGGAACTCGTCTTGACATGGCAACCAAGCTTAGAATTAGTTTTTCTTATGCGGTGAATTATATACCTATGCTGGGAAAGAGTATATTCAAGCCACAAAAAAAGCGACCTAAGTCGCTTTTTTATGAGTTAATCACTCTTTTATAAATCGCTAGCACTGGTATCAAGCGGAGCAAAGCTTTTGATTAAATCATCAACCGCTTTCATTTGCGATAAGTACCCTTCTAATTTACTCAGTGCTAATGCACAAGGGCCATCACATTTTGCTTCATTTGGATTTGGGTGTGCTTCAATAAATAAGCCTGCAATACCCAGTGCCATGCCACTACGAGCCAGTTCTGCTGCTTGAGCACGACGACCATCGGCTGAATCAGCTCGACCGCCAGGACGTTGTAGCGCATGAGTAGCGTCAAATATAACGGGCGCCATGGTTTTCATGTCATCCATGCCCAGCATATCAACTACTAGGTTGTTATAACCAAAGCTTGAACCACGTTCACACAAGGCCACATTATTATTGCCCGCTTCATTAAATTTAGTAATGATATGACGCATTTCATGTGGGGCTAAAAACTGTGGCTTTTTCACATTAATAATCGCGCCTGTTTTTGCCATTGCAACCACTAAGTCTGTTTGACGAGCCAAAAATGCCGGTAGCTGAATAACATCAACAACCTCAGCAACCGGTGCTGCTTGATGAGGTTCATGCACATCGGTGATCAGCGGAATATTAAAGGTATTTTTAATCTCTTCAAATATCTTTAAGCCTTCTTCCATGCCCGGACCACGGTAAGAATTGATTGACGAGCGATTGGCTTTATCAAATGACGCCTTAAATACATAAGGAATATTTAATTTAGTAGTCACTTCAACATAATGCTCGGCAATACGCATCGCTAAATCACGAGATTCCAGCACATTCATGCCACCAAATAAAACGAAAGGTTTATCATTTGCCAGTTCTATTTGATTAATATTTATAACTTGGTTGTTCATTTTAATTCCTTATGGTGCAACTGCTTGCATCATTAATCCACAAATATACGCCATATATGTACCTACACCATAGCCTAGTACTGCTAATAAAACGCCTACCGGTGCCAGTGATGGATGAAACGCAGCGGCGACAACAGGAGCCGAGGCCGCGCCACCTACATTGGCCTGAGAGCCAACAGCCATGTAAAATAACGGCGCTTTAATTAGTTTAGCAACAATCAGCATTAAGCTGGCGTGAGTTAGCATCCAAATTGCACCAAGCACAAAATACATTGGTGAATCAAAAATCGCCATCACATTCATATGCAGGCCAATTGATGCTACTAGGATATATAAAAATGCTGATGCCACTTTAGACGAGCCAAAGGCTTCGATATGACGCACTCTAGTGAACGATAAACTAATGCCTATAGTGGTCGATATAACAATAAGCCAAAAGAACTTACTATTTAAACTGTATTCTTTTGCCCATGCATAGTTATTGGCAAAGAACGGTCCTAAAATATCAGCACAAAAATGTGCTAAACCAGTAATACCAAAGGCAATAGCAATAATCATCATGTAATCATTCAGCGTTGGCATACGGGCATGCTCTGCATGGTATTTTTCAACACGCTGTTTTAAATCTTCAATCGCAGTAGTATCGGCCCCCGCTTTGGCATCAATCGCTTTATGGTTAGCCGCCATTAATAATAATACCGCCATCCATAGATTAGCCACAATCACATCAACAGTAACCATAGCAGAGAAGATATCACCGCCAACTTCAAACATCTCTTTCATAGACGCTTGGTTCGCGCCGCCGCCAATCCAGCTGCCCGCAATAGTTGTCATACCGCGCCAAACAGCATCAGGGCCATGTCCACCCACTGCTTCAGGGTAAACGGCACTCATAATTAAAATAGCTAATGGCCCACCAATCACAATACCTGCGGTGCCCGTTAAGAACATAATTAATGCTTTAGGGCCTAGATTAATAATCGCTCTTAAATCAATGCTAATAGTTAGTAAGATTAAACACGCAGGTAATAAATACCGCGAGGCAACGTAATACACACTCGATTGCGAGCCATCAACAATACCAAAGGTATTTAGCAACGATGGTAAAAAATAGCACAGCAATAATGCAGGCACATATTTGTAAAATGTTACAAGCCCTGGGCGCGGACTTGACGAGGTTTTAAAAATAAAGCCTAAAATAATCGCCAGTAAACCTAGTACAACAGCATCATTGGTGATCAAGGCAGTTTGGGGATCAGCCATAACGTTTCCTATTTTTATTTTTAATGGTGGGTTTTATGATTATCTTCAAGTTCTTCGATTTGATGTTGGATGACTTCAATAGCAGGGTCGTCGGGACATTCATCAACAAAAAATTGTAAATCATCTCGTGCCATTTTAGGGCAACCTAGCTGATTTAGTAAATAGCCTCTGTCGCGTCGCTCATAGGGATCATCCCCTAGCATTTCCATTAACAAATCAACGCAAGTTAACGCATGACCAAATTTGTTCTCACTAATAAAAGACCATTTTTGTTGCGCTAAAAATAATTTATATACTTCGTCTTCAAAAATAAGCTCAAGAGGCTCTTGCTCTTGTGCATTATCTTCGTTGGTATTTTCAGGAATGATATACCAGCTTTGTTGACCACTACTTGGCTCAACAATGTACCCTTCATCATCGCTCATTGCGACGTGAATGCCCACTTCGCCTTGAGTTATGCTTACACTAGCATCAAGTTTTGCATGCTGTAAAAAATGGCATAACAAAATAGCTAAGGTCGTGGGTGTACCACTGCGCATAGATAAGGTGTAGCTAATACTGTTTAGCTTGTACTCAGGTACTTTAAGGCTTGACGCACTAAATAACCACTGACTGTAAAAGCAATCAAGTAGTTGTTCTAAACGATCATGTGCATCGCGTGTTTGCGAACAAATAGTCTCTATTTGTTGCTCAAACGCAGTCAATATTTCAAGACTTGGTGTTAAGTCTATTTGAGGGTCCCATTTAGCTTCTGCTTTAATACAACGATATATTGCCGGTGGCAAAAAATCATCGTAGGCATCTTCTATATAAGATTCATCGTGTTCATCAAACCCGAGGGTGGTCATTCATACTACAACATTCTAGAAAACGAACACGTAGTTTACCTAATTTTAAGGTTAGATACCAATAATCAGAAATGAAATAAAGAGGCAAGCTTTACACCTGTAGTGTAAAGCTTAAGCAAGTATTGTTAATTACAACAATAGCGGGGCTTTGGCGGTTGCTAAAAAGCCAATAGCTAAGATAACCGCAGTGTTAAACACTAAAAACATAACTTTAGGTAATGTTGTGGTTTGCTTCGCACTAATAATCCCAACGGCGATATAAACAACCACCAGTACAATTTTTTCTAATAGCCAAAGTTGCTCTAACGGGTTTATTTTAGCCATGGCCATTAAAGTAATAGCCGAGATGATTAGTAAGGTATCTATACTGTGGCTACCAATGAAAACCACTTTATTTTTAGCAAGGCTGCCACTGCCCATGCGCGAAAAAGAACGTACGTAAAATAAAATAATACTCACTAGCGCAATCGCCATGTGCGTATGTTTTAATGCTAAATAATCCATGTGTATTGTTACTTCTGTTTAGTTATGTGTTTTATCAGGAAAGCGTAAAATTACCGCTTCAAGTTCTTCAAGTTTATCATTGAATACATCAACAAGTTTAGGATCAAAATGCGTACCTTTGTTTGCATTGATCTCAGCAACGGCTTCTTCAAGTGTCCACGCACCTTTATAACAACGTTTATGACGCAGTGCATCATACACATCGGCCAATGCCACTATGCGAGCAAAAATATCGATACTCTCGCCTTTTAAGCCGCAAGGGTAACCAGACCCATCCCATTTTTCGTGATGTTGCTGTGCAATTAAGGCCCCTGCACTGACTATTTTACGCGGTGAATCTTTTAAAATGGCGTAGCCTTTGCCTGCATGGGTTTTCATAACTTCCCACTCATCACTGTTTAATTTACCGGGTTTATTTAAAATAGCATCCGGAATACCTATTTTACCCACATCATGTAGAGGCGAGGCAAAGCGAATTAAATTCGCTTGCTCTTCAGATAATCCATACGCTAATGCCAGTTCATAACAAATATAAGCAACCCGTTTTACATGATTACCCGTTTCACATGAACGCTGTTCAACTGCTTCGCTTAAACGATAGACAAGTTCTTGCTGGGTGGCTTCAACTTCAGTGTGTAATTGTACATTTTCAAATGCCAACTGCACATTTTGAGAAAAAATTTCGATTAGATTTCGTTGCGTATCTGTCAGTTTCGATGGCACACCGGATACAAATAACATCGAATTATGATTAAATTTACTACTACAATAGGCAAACAAATAGTCATCTTTATAAACAATTGCTTTGTTAGCTAGGGCTTCTTGGCACGCTAAGAGTTGATCTGCTGCTAATACTGTTTCTAGCTCTTCCCCTTCGCGCTTAGCAAAATCACCAGTGCCAGAGCAAACAATCAGTTTTTTATTTAATTCCTCTGACGGATTTTGCGCAACTAAGGTAGTGGCATACATAGCTTCGTCGGCCACATTAAGCAAGGAGGTTAGCTGCTGCATCACCCCTTCAATAAAGTTATCCATTGAATGAGTTGCAAAAATATTGCGAGAGGCGGTTATTATTTTTTCCAGCCCCTCACGTGACTGCTCAATAGAAATAATATCGCGATACGAACGAAGGCTAGCCATCATCACGGTGAATAGTTTTTGTGCGGTGAGTTCTGTTTTAGATTTGTAGTCATTTATGTCGTAATTGACAATAACTTGACGCTCAGGGGCTTGACCTGGTTGCCCAGTGCGTAAAATGATACGAATGTAATTATTTTTAACGGTATTGCGTATGTATTTCGCGACTTGCAAACCAGCGTCGTCAGTTTCCATAACAACATCGAGTAGGATGATGGCTGCATCTGGGTGCTCATCAATTAACTTTTTTGCTTCTGCACCTGAATATGCGCTAATAAATTCCAAACGTTTATCTTGGAACTTAAAGTCACTCAATGCTAAACGGGTAACAGCGTGAACCTCTGGCTCATCATCAACTATTAAAACTTTCCATGTTCCTTGCTCTTCACTTGCTACTTCAGGTGGTTGTTCATTTGAAAATAAAAAATCTTCCATCACATAGAATTCCTTAAACCATATGCAAACAAACAACGGAGCTACTATAAATAATTTAGGGCCATTGTCCGAACGTTACGCGGTCGTTATTACCAAGATCTTTCACTGTGCTTACATTTATAAACGCCATTTGATTGAAAATATGACGCACAGCTGCACTTTGCTCAAATCCGTGTTCAATTAAAAGATAGCCACTTGCGTGTAAATAGTCACGTGATTGTGTAATTATTTGTTTAATATCAGCCATTCCTGCATCATCTGCGACTAATGCAGACAAAGGTTCAAAGCGCACGTCGCCTTGATGTAAGTGAACATCGTCATGTTCTATATAGGGTGGATTGGTTACAATTAGATCAAACTTTTTGTTTTTTAACGCACTGAACCAGTTACTCTGCTCAACAGTCACATTATTAATAGCTAATCGCTGTTGGTTGCGCTTTGCCAACGCTACCGCATCATCAATACGATCAACAGCAATAATATCCCATGAGGGCATTTCGCTTCCAAGCGCCAATGCTATTGCCCCTGTGCCTGTGCCTAAATCAAGTACTTTCGCGTTTTTAGGCACTTCGCATTCAAGCGCAAGTTCAACTAAGGTTTCTGTATCAGGTCGAGGGATAAGTGTTGTTGGGTTCACTTCAAGCTGCAAACTCCAAAATTCACGACAGCCGGTAATATGCGAAACAGGTTCGCCTTGTAAGCGACGTTCACAGGCACGTTGAAATGCCTGATACTGCTCATCTGTGAGCTGTTTTTCAGGCCAAGTAAATAAATAACTTCGTGGCTTTTGTAAAATATTGAGCAGTAAAACTTGTGCATCTAACTTTGCGCTATCACTACTTGATGCTAATAAATTAGTACCTGTAGTAATAGCGTTTTCAACAGAAGGCGTCACGATTAATCGTCACCCATTGCTGCAAGTAAATCTGCTTGATGCTCTTGCATTAGAGGCTCGACAACGGCGCCTAAATCACCCGCTACCACTTCATTAAGACGATAAAGCGTTAAGTTAATACGGTGATCGGTAATACGACCTTGTGGATAGTTGTATGTACGAATACGCTCAGAACGATCGCCGCTGCCAACTAAGTTACGACGTTCTGATGCTTCAGCAGCATGACGCTTTTCATCTTCAGCTTGCTGAAGGCGCGCAGCCAATACCGACATCGCTTTAGCACGGTTTTTATGCTGAGAGCGCTCATCTTGACACTCAACCACTACACCCGTAGGTAAATGGGTAATACGAATGGCAGAGTCGGTTTTATTTACGTGCTGACCACCCGCTCCCGACGCTCTAAAAGTATCAACTTTAATATCGGCAGTATTGATTTCGATGGCTTCTGCTTCTGGTACTTCAGCCATAACAGCTACAGTACATGCTGAGGTATGTACACGGCCTTGAGACTCAGTTTCAGGAACACGTTGTACACGGTGAACGCCTGATTCAAATTTTAATTGCCCGTAAACACCTTCACCGCTGATGTTAGCAATTACTTCTTTGTAACCACCGTGCTCACCTTCGTTGGTGGTAACAACCTCTACTTTCCATTTTTTTGTTTCTGCGTAACGGCTATACATTCTGAATAAGTCGCCAGCAAAAATAGCAGCTTCATCGCCCCCTGTTCCTGCACGAACCTCTAAAAATACATTGTTGTTGTCTCTCGGATCTTTAGGGAGCATCAGAACTTGAATGTCATCTTCTAAAGTCGAAATCTGTGCTTTTGCTTCTTTGTATTCTTCTTGTGCCATTTCACGCATTTCAGGATCTGAATCTTTAAGCATTTCTTCAGCACTGCTCAAATCCTCTTGTGCTTGCTGGTACGCTAAAAATGTTTTTACCACTTCTTCAAGCTCAGAGTATTCTTTTGAAAGAGTACGAAAGCGGTTTTGATCACTAATGACCGATGGGTCACTTAGTAGCGCTTGTACTTCTTCATAGCGCTCAACTAAGGTTTCTAATTTACGATAAACGGACTCTTTCATTTAACTGTTATTCCTGATCTATACCTAACATTTTTTTCAATTGATTTAACTGAGCCACTTCACCTTTTTTCGCTGCATCTTGGATGGCACGGGTAGGCGCGTGCATTAAGCGATTGGTTAATTTATTGGCTAGCTCTAAAATTACTTTTTCTGCATTTTTACCTGTATTAAGCTGGCTTAGGGCCCTATCTACAAGTTCTGCTTTTGTAGTTTGTACATCATTACGGTAGTGGCGAATTAAATCCACTGAATCAAGTGAACGCAGCCACATAAAAAACTCTTTGGTGCGCTCACTAATAATAATTTGTGCTTGTTCTGCCGCTTGCTCACGTGCAGCCATGTTTTCGCTAACAATGGCTTGTAAGTCATCAACGGAATATAAATAAGCGTCGTCAAGCTCTCCGACTTGGCTTTCAATATCGCGTGGTACAGCAATATCTATAAATAGCATAGGTTTATAACGACGTTGTTTCAGTGCTTGTTCCACCACTCCTTTACCAATAATAGGCAAAGTACTGGCGGTGGAGCTAATAACAATATCGGCTTGGTGTAATCGTTCTGGTAATTGTGCCAAGGCAATAACATCTGCTGACACTTCATCTGCTAAGCCGCGAGCCCGTTCTATTGTTCTATTAGCTACCGTTATTTTTTGTGGCTCATTTTGGTATAAATGTTTTGCTACCAGCTCAATGGTTTCACCAGCACCAATTAATAGCACCTTGGTTTTGTCTAATTTGCCATAAATATGCTTTGCAAGATTAACCGCAGCAAACGCAACCGAGACTGCACTCGCACCAATGTTAGTTTCGGTGCGTACTTCTTTTGCCACTGAAAAAGTTTTTTGAAACAAACGATCAAAAGTTACACCCACCGCATCGTGGGTTTTAGCGCTGTTATACGCTTGCTTTATTTGCCCTAAAATCTGTGGTTCACCTAACACCAGCGAATCAAGCCCGCAGGCTACACGCATTAAATGGTTTATTGCTGCGCTGTCTTCATAACAGTAGATGTTTTTACTCAGTTCATGTTCATCTAAACCATGGAAACTGGCTAACCATTGCAACAATGTTTGGGAATTTTGTTGCGCAAGGCTACAATACACTTCAGTGCGATTACAGGTAGATACAATAACCGCTTCATTAAAGTCGGCATGACCACTTAATTGCTGTAGCGCCTCTGAAATTTGCTCAGGCGAAAAGGCCACTTTTTCTCGTAAATCTACGGATGCGGTTTTGTGATTAATACCAAGTGCTATTATGGTCATATCTGCCAAATATTGCTGAGCCCTACTTCATAGGCGGCAATTTTATCAAAAATCTCAGGAATATGGAAAGTAAGGAACAACATTTGACTCGACAATATTTTATTTTAACCCTGTTATTTATTTTTTTAACGGGCTGCGCCAATAAAAACAACTACAATACAAAAACTTACGAAGACTGGAAGTTACGTCTTAGTGCACAAAAAACTTGGCAGGTGGAAGGTAAATTAGCGTTTATTAGCCCTGATGAGCGCCAATCTGCTAACTTAAATTGGCAACAAACACAAAATAGTAATCATTTAGTGTTAACCACATTTATTGGCACCCGAATTTTATCGCTCAAACAAACCGCAGTGGGGGCTGAATTAATATTTGATGATCAACAGTTTTTTGATACTAATGCGAGTAAACTTTTACAACGCTTAACGGGGTTTACTTTACCGGTAAATAACGCCGGTCAGTGGTTAAAAGCCACTATTGACGATCAAACCTTAGAAGTCGATCAATTAGGCCGTGCTAAAAGCGTGTTATGGTTTGATGACGCTGGCAAAAAATGGCAAATAAACTACACCAGTTACATACAAAAACACGGTTTTTGGTTACCTAACGCGCTAACCTTAACCCATCAAAAGATTAAAATTAAAATCAAACTCTACGATTGGCAGTTTAACTAATTATGAATACTCCCTTTGAACTTTCGCTGATTGCGCCGGCGAAGCTAAATTTATTTTTACATATTAATGGTCGCCGTGATGATGGCTATCATGAATTAGAAACCCTGTTTACATTTTTAAACTATGGCGACGAGCTCCATTTTACGCTTACTAATGATAAAAATATTAGTATTAGCGGTGACACTCATGGCATTGCGCTAACTGACAACTTAATTTATAAAGCAGCTTTATTATTGCAAACTCAGTGTAAAGTGAATTTAGGTGCAAAAATAAATTTAACTAAACGTTTGCCTATGGGCGGAGGTGTTGGTGGTGGTTCATCCGATGCTGCGTCAACACTTTTAGCGCTTAACACACTGTGGAATACCGCTCTTACACTAGATGAACTTGCAGATTTAGGCTTGAAGCTCGGTGCAGACGTACCTGTATTCATTAAAGGTAAAAGTGCCATAGCACATGGCATTGGCGAGCAATTAGAGTATGTTAAATTGCCACAAAAATGGTACTGCGTTGTTTTTCCAAACCAGCATGTCAGTACTGCACAAATATTTACTCACCCCGATTTAAAACGTGACACGCCTAAACTTTCAGGTGACTGGCAACAACAGGTTTTAACTAACGATTGTGAGCCTTTAGTGAAAAAGCTGTGTCCCGAGGTTGAAAAAACCCTGCAGTGGTTGCTAAAATACGCCCCATCAAAGATGACCGGAACAGGTTCATGTTGTTTTGTTGAATTTGCTAGTCAAGTTCAAGCACAAGATGTACTTGCTAACCTCCCCCATACTTGGCAGGGGTTTATCGCATCAAGCGTTAATACTTCTCCTGCTCACACGGAGTTAGCCGCCATCATTGATAAATGAAGTAACGTACAAGTAATCATAAGTTAACCTACTTTGTTCATTCAATGTAAGTTAGTCCAAAAATTCAGTGCCTGAGGAACCCTACCGTGCCTGACATGAAGCTCTTCGCTGGTAACGCAACACCTGACCTAGCTCAAAAAGTTGCAAAACGTTTATATATTGAATTAGGCGATGCTGTTGTTGGCCGTTTTAGTGACGGTGAGATCAGTGTTCAAATTAATGAAAATGTTCGTGGCTCGGATGTTTTTATCTTACAATCAACCTGTGCCCCTACTAACGATAACCTGATGGAACTTATCGTTATGGTTGATGCGCTACGCCGTGCATCTGCCGGTCGTATCACTGCTGTTATTCCTTATTTTGGTTATGCTCGTCAAGATCGTCGCGTACGTTCTGCGCGTGTGCCAATTACAGCTAAAGTGGTTGCGGATTTCTTATCAAGTGTAGGTGTTGACCGCGTTCTTACGGTTGATTTACATGCTGAGCAAATCCAAGGCTTCTTCGATGTACCAGTAGATAACGTATTTGGCAGCCCGGTATTATTAGAAGATATGAAAAACCGCGACTTTGATGACGTGGTTGTTGTATCACCTGATATTGGTGGTGTTGTACGTGCCCGTGCAATTGCAAAACTATTAAACGATACTGACCTAGCTATTATTGATAAACGTCGCCCTCAAGCTAACGTTTCTCAAGTAATGCATATTATTGGTGACGTTGAAGGTCGTGATTGTATTATTGTTGATGACATGATTGATACCGGTGGTACATTGTGTAAAGCAGCTGAAGCTCTTAAAGAGCATGGTGCTAAACGTGTATTTGCTTACGCTACTCACCCTATTCTTTCTGGTACAGCTGCAGAAAACTTACGTAACTCTGTGATTGATGAAGTGATTGTAACTGACTCAATTCCACTGTCTGACGAACTAAAAGCGCTTGATATTGTTAAAGTATTAACACTTGCAGATATGTTAGCAGAGACTATTCGTCGCATTAGCAACGAAGAATCTATCTCGGCAATGTTTGAACATTAAAGTTAAACATTAATGAGTATAAAAGCGCCTTTTGGCGCTTTTTTTGTAGGTGATGTTTATTTTATAAACCCGCAGTGGTATAATAGCGCGCCTTTTGGCTAGGGACCTTGGTCGCAAAGGCCCTAACACTTTTAATTATTGGAGACATCATGTCTAACACAACTTATACTTATGACGCTGAACTTCGCGTAGAAACTGGTACTGGTGCGAGCCGCCGCCTACGTCGCGAAGACAAAGTGCCGGCAATCCTTTATGGAGCTGATAAAGAAGCTTTATCGCTTACTTTTGAACATAAAGATATGATCAAAGCACAAGAAGACGAAGGCTTTTACACTCACATCCTTACATTAAATGTAGGTGGCGAGAAAGTTGAAGCTATCTTAAAAGATATCCAACGTCACCCTTTCAAGCCTAAGCTTACTCACCTTGATTTCCAACGTGTAGACGCAACTCACAAACTAGTAACTAAGGTTCCTTTACACTTCATCGGTGAAGATAAAGTAACTAAGTTAGGTGCAACTGTTGTTCACCAGTTAACTGAAGTTGAGATTTCTTGTCTTCCTAAGTCACTTCCAGAATTCATCGAAGTAGACGTATCTGATCTTGTAGCTGGTGATTCAATCCACCTTACAGATCTTGCGTTCCCTAAAGGTGTTCAATCTGTTGAGCTTGGTAAAGGCGAAGGCCACGATCAGTCTATCGTTACTATCAAAGCTAACAAAGCAGCTCCAACTGAAGACGACGCTTCAGACGCTGCAGAATAATATTTAAGGTCTCGCACCTTGAATTCTATTCAAATGCTTGTGGGCCTGGCTAATCCAGGCCCCGAATACGCAAATACACGCCACAACGCAGGTGCTTGGTTCATTCAAGAACTCGCTGCACGCTACAACTGCACGCTAAAACACGACCCTAAATATCACGGCCTTACTGGCAAAGTGATTATTCAAGGCAAAGAATTCAAATTACTGATCCCCACCACTTACATGAACTTAAGTGGCAAAGCGGTGAGTAGTTTAGCCAATTTTTTTAAAATCCCAGTGGAAGACATACTTGTCGCCCATGATGAATTGGATTTAGACCCAGGCGTTGCCAAATTAAAAAAAGGCGGCGGACATGGCGGTCATAATGGCTTAAAAGACATTATTGCAAAAATGGCAAATCAAAAAGACTTTATGCGCTTACGCATAGGTGTTGGTCATCCAGGACATCGTGAAATGGTCACCGGTTGGGTGCTTGGAAAAGCAGCCAAGGAAGATCAGGAAAAAATGGATGCCGCAGTTGATGAAGCAGTTCGTTGTATGGAAATACTTGCTAAAGACGGTGTGTTAAAAGCACAAAACAGACTACATTCGTTTAAACCCTAATTTTTAGGGGTATACGTACACACGTTTTAAACGAATCTAAACAAGGTATCTTACTATGGGTTTTAAATGTGGCATCGTTGGCTTGCCTAATGTTGGTAAATCAACACTTTTCAATGCATTGACTAAAGCGGGTATTGAAGCCGCTAATTTTCCTTTTTGTACCATTGAACCTAATACAGGTGTGGTACCGGTGCCAGATCCTCGCCTAGACGAACTTGCTAAAATTGTTAACCCACAACGTATTCTTACAACAAGTATGGAATTTGTGGATATTGCAGGTTTAGTTAAAGGTGCATCGAAAGGTGAAGGCCTAGGCAATCAGTTTTTAGCAAATATTCGTGAAACAGATGCGATTGGCCATGTAGTTCGCTGTTTTGAAGATGAAAACGTTATTCACGTAGCCGGTACTATTGACCCTGCGGATGACATTGACGTGATCAACACTGAGCTTGTGCTTGCTGATATGGACAGTGCTGATAAAGCAATTTTCCGTAATGCAAAAAAAGCAAAAGGCGGTGATAAAGACGCAAAAGAGCAAAATGCAGTACTTGAAAAAGTAAAAGTGCATCTTGATGAAGGCTTAACTTTACGTTCTTTAGCACTAACAAAAGAAGAAAAAGCAGCAATTGCACCTATTAACTTCTTAACCATCAAACCAACGATGTATATTGCCAACGTAGCAGAAGATGGATTTGAAAATAACCCACTACTTGATCGTGTACGTGAAATAGCTGCCGCTGAAGATGCGGTTGTAGTACCTGTGTGTGCCGCTATCGAGTCTGAGCTTTCTGAGCTTGAAGATGAAGACAAGTTAGAATTTATGGCTGACCTTGGTCTTGAAGAGCCAGGGCTTAACCTTGTTATTCGTGGCGGTTATGAATTACTGCACTTACAAACCTACTTTACTGCGGGTGTAAAAGAAGTTCGTGCATGGACTATCCCTGTGGGTGCAACAGCGCCACAAGCTGCAGGTAAAATCCATACCGACTTTGAACGTGGCTTTATCCGTGCACAAACAATTGCTTTTGATGACTTTATTGCATGTAAAGGCGAAAGCGGTGCAAAAGAAGCAGGTAAAATGCGTCAAGAAGGTAAAGAATACATTGTTAAAGATGGCGATGTAATGAACTTCTTATTCAACGTATAATTAAACATTGCACCACCTTGAGTGGCTAATGGTTTTGAAAGGCTCGTTTTTACGGGCCTTTTTACTTTTCAGCCGAATAAAAACAATAATTAGCTACTTTTACCATAGGCTCAGAATTGTAAAACAAAGCTATAATTACAATGCCACGCTGATAAAGAGTGTTAAAAAAGCAACGTTTTAATTAAAAAGTAGCCGGTTAGCCTATTTTTCCTGCAAACAAACCAACTTAAGTGTTTTTTTGCAAAAAAGGTGTTGACGAATTTGGGGCATATCAGCATAATACGCCCCGCACTCAGCGATGAAGTGCTAACAAAAAAGATGGCTAAGTAGCTCAGCTGGTTAGAGCACATCACTCATAATGATGGGGTCACAGGTTCAAATCCCGTCTTAGCCACCATTTGTTTTTTGTTGCTCAATGAAGAGTTTAAAATAACTACCATTTCTTTGATTAATTCAAAGTGATAATGCGGGAGTGGCGGAATTGGTAGACGCGCTGGATTTAGGTTCCAGTATCTTAGGATGTGAGAGTTCAAGTCTCTCCTTCCGCACCATATTCTTGATAAGAATTCAAACTATCAATTGTTTATTGTTGGGATATCGCCAAGCGGTAAGGCACCAGGTTTTGATCCTGGCATTCCCAGGTTCAAATCCTGGTATCCCAGCCAACAATGGCTAAGTAGCTCAGCTGGTTAGAGCACATCACTCATAATGATGGGGTCACAGGTTCAAATCCCGTCTTAGCCACCATTTCTTTTTAGAAGTGGCTCTGCAAGAGTTAAATTGCAACTCAATGAAGAGTTTAAAATAACTACCATTTCTTTGATTAATTCAAAGTGATATGCGGGAGTGGCGGAATTGGTAGACGCGCTGGATTTAGGTTCCAGTATCTTAGGATGTGAGAGTTCAAGTCTCTCCTTCCGCACCATATTCTTTGATAAGAATTAAAATTATCAGCAATTTCTTAGTTGGGATATCGCCAAGCGGTAAGGCACCAGGTTTTGATCCTGGCATTCCCAGGTTCAAATCCTGGTATCCCAGCCAACTTCTTCTACCAAAGAACGTTGAATTAAGAAATACTCTGTTAGGAGTCTAAATATAAATTTGTATGCGGGAGTGGCGGAATTGGTAGACGCGCTGGATTTAGGTTCCAGTATCTTAGGATGTGAGAGTTCAAGTCTCTCCTTCCGCACCACATTCTTGATAAGAATTAAAATTATCAGCAATTTCTTAGTTGGGATATCGCCAAGCGGTAAGGCACCAGGTTTTGATCCTGGCATTCCCAGGTTCAAATCCTGGTATCCCAGCCAACTTCTTCTACCAAAGAGCGTTGTATAAGAAAACTCTGTTAAGAGTATAAATATAAGCCTGTATGCGGGAGTGGCGGAATTGGTAGACGCGCTGGATTTAGGTTCCAGTATCTTAGGATGTGAGAGTTCAAGTCTCTCCTTCCGCACCATGTTCTTAACTAGAACTAAAACTCATCCAAATTTAGAGTTGGGATATCGCCAAGCGGTAAGGCACCAGGTTTTGATCCTGGCATTCCCAGGTTCAAATCCTGGTATCCCAGCCAATTTGCACACTTCTTTGATTACACTTCACGATTTATCCTCAATTCCAATTATATAATTTATATCTTTAATTTTTTTTACCTTTATAATTTACACCACTTTTTCTTGGGCATAAAAAAAGACCCAAATTTGAGCCTTTTAATAACTATAAGTATTTTAACTAAGCTCACCGCTTATTGCGTATTTCAGCACCCAGTTTTTTACCGGCCCTGTATTATTAGCTAACTTTAAAAATGTGCTGCGCGCCCATTTTAATGGGGCTATTTGATTTGAGAAACCAAAGTAACAAGCATCCATCATACTCATCATTAACAAATTAGCGTTACGACGACTACGCTCGTATTCTTTAAGCATTAGCGGGCACCCTACATCATCAGCTGTACGTAACACTTCAGCTAAAGCAGCTACATCTTGAAAGCCTAAATTAACACCCTGTCCTGCCAGAGGATTAATGGTGTGCGCCGCATCACCCACTAAAACGAGTCTGCCTTGTGAATAATTATTGGCATGCTGCCTTGCCAGAGGAAATATAGCATGGCTTTGTACTTCAAAATCACCAGCAAGCTTTGGAAACTTTTCAATAATATGGGCTTTTAATTCGCTAGGTTGTAGGGCTTTAAATGCTTTGAGGGTATTTGCATCGTCATACCAAATTAAATTTGCATAAGGTGCTTGCATAGGTAAAAACGCAACAGGCCCTGTAGGTGTAAACTGCTGCCATGTTTTAACTTGTTGTGGTGCATCGAGCTTTATTAGCACGCCCATACAATGCTGCTGATATTGCCAACCAGTTATACCAATATTGGCTTTGCTACGTAATTGTGATTGCCCACCATCCGCTGCAATGACTAAATCAGCAGTATAGCTTTGTTCGTTATAGTGCAAGCTAATGCTATCAGGGTTTTGCTCTATTGCCGTTAAAGCCGATGAAGGATTAATCATCTCAATATTATGTTGCTCAAATTGCTGCCATAAACTGGCTTGAATTAGCTTATTCTCAATCAAATGACCTAAATGGGTGGTATTAATAGCATGACAATCAAATAATAAATGATCGTTACTCCGTTCAAAGGTCTCTAATTGTTCATAGGGAGCCAATCTATTTGCTCGCAGTAATGGCATCGCACCGAGCTGATCAAGCAGTTTTTCCGAAAAGCGATTAATAGCCGAAACACGTATATCAACGTCATCACTGTTAAGTACCTGTGAGGCATCTATTGGATGTTTTTCAATAACACGTACGACTTTGCCTTGTTGCGCTAATTTAATAGCCATAGCGGCACCAACCATGCCGCCCCCTACTACAATTACATTATTTTTAGCCATGTTTTTCATCATTTTAATTCTGACTTAACTCTGCTTAGATTGTATCGTAATTAGTTTGCTCAGTGTGAGCGCTTCGCTTAATTCTATTATTAAACCCATACTATATTGATTTCAGATCACAAACATGAAATCTATACTTGGTTTTGAGCGTGTATCCAGCTAAAATACGCGTCCTTTAAGTCGAGCGAAATTTTAATAATTCCGCCACTTATACCTGTTTCTAGCACATATTTGTGCCACTATCGAATTGAACACGAGGCTATATTTCAATGAGCAAAAAGCTGCATATTAAAACCTGGGGTTGTCAGATGAACGAATACGACTCTCAGAAAATGGCTGATCTTCTAGATGCTACCAACGGCTATCAGCTAACTGAAGAAGCTGCTGATGCTGATGTTATCTTACTTAACACCTGTTCAATTCGTGAAAAAGCGCAAGAAAAAGTATTTCACCAACTAGGTCGTTGGAAGTTATTAAAAGATGACAAACCAGACCTTATTATTGGTGTTGGTGGCTGTGTTGCATCACAAGAAGGTGATTCAATTCGCCAACGTGCTCCGTTTGTAGATGTTATTTTTGGTCCACAAACTTTGCACCGTTTACCTGAGATGATTAAACAAGTACAAGGCGATAAAGGTTCATCTGTAGTTGATATTTCATTCCCTGAGATTGAAAAATTTGACCGCTTACCTGAACCTAAAGCGGAAGGTCCTTCTGCGTTTGTATCAATTATGGAAGGTTGTTCTAAATATTGTACTTTCTGTGTTGTGCCTTACACCCGTGGTGAAGAAGTAAGCCGCCCTGTTGATGATGTATTATTAGAAGTTGCACAGTTAGCCGAGCAAGGCGTACGTGAAGTTAACCTATTAGGTCAAAACGTAAATGCATACCGTGGTGATACACACGATGGTGAAATTTGCTATTTCTCAGATCTAATTCGCTTAGTGGCTGCAATTGACGGGATTGACCGTATTCGTTACACCACCTCACACCCTGTAGAGTTTACACCAGACATTATTGATGCGTACGCTAATGTGCCTGAGCTGGTTGATCACTTACACCTTCCAGTCCAAAGTGGTTCAGACCGTGTTTTAAACTTAATGAAACGCGGCCATACTGCTCTTGAGTACAAATCAACAATTCGTAAGCTACGTAAAATTCGCCCTAACCTAAGCATGTCGTCAGATTTCATTATAGGTTTCCCAGGTGAAAGCAAGGCCGACTTTGAAGCTACTATGAACCTTATCAACGATATTGGTTTTGATATGAGCTTTAGCTTTATTTACAGTGCACGCCCAGGTACGCCAGCGGCAGATTTACCAGATGACGTAACCGAGCAAGAGAAAAAAGAGCGCCTGTACTTATTGCAAAACCGTATTACGCAAATGGCACAGCAAATTAGCCGCCAAATGTTTGATACTGAGCAACGTATTTTAGTTGAAGGTCCTTCTAAGAAGAACCCGATGGAACTACGTGGCCGAACTGAAAATAACCGTGTAGTTAACTTTGTTGGCCCACACACAGTGATCGGTCAGTTTGTTGATGTACGTATTACCGAAGCGTTACCAAACTCTTTACGTGGCGACTTAATTCGTACAGAATCAGAAATGAACTTACGCCGCGAAATTGCGCCTTCTGCTATTTTAACCAAAGCAGCGAGTGAGCAAAAAACCGAGACAGCTAACGAAATTGGCGTTGCTACTTTCGTACCTTAGTTGCAAAAATTCATTGCGCCAGTTAACGCTGGCGCACTGTAATAGGAAGTAATTTTGAGTAATCAGTTAAAAACATTAGAGATTTATTTAGAACCTGCCGACAACAAACGCCTTTCTTCATTATGTGGCCCGTTTGACGAAAACATCAAACAAATTGAACGCCGTCTAGGTGTTGAAATTATTCATCGTGATAACTTTTTTAAAGTAACCGGTAAACTACACAGTAGCGCCGGCGCGGTAGAGATCTTAAAAAACCTTTATATTGATACTCAACCTGTACGTGGGGAAATTGGCGAAATTGAGCCTGACAACGTACATTTAGCCATCACTGAGTCTAAAGCGCTTGAGCAAGATGTTGCACACAGTGCTTATGGCAAAGAAATGATGATTAAAACCCGTCGTGGCGTTATTAAACCGCGAAACGATAACCAAGGCTTGTATGTTGCTAATATTTTGCACCACGACATTACCTTTGGTATTGGCCCTGCAGGTACAGGTAAAACCTATCTTGCTGTTGCAGCGGCAGTTGATGCACTAGAGCGCCAAGAAATACGCCGTATATTGCTCACTCGCCCTGCGGTTGAAGCGGGTGAAAAACTCGGTTTTTTACCGGGTGACTTAAGCCAAAAAATAGACCCTTACTTACGCCCACTTTACGATGCCTTATTTGAAATGCTTGGCTTTGAGCGTGTTGAAAAACTGATTGAAAAAAACATCATTGAAATTGCGCCATTGGCTTACATGCGTGGGCGCACACTTAATGATGCGTTTATTATTTTAGATGAAAGCCAAAATACCACTACAGAGCAAATGAAAATGTTCTTAACCCGTATTGGTTTTAATTCTAAAGCAGTGATCACCGGCGATATAACCCAAGTTGATTTACCTCGGGGTGCGCGCTCAGGTCTTCGCCATGCTATTGAAGTGTTAGATGGCGTTGATGAAATTAGCTTTAACTTTTTCAAATCGCACGATGTGGTACGCCACCCTGTAGTAGCCCGCATTGTAGAAGCGTATGAGCGCAACGATGAGCGTGAACGCCTTAAGCGATTAGAGAAACAACAAGCCAAAGAAGCGCTTGCCGCTCAAGAGCAACCTGCTACTAAAGAGTAATACCGTGAAAACAGAACTTGATTTACAAATAGCGTGTGAGTTTGACAACTTACCCAGCCTTGAGCAGTTTGCCATGTGGGCCGATAAAGTACTTAGCCAATATCGTGATGAGTCTGAGCTGACCATTGTCATCAGCGATGAAGAACAGTCGCAACAGCTCAATAATGACTACCGAGGTAAAAATAAGCCTACCAACGTATTATCATTTGAATTTGAAGCGCCACCGGGTATTGATATCCCACTTGTGGGTGACTTAATTATTTGTCCTGCCATTGTTTTGGCTGAGGCGCAAGAGCAAGAAAAGTCATTTCATGACCACTTTGCTCATATGGTTATTCATGGATGCTTGCATTTACTTGGATTTGACCATATAAAGAGTGAAGACGCGTTAGAGATGGAAAGCATAGAAAAGCAATTACTTGCTGAACTAAACATAGCAGACCCATATCGGGACGATATTTAAATAAACGGAGCAATTAGACGTAATGAGCGACGATAACTCGCAATCTAGCCAGGGTTCTTCTGGCAAAACTTGGCTGGGTCGTATAACCCAGATGTTGCAAGGGGAACCCCAGAATAGAGAAGAGCTGGTTGAGGTAATTGCCGATGCCCAAGAGCGGGATGTAATCGATCCTGAAACCAAAGAAATGATTGAAGGTGTGCTTGGCGTGTCTGAGCTCAAAGTGCGAGATATTATGATCCCGCGCTCACAAATGGTCACTTTGGAAATTGATAGCCCGCTTGAAGAGCACATACCTATGATGGTTGACTCTACCCACTCTCGTTTCCCGGTAGTGTGTGAAGATAAAGACCATGTAGAAGGGATTTTACTCGCAAAAGACTTATTACCCCTCATTTTAAATAAAGATGAGCATTTACCATCGCTACGTGACTATTTGCGCCCTGCCATGGTAGTGCCTGAAAGTAAACGGGTGGATACCCTGCTTAATGAATTTCGTCAGCAACGCTACCATATGGCGATTGTAATTGATGAATACGGCGGTGTATCGGGTTTAGTAACCATTGAAGATATTCTTGAGATCATTGTAGGCGAAATCGAAGATGAGCACGATGAAGAAGAAGAACAACAAGATATTCGTCAACTGGCTAAGCATGTTTACGTTGTGCAGGCACTGACCCCTGTAGATGACTTTAACGAGCATTTTAAATCAGGTTACAGCTCGCAAGATGCCGACACTATTGGTGGTACCGTGTTACACGCCTTTGGCCATATGCCGAGCCGTGGCGAAACCATCGATATAGAGGGATTTCAGTTTAAAGTAACCAATTCTGATAATCGTCGTATATTGCAACTGCAAGTCACGATTCCTAAGGCTGATGATAACGACAGTGAAGAAACTGCTAACTAGTCTCACCCTACTAGCAAAAGATAAAAAAGCATGGCTCGCACTGGTTGCGGGCCTTGTTTTAACTTTTAGCTACGCTCCTTTTGGTATTTGGCCGATTGTATTTTTTAGCATAGGCTCGCTATTTTTTTGTATTCCTGCAAACCTCAATGGAAAAGTACATGCTAAAACAGCCGCTAAATATGGCTTTATATTTGGTCTAGGCTGGTTTGGTGCAGGTATAAGTTGGGTACATGTTTCTATCGCCACCTTTGGCGGTATGCCACTTATCGCCTCAATTGCATTAATGGCACTGCTTTGTAGCTACCTTGCGTTATTTCCTGCGCTGGCGCTGTGGGCAACCACTCGCTTTTCAAACGGCTCTATAAGTTTTGCAGCGCTATTACTCCCTTGTTTTGCTATTAGTGAATATTTGCGTGCCAACCTGTTAACTGGTTTTCCTTGGTTAAGCTTTGGTTATACACAAACCGATAGCCCTCTGAATGCCTTTGCTCCTTTAATTGGTGAATTTGGGCTCACACTATTATGTATTGCCATAGGCTTTGCATTGTACAGCTTAACGCAAAAACAATTTAAAATGCCTGTTGTTACCGCTGCTGTGGTTTTGCTTGCCTTCACAGGCGCACACTTTACAAAGGTAACCCATTACTCCGATAAAGACCTCTCTGTGCTGCTTGTACAAGGTAATATAAAACAACACTTGCGGTTTGACCCCAGTGAGTTTTGGACCACCATGAGTAAGTATCAGGATATGACGCGCCGTCACTGGGATGCCGATTTAATCGTGTGGCCTGAAGCTGCAGTGCCTGAGATAGAAGCGCTTGCCGATTCGTATTTAGCAGGTTTAGACAGTGCCGCCTCATTCAATAAAACTGCATTAGTGACCGGTATTGTCGATTACCAACGCGACACTAAAACCATTTTCAATACGCTAATTGTGGTCGGTAACAAAGAGCAAAATGATGAACACGGCCACTATCGTTACTTAGACAGTAACCGCTATCAAAAACATCAATTACTGCCGATTGGTGAGTTTGTTCCCTTTGAAGACATACTACGCCCCATAGCTCCGTTATTTGATTTGCCTATGTCATCGTTCTCTCGCGGAGATAAAGTACAAGATAATTTACGTGCGAATGGCTTTAACCTGCTGCCCGCTATTTGTTACGAAATAGTATTTGCCGATTTAGTGCGTGGTAACTACAAAAGCGACTCAGACATATTATTTACGGTGAGTAATGATGCTTGGTTTGGTGATTCAATCGGCCCCCACCAGCATATGCAAATTGCCCGTATGCGCGCCCTTGAACTTCAGCGTCCATTAGTGCGTGTTACCAACAACGGCATAAGCGGTGTATACGACCCCATAAGCCAAACACGCCAAACTATGCCACAGTTTGAAGCTACCACACTCAAAGCCAATATAAAGCTAATACAAGGGGATAGCGTGTATAGCCAATACGGCAATGGATTTGTATGGGGGTTTATATTGTTATTGGGTATGATTGGATTTGGGGTTAGGTTTACAGTAAATTCAAGCAAAGGCTAAATAGTCTTCAAATGTAAAAAGGTGTGGAAATGGGATTTCGAGCACGAAATATAGGTAGTATTAAGCTTTTTAATGGTATCGATAATGAAAAGCACGCCTTTACCGTTGTTGTGGGTGATAATGGCAGTGGTAAAACAGAGCTTTTGCTGGATATCTACAGAAAGTATTATTCAAAATATGCAGAGCTATACAAACCTCAAACACAGACTGGTAAAGATAAACTTCGCCGATTAAATGATAAAAGTGATTACGAAACTCTTAGGCTTATATTTGGGGCTGAATTCCCACAAAAAGTAATATGCGCCTCAACGAGCCAATTTGAGCGCTTCCAAAGTGAATTTAAGGCCGATGAATATGAATGGTTATCTGAAGTATATTCATATATCGGCTCTAAGCCATACATACAAGATTTAAGCCCTTCAGTGCGTATAGCATCAAATGCAATAAAACAACTACTCATACAGCAAACATTTGAACTACGCAAAGCCAATGCGCTAAAAGCATTTCTAGATGAATTTGGCTTTAGTAGCGTACTAAAGATTAAATTAACCCCAACAATCACAGAAGATGAACTTATCACTATATCTTCTGGAGATATTAAAAATATTTCTTTAGAGGCACAACTGAAACTTCAAGCTGCAGCCTACCACTTTGAGAAAATTGAGCTTTTAAATTTGCTTTCAAAACTCGAAACTGTTTATACCTCACCTGAAATTTTATTAAGCCTTAGTAATCAATCTTTAAAATTAATACCGACAAGTTTAGGTTATAGTATTGAATTTGATAAAAGGGAGTTGTCTGATTTAATACGTTCAGGTTTAGTCGTTGTAGCAGATATTGAAACAGTCAAAGATCAATCTTCAAAAACAAATTACTTATCGCCAGATGCCAAAGTCAAATCTCTATCAGCTCGAAGTTCTGGTGAGCAATGTCTTTTTTTACTCTTTCTAGGAGTCGTGGCTTCAATTGAAGATAACTCATTAGTATTAATTGATGAACCAGAAATAAGTTTGCATCCTACTTGGCAAGAGCGGTTTGTAGATATTTTAAATCAATCTCTGAATACTTACTCTGGTTGTCATTTTATTATTGCGACTCACTCGCCACTGATAGTTTCAAATATATCGACAACAAACTGTGAAATTTTAAATATTCAAAAAAATAGTTTATCCGATGCATCGGAGCATTATTTACGCTCCTCAGACTATCAGCTTGTAAATATTTTTGAATCACCAGGTCACAGTAATGAATATCTGCTTAAAATTTCTATGCATATTTACTCAAAAGTCAAAACATACAAGTTCTTTGACGAACTAGATATTAAACATCTGCAAATGCTTAATCGTATGAAACTAAAAATGAGTCGCGATGACCCTATATTGGAACTCATTGACTCTTTGAATGAGGTATTTAAAGTTTATGGACAATGAGTTAAAAGCAATAGAATTTACTAAAGAGCAAAAAGCCCTAATTAAAGAAGTTATGGAGTCTCCAGAATTTAATCATGTTGATTGGTCTAATGATAGTTTAGAGAGCTTAAGATCAAGCATAAGAAGCCACTATCGCAATGCCCAAAAATTTTTATGCTGCTATTGTAAAAACCCTGTTAGTTTAACAAGTGCTGCTAATTGCCAAGTTGAGCATATAGCTCCAAAGTCTCGATATAAAAATTTTATTTTTACTGCTAAAAACCTTTGTGTCGCATGCGCTGACTGTAATAGTGCAAAGCAAAGTATCGATGTAATAAAACCTTTACCTTCTAATAAGAAAAGAACTAGATATCCGACTACATCACAGTTTTTAATTGTACATCCTCATTTTGACATTTACTCTGAACACATTAGAAAATTCGGAGAAAGATTTTATTTTCCACGTACAAAGAAAGGTGAAAATACACGCACTATATGTAAGTTAGACAAAGGTATTGAAGCCCTCGGTTACTTTGATTCACCAGAATCCCTTAAAGATTTTGAACTAATCGCCCAAATAATGGATGCAACTGTAAAAAAGATACAAACAAAAAAAATATATTAAAAAAGTTGCTGATTGAATCAATATAATACGGCACTGCTGAAATTAACTTTTAACAGTCTCTTCTACCGTTTGCACATTTACAACTTGGTTAATACTCCCTTTAATAACCACCGTGGCTGATATTTTATCTTGAATGGCTTGCCTGTTTGGATCCCAGTAAACTTGTAAAAAACCTAACAAGCCAGTGGCAAAACCTGCACCGTAACCACCGTAGCGGCCAAAACAATCAAGTAAACCCAGTGATTCACCACTTAATGCAACCACTCTGGTGTTACAGAGCTTTTTACCAGGGGTTTGACCGCGCCATAATAAAGAAAACAGTGTGAAGTACACAGCCGCCCAGCCAAAACCCAAACCTAAATCTTGAATAATACCTTTGCCCCACTGCAAAATACTGTGTGTGGTTGTTTGTGCGGGTTTATCTTCTGTTAACTGCGCAAGCTTTAATCCGTTATTTTCACCAAGCACTAATAATTGTAAAAATGCTTTTGCAAGTTGTGGGTTTTGTAGGTCGTCCATTTCGGCTAATTTGGGTACTTGCCCAATCAAATTATCAAGTGCATTTTGTTGACAAGATTGCTCACAGCTTTCGTCGTCTGTTTGCACTAAGTAGGCATTTACCTGCTTTTTTTTTGTGGAAGTAAGCTGAATGTCATCCTGTATTTTTAAGCCTTGAACAGTTAAGCCTTGAGCAGAGTCATCGCCTTCTAAGTAATCTATGCCAATTGAAAGCACAGCAAGAGCGCTTACAAATAAAATACTTGCTGCTACTATTTTTAATATTCTTCGCCACACACTCGACATTTTAGGAAGGTATTGCTGCGCCGTTCCTTTGTAAAAAGCCATCGCAGCAACGAATGCAATAATAGTCGCACTGAGCTTTGCAGCTAAGAATATTAATGCAACATCTATAATCATTGCTAATGCGCGCCGAGTCGGCGAAGCCAAAGGCAAGCCAAGTAAAGCATTATCAACCTCAAAGGCATACGGCGTGATCACTTCTCGAGTTTCGGCTTTAGATAACGCTAATTGTTCTAATTCTTGTGCTTTCATTATTATACTTGTTATTAAAATAGGTAACGCGGTTAAATTACGCGCTTTTTAATTTTTGCTCAAGCGAACTCATCTTTATTTAAAATAAAAAACACCTCAAAACAAAAAACATCAAACACAAAAGTTACAACCATTTACAAATATAAAGTTAACATTATTTACAATACAACTACAAAACATATATTATCAATAAAACTACTTTTTCTTTAAAAATTAAATATATGGAGTATATTTTGAAGTTATTAACTAACATGTTTTTCTTGTTTTCGGTACTTGTTTTAAGTGGCTGTGCCCACCAGATAAGTTTAAATCCAGACACTGAAAAACTTCAGCTTTCAGAAAATAAATCAATATCTGTTGTAGGTTATTATATTTCTGAAGATGATATTAAAAAACAAGTAAAAACACCTGGTGGTGGTGGCGATAATGTTAGTTACAAACCTTATAAAGACACAGAAGCTGCATTATATACTGTACTTTCTAATAAATTTGAAAACGTTTATAAGCTTGAATCCTTAACTGATAATACATTTTTACAAGACAATAAAATTGAATATGTATTTATACCTACAATAACAACTGAATCTAGTTCAGATAGTTTATTTACATGGCCACCTACAGAGTTTACTTTCACGTTAAACTGTAAAACTTTAAATAACAATGGCGATATAGCATGGAATACTGAAGTTAAAGGTTTTGGCAAAGCTGAATTTGATGAGTTTAAAAACGACTTTTCTTTATCAGCAAAGCGTGCAACAGAAGAAGCATTTAACAAACTAGTTGTAGAGTTAGAGCAGTCAAAACTATGAGTAAGGAAAGAATTAAAATGAAGTATAGAAGTTCAATAGGATTAATCGGGGTTTTATTCTTAAGTGCATGTACAATTCAAGTGCCTCCTTATAGTGCAGACATTGGTAACGTTTCAAAATTAAAGCAAGAAACGGCTTCCCCTCTATCTGTTGGCACAATTAAATCTGAAAAGAAACTAAATAAAATTTCACTTAGAGGCTCACCTCTTATTTCATCTGTAGGCAACAGTTATGGTAAATATATTGAAAATGCTTTGTTGCAAGAGCTTAAGTTAGCCAAGCTTTGGTCTGGTGTTGCTAAAAAGCAAGTAACTGGCAAAGTAATTGACCAAGATATTGATGTTACGGGTTTCTCCGAGGGAAGTTCATTTATAAAAGTAAACTTTATCGTTTCAGAAGAGAATATTATCTTATTCGAAAAAGAAATCATGGCCGAACACACTTTTGACTCTTCATTTATGGGAGCGATCGCTATCCCTAATGGTCAAAAAAGCTACGTAGAGTTAGTTCAAAAATTACTAACAAACCTATATGCAGATGAAGAGTTTATTGCCTCAATAAAATAACTCTATTACATCTATTTCAAATAAAAAAGAGTCATATTTCGTATGGCTCTTTTTATTTAAACTTACCCTAAAACCACTTAATTTTAAGCTTTGTCGAGTGAACTTTACTTGCTTGTGATCTAAATAAATTGCATTTAATGTCAACATAGCTAACTTCGCTAGGTTCTAAAAAGCTGTCTGTGCTTTTGCCTACACAATTACCAATAAACTTGCCACTTTCGTCAAATGTAGAAGCAATAACGGTTCCCGTATAAATGCTCTCGTTAGTAATATTTTTTAATTCAGCTGCGATTCTTACTTGACCATTTTCTTTGTATATTTCAGAAAGAGTTAGATTATAGTCATTGTTAAATTCATCACTTGTTTCTAATGCTTTATTAGAAACCATTGTTTTAAATCCACTGTCAACATCAGCGGCAATTGTCAGGGCGAATGCACTAATACCGCCAAGCATTGCTATTACAAACCCAATTCCCCAAAAAAAACCTTTTATGCTCTCATTAAAATTATTACTTTTCATTTAATTCCCTTTCGTTTTTACCATTGTATTTCGTTAACAAGATAGCCAAAGTAACTTTTTTCGCCGACTAAGTTCACTTTTGTATTTTTAAGTTTTAAAAGCTTGTGCTTATCTAAATACCACCTGATGGTATGCTGTTTGTTTGTAGATGTATCTGCAAAGAGTAAACGAACGCAATTCGGCTCATAATCGCTATAACAAGCTTCAGACTCAACTAAGATATATTCTTCAGACCAATAATCGCCTAAATGATAATGCGCCCATAGTTGAATCGGCGCACAAATGACAGCCCAAAGATATGCATACAGCAAAATAGGTATCATAATGATACTTAAATATTTAAGGATAACCCCTTCTTGATCAAAGTGAGTATTAAACTCTTCTTTTGCATTTGGCGTTTTTATTAAATGAAATAGAAAGGCACACACTAAAGAAATAGTAATAAAGCCTAAAACCCAAGAACTTAAAAAGTCATAAAAACGGTTAGGGATAAAGGAGGGGTCGATTGAAGTGTACCACTCATAAATACCAACAGGGCCGAGCATCATAACAATAAATGCTATGATAATGAGAATCACAGGCTTTTTTGTCATATAAATTAATATCCTTATGCTCTATGACATCTTTAATTTAGCTGATATTTTAATTAAGGATTGCCTTATCCCAGTATTAAAATAATTATGTGAACAATTATTACATCAAAACGTATTATTGTTAATAATGGTTTTAAGGAATTACTCATGACCGCCAAACAACTCTCATCACTTTTTGTGTTTAACTTACTGTTTGCCACCACCGAGGCAAACGCCAATGCTCGCTGGTATGTGGTTAATGATTCGGTGATGGGTGGCATTTCTAATAGTCAGGTTTTACAAAATGACGGCAATTTAGTGTTTACAGGCAACGTATCGCTTGCAAACAATGGAGGGTTTGCTTCTATCCGTACGCTATTAGATGTAAAAAACCAAAACATTACTAAAATAGTGCTGCGTGTTAAGGGCGATGGTCAAACCTACCAATTACGTTTAAGAACTAATGAGTACATGGATGGGGCGGCTTATACACATTCGTTCAGTACCACGAAAAGTGAGTGGCTTAATATTGAGTTTTTACCTGAAGATTTTCAGCTTACTTTTCGCGGCCGTTTACTTGAACAACAGCCTACAATTAGCTTCAAAGAGATAAAGCAGCTTGGCTTTATGATTGCTGGTAAGCAGGCGGGGGAATTTAGGTTTGAGGTAGAAAAAATTGAGTTTAAAAACTAACTTCTCTGCGTACATTACAAGGTTAAACAGTGAAGTCGTCGCCTCGCCTTTTCATTTCGTTGATTACTAGCTCAATAATTTGTTGTTTTATTGCTGCCTGCTGAGACTTTACCTCACTAAGTTGCAGCTCCAATCTATTTATCTCTTCTTGTTGTTGCTCGGTTTTATACTTTTTAGCTCCCATATGCTCAGCATCCATAGTCAACTGATAGACCTCTTCAGCTGGCCCATATTGGCTATTATCAATGGTTAAACTCCGTTGTACCGTACTCTGCTTAAGCTTATTTACTTGTTCTTGTAATGCAACCACTTGCTGGGTGAAATATTTATATGCCTTTTCTAAATTTTGATATTGCTCAGCAAATGTTGCGTTATCTTCGCTGTATTTTTGAACCTTCGCATCTAAAAACTCTGATAAAACATAGTCAGGTTGTTCTTGTGATTCATCATCTTTAGGTTGCGGCTCTGTTTCTACTAAAGCCTGATTGTTATAATTAGATGCTTGATATTGAATTGAGGCGGTTGAAATCTTCATTATTTTATCCCTAAAATAAATTTGTCACTATTTTAGGTATCGACTGATATTTTAAATACTTGAGTAGAATTGGCTAATGAGGCAAATAAAAAGCCCTACTTGATTAAGGTAAGGCTTAAAGTGTTTTTTTTCTTTAAAATTACGACTCAATAGCCAGTAATTCCACTTCAAAAATAAGCAATGATGCAGGAGGAATACTCCCTACTCGCTTTTCACCATAGGCGAGCTGATGCGGTATATAAAACTGAAATTTATCGCCTGGGCTCATCAGTTGTAGGCCTTCTGTCCAACCTTTTATAACTTGGTGCAAACCAAAGCTAATCGGAGTTTTGCGCTCCACTGAGCTGTCAAATACAGTGCCGTCGATTAAAGTGCCATGATAATGCACTTTAACCATACTCGTTGGGCTAGGTGTATTTTCGCTCTGTCCTTTATGGATTATTTTATATTGCAAGCCAGATGCGGTTTCATTTACGCCTTCAGTTTTTACATTGGCAATTAAATAATCACTTTCAATCTGTGCGTTTGCGATTGCTTGCTGCTTGGCTTTTTTACTGTTTTTAAAAATTAAAACGCAAAAAATAGCGATAACAATCAGTAAAATTATATTGATCATAACTCCCCTTTTTCATCTTCTGAGTCGTGGTCTTTTTCGTCGCTGTTATCGCCATTAACAATATCAGCAATGTCTTTTAATCGCGCTAATGCAACGCCATTAACCGAATCTTCTGGGTAGTGTTCATCAACCATATCACCCGCTTCGATATCCATTAATAAGTTTAGTGCTTGGTCAACGGTTTCCACAGCATAAATATTAAACTTACCTAACTCAACGGCATTGAGTATTTCGTCATCAAGCACCAAATTAACTTGGTTCGATTTAGGAATAATAACCCCTTGCTCACCCGTTAAGCCGCGCATTTTACATAGCTTAAAGAAGCCTTCTATTTTCTCGTTTACACCACCAATGGCCTGCACATCACCATGTTGGTTAATTGAACCAGTTAGTGCAATAGACTGACTGATAGGTAAGCTCGTAATGGCCGAAATTAGCGCACAAAGTTCAGCAAGAGAGGCGCTATCACCATCTATGTAACCATAACTTTGTTCAATAGCGATATTCGCACTGAGTGTTAAGCTAAAGTGTTGCGCGTATTTGTTACCTAAATAACCGGTAAGCAACATTACCCCTTTTGAGTGAATTGCTTTACCCAGCTCAGCTTCGCGTTCCACATCAATTACGCCGTCAGCGCCCGCATAAACGGTAGCAGTAATACGTGCAGGTGTGCCAAATGAGGTGTCACCAATGTGCAGTACAGTCAAACCATTTACTTTACCTACGGCTTGGCCTTCAGTAGCTATTAAAGTATGCCCTTCCTTTATATCGCTGAGCATGTTTTCGCTAATTTGCCCCGTACGGTACTGCTTGCCTTGTATGGCTTCGTCAATATGGCGTGCATCAATCACCGTTAGCTTGTCTTGCTTAGCGTAAAAACTGGCCTCAGCCACAAGCTCTAACACATCAGCAAAACGTGCTGATAACTTATTATGGTGCTCTGCTTGGCGATAACTAAATTTAAGTAATCGCACCATTGCGGCTTCGTTTAACGTGCACTTTAATGTTTGCTCGCAGTAATCACTGACTTTAGTAATAAACTGATACTGCAGCTTATCGCTACTTGGTAAGTAATAATCAAAATCGGCAAGTACTCTAAATAACTCTGCAAATTCCTCGTCGTATTCACCGATGGTGTAATAAAGTTCACGAGAGCCAAGTAAAATAATTTTTACATCAAGCGGTATTAACTGCGGGCGAAGCGTAAAGCTACTTCCAACTACACTGTCTTGATAAGGTAAGTCATTTTTAATTTGATGCGTTTTTAGCGACAGCTTTAGTCCATCCCACACTTGGGGTTGAGCCATTACTTTTTCAGCATCCATAATTAAATAGCCGCCATTCGCACGGTGCAATGCACCAGGTTGAATTGTTCGATAGCTGGTAATTAACGACCCTTGCGATGTGGCGTATTCAATTTTGCCAAAAATATTACCAAAGGTTGGATTAGGTTCATACACAACCGGTGCTGCATCGCCTTCTTTGTATTCAACTAAAATATTAGGTGCAAAAAAGTCGGTAAGCATGCCTTTACGGTCAAAGTCTTCTTTGTTTTCTTCGCTTTCACCTTCATCATCAAGCCATTCAAGCACGGCATCAATAATTTCTACGCGTATATCTTTTAAATAACGCAGTACACCAATATGGCTGGCATATTTATGTTCTAAATCTTTTAATAATGGTTTAGTGGCTTGCTCAGCAGTAGACTTTTTAAGGTTGCGAAGCTTTTCTTTGGATTCACGTTTCCAGCGCGGCAACTCAATAAGCGCTTCAATGAGGGTATCTTCTAATTTTTCTATACGCTCAAAAAACATCTCACGTAAATCATCTTCCAAATCAGAAAATTCATTATCGGTAAGTTGCTTGCCATCAATCAGCGGTGCAAAGCCGACTACGCCTTTTTCTTCAATTAGTGCCACACTTTGCTCAAGCGCGGCTATTTCTACTGCGGTAATGGCGCCGTCGTAAGCATCGTTAAACTCACGGTCTATCGATTTTTTCTTGCGCTGATAAGCTGGGTTATCAAATGCAGCAGGAAAGGTGTCGAGTACTTCATCAATAAATGAGTCAATGTCATCGGCTAATTGTTTGCTTTGCCCTGCATGCATAAATAACGCAATAGGCTCACGGTGATCGTCGTAGTTATTAACATACAGCCATTCATGCGGTGTTGTGCGCTCTTTAGCGTGTTGTTTTAATTTGTCTTTTACTAAGGTAAAACGCCCGTGTGCCGCCTCTCCCATTACGTAAACATTATAACCGGGTAGGTCCATTCCTAAAGAGAAGTCCAATGCACTTTGCGCACGTTGTTGGCCTATAAAGGTAAGTTGCTCAGGGTATGGATTGCTCATGCAAGTGTTTACATGGCTCGAAGAAATACTCGGTGCAAGATTTGATACGGGTAGTGGCAGCAGTTTTTTCGTCATTCTAACTTCTTTTTTTACCAGCTTAATTGCTAGATTTGGGCATATTGAGTGGCCTACAGCCACTCAATACTTATATTTAGGGTTGTAAAGCCTGGCGGCTAAAATAGATGCCATCACACTGCGTGCAAGGAATAATTTGCGTTGCATGGTAAACATCATAACTATGGTTGCAATTCTTACATACTAATGTGCCCATGGCTATCCATTCACCTGCGTGATAAACACCATTATGCTTAAAATCTTCACTTAATGACTGCCATTCAAGCTGTGTTTTGTCTTCAATATGAGAAAGCTCAAACCACAATGACTCTTTAAGCTCCTGCCATGCAAGCGAATTATAGTAGCTATTATTTTCTTGTAGGTGAGAAATGTCACGCATTAAGTAATTACGATAAAGCTGGTATTTTTCTTCACCTAAATCTTTAAGTGCCTGCTCAGATTCAATAAATCGCTTTACTGCGGCTTTAACTTCATGCTCTTTCACATCTTTTAACCAATCGGTTAAATCACTAAGCCATGTTCTGTAATCTGCCATTTTATACTCCTTCAAAACGTCTACTGATTTACTCTATATCATAGATAAGTATAGGTTAACCTGTACTGAAAACTAATTTACTCGCAAATTTACAAAAAGCGCCGCTTTGGCGCTGTGAATAGCGCTTTATTTGGGGTATCCTATCGACAATTTTTTATTAGTATGCAAGAAGTTTGGAAACGTAAATGCAAGAGCAATATAACCCACAAGACATAGAGTCAAAAGTCCAACGCTACTGGGAAGAAAACCAAGTATTTAAAGCCACAGAAGATGAGAGCAAAGAAAAGTACTATTGCCTCTCAATGTTTCCTTACCCAAGTGGTCGACTGCATATGGGTCATGTGCGTAACTATACCATTGGTGACGTGGTTTCTCGCTTCCAGCGCTTGCAAGGCAAAAACGTAATGCAACCTATGGGTTGGGATGCGTTTGGTTTACCTGCAGAAAACGCGGCTATTAAAAATAAAACAGCCCCTGCAAAGTGGACTTACGAAAATATTGACTACATGCGTAACCAACTTAAGCAATTAGGTTTTGGTTACGATTGGGATCGCGAGATTGCGACTTGCCACCCAGAATATTACAAATGGGAACAATGGTTTTTCACTAAGCTTTACGAAAAAGGCCTAGTGTACAAAAAAATGTCAACGGTTAACTGGGATCCGGTCGATCAAACTGTATTAGCTAACGAGCAAGTAATCGACGGCCGCGGTTGGCGTTCAGGTGCGGTAGTAGAACAAAAAGAAATTCCACAGTGGTTTATTAAAATTACCGACTACGCACAAGAGCTATTAGATGATTTAGACAAATTAGAAGACTGGCCTGAACAAGTTAAAACCATGCAGCGCAACTGGATTGGTCGTTCTGAAGGCTTAGACATAGAATTTACGCGTACCGATAACAACGAAAAATTTAGCGTATACACTACGCGCCCAGATACATTTATGGGCGTAACATACCTAGCCGTTGCCGGTGGCCACCCTATTGCACAAGAAGCGGCGAAAAATAGCGACGCGATTGCAATGTTTGTTGAAGAATGCAAAAACACCAAAGTTGCTGAAGCAGACATGGCAACCATGGAGAAAAAAGGTATTGCAACAGGCTTTTACGCCACTCACCCATTAACGGGCGAGCAACTACCAATTTGGGTTGCTAACTTTGTATTAATGCATTATGGCTCAGGTGCGGTAATGGCAGTACCTGCGCACGACCAACGTGACTTTGAATTTGCAACAGCTTACGGCCTAGATATTAAACAAGTTATTGCGCCAGTTGAAGGCTCTGAGCTTGAAGTAAACCTAGCACAAGAAGCATTCACCGAAAAAGGGGTATTAGTAAACTCAGGTGAATTTGATGGCCTTGATTTTGAAAACGCCTTTAACGCTGTTGCCGACAAACTAGAAGCATTAGGTGTGGGAGAGCGTAAAGTAAACTTCCGTCTACGCGATTGGGGTGTAAGCCGTCAGCGTTACTGGGGATCGCCAATTCCAATGCTGAGTGATGAGAATGGCAACGAGCTTGCTGCCACTGAAGATATGCTACCAGTGCGTTTACCAGAAGATGTGGTAATGAATGGCGTTACCTCACCAATTAAAGCTGACCCAGAATGGGCTAAAACAACTGTAAATGGTGTACCTGCCACTCATGAAACTGATACTTTTGACACCTTTATGGAGTCATCATGGTATTACGCTCGCTACTGTAGCCCGCGCCATGACGAGGGTATGTTAGATCCAGCAGCCGCTAACTATTGGTTACCAGTAAACCAATACATTGGTGGTATTGAGCACGCAATTTTACACTTATTGTACTCGCGCTTTTTCCATAAATTACTACGTGACTTTGGTTTAGTAAATTCAGACGAGCCATTCGACCGCTTACTTTGTCAAGGTATGGTACTTGCCGAAACATTTTATCGTAAAGATGAAAAAGGCGGCGATGTATGGATTTCGCCAAGTGATGTAAATACCGAAACCGACGACAAAGGCCGTGTAACCAAGGCATGGCACAAAGAAGATGGTGAACCTGTGTTCTCATCTGGCATGAGTAAAATGTCTAAGTCGAAAAATAACGGCATAGACCCACAAGAAGTAATTGCTCAATACGGTGCAGATACCGTGCGTTTATTTATGATGTTTACTGCACCACCGGAGCAAACGCTTGAATGGTCAGATTCAGGGGTTGAAGGCGCACACCGTTTCTTAAAACGTGTATGGAAATACGCGGTAGATGTTAAAACGGTTGGCTTCCAAGCACTTGATAAATCGTCGCTTACTAACCCACAAAAAGTACTTCGCCGTGAGCTACATAAAGCCATTGCAAAAGTGAGCGATGATGTTGAACGTCGTCAAACATTCAACACTGCGATTGCCGCAATCATGGAGCTGTCTAATAAGTTATTAAAAGCGCCATTAAACGACACTCAAGATGTTGCCATTGCTAACGAGGCATTAGAAGCATTACTTATTATGCTAGCACCAATAACACCGCATTTATCGCATCAGTTATGGCAAGAGCTAGGTAAAGAAGGTGATATTTTAGATGCAGCATGGCCAAAAGTTGACGAATCTGCCCTAGTTGAAGATGAAAAACTAATCATCGTACAAGTAAACGGTAAATTACGTGCAAAACTAACGGTTGCAGCTGATGCAACGCAAGAGCAAGTAGAAGCACTCGCGTTTGCAGAATCTAACGTCACTAAATTTACTGATGGTGCAACAATCCGCAAGGTAATTTATGTACCAGGTAAATTGCTTAACGTGGTAGCTAACTAATATGGCTACTTTAAATGCCATTAAAAACGGACTAGCCTTAGTGCTAGTCTGTTTTTTGTTATCGAGCTGTGGCTTTCACCTTAAAAAAGCATCAAGCCTACCCAATGATTTAAAACAGCTAACCTTGGTGGGTGATGATCAAAAATCAGCGTTGTTTAGCTATTTGCAAACAGAACTGGCTATGAGCGATGTCACTTTAGTCCCTGCGAGTAAACAGTCTGCGCAACTTTATTTATTTAAAGAGCAGCTAGAGCGTCAAACCTTGTCGTTGTTTCAAAACGGACAAGTAGCTGAATATGAACTGGCATACAGTGTGAGTTATGTTGTAAAACGCCCAAAACAAGAAGCCATTGAAAAACGTTTTGAGCTTTACCGTAATTACCAAGATGATCCTGACAACGCACTAGCTAAAGCAAAAGAGCTTGAACTGCTGATCAGCGAAATTCGCCAGCAAGCGAGTCGTCGAATTGTTAGAGAGTTGTCGCAACTATAATGCGTTGTTATGCAAATCAGCTGCCTAGCGAATTAAAAAAGGGGTTAAAACCTTTTTATTTGGTTTTTGGTGAAGAGCCTTTTCAAGAAGCGCAATGTGTACAGCTCATACGCGACAGCGCAAAAGCGCAAGGCTTTGATGAAGTAATTAAATTCACTTTAGCCCAAGGCTTTGATTGGCAGGAAATCATAGCGCAATACCAAAGTATGTCGTTGTTTAGTGCGCGTACGATTATTGAGCTTGATTTAAACCAGCAAAAACCTGGTACACCCGGCGCAAACACCTTTAAAAAGGTCGTTGAGCTTGAAAACCCTGACACCATTTTAATTGTTAAAGGCGCCAAAGCAAGCCAAGATGTGCAACGCGGTGCGTGGTTTAAAGCACTCGATAAGCAAGGGTTATTTGTACCCTGCTATCCGCTTAGTGGTAATCACTTAAAACGTTGGCTTGATGAACAGTGCCAACGCTTGTCACTTAATTTACAAAACGAGGCTAAGCTCAGTTTAATTAATGCCACTGAAGGCAATTTACTGGCTTGTTTCCAAGAGCTTGAAAAGCTGTCGCTAATACATGGTGACGCTCTCATTACTCAGCAACTGGTAATGCAAGGGCTACTAAACCAATCTAAATTCGATATTTTTGATTTAAGTGATGCCCTGTTAAACGGCCATACTTCACAAGCAATAAAAGTATTAAATAAGCTTGCCAGTGATAACACTGAAGTAGTGAGTATTTTGTGGGCCATCAATAAAGATTTAAATACCTTAATAGGTGTACAACAAGGGTTACTGCAGGGTGAGTCATTAGCGACCCTGTTTAAGCAAAAAGCGATTTGGAAAAATCAGCAAGTGCCGGTACAAACAGCGATAAACAGACTAAATATTCACACCCTTGAAAGTATTAGCAGTGAACTGGCATTATTTGATGCAAGCTACAAACAAGGTGTATTGATTGCGCCCTATCAAGCATTAGCACATATTTGTATTAAATTTTGCCAACCACTCGATATTCCACTGCCGTGCCATACTAACCGTCAGTAAAGGAAAAATATCATGATTGCAATTTTTGGTGGCACTTTTGATCCTGTTCATTTGGGGCACCTTAATATGGCGCAGCAATGCGTTGCGACCTTTAAATTACACTCACTCTATTTTATGCCCTGTGCAATACCCGCACACAAAGCGGCACCGGGGATCAGCACCGAGCATCGTATTGAAATGCTTAAAACCGCAATTAAACCATATTCGCAGTTTAAGCTTGATTTACGAGAACTAAAACGCAGCGGCCCGTCGTATTCTTTATTAAGCTTGCAAGAGCTAAGAGCAGAAAATCCCGATACCCCTATTTTATTTTTAATTGGTATGGACTCATTCAACAACCTTGATAAATGGTATCAGTGGCAAACAATAACGAGTCTATGCCATATAGTGGTGTATCAACGCCCAGGTCAAAACTGTGATGTACAAGGTGAACTTAAAAACTACAAACAGCAGGCTATGAGCAACGATATTTCACTACTGAACGAAAAAAATGGCGGACACCTTTACTTTTTAGAAGGTAAGCAACTGGATGCCGCATCCAGTAATATCCGTCAAGCTCTTAAAAAAAGTATTAAAAAGAGTGAACTATTACCCGACACCGTGAGTCACTATATTGAGCAGCACCAGCTTTATCAAGAGTGATTGGTATAAACCCCTCAGCGTGTTAAAATAACCGCTATTAAATTTTAAATTGAGACAAAACCTTGGATTCGAAACAACTACTCGCTTTTGCACTAGACAAAATTGACGATATGAAAGCACGTGATGTGATTCAACTTGACGTAACTGGCACTTCAGACGTAACCGATTACATGATTGTATGTTCAGGCACATCAAGACGTCATGTATTGTCAATTGCTGATAACTTAGCAAAAGAAGCTCGTCACGCTGGTGAAGAGCCATTAGGCTACGAAGGCCAAAGCGATGGCGAATGGGCATTAGTTGATTTAGGTGATGTGATTGTTCACGTTATGCAAGATCAAGCACGTAGCTATTACGATCTAGAAAAGCTTTGGGGCTAATAGCTCCCTATTTTAGACAACGCTTGGAAATAACGTCGTGAAAATACAAATGATTGCTGTTGGTACAAAAATGCCAGCATGGGTAGAAACAGGTTTTGCAGAATATCAGCGCCGCTTTCCCAAAGATATGGCACTGGAACTAATCGAAATACCTGCAGGTAAACGTGGCAAAAACGCAGATATAAAGCGTATTTTACACATCGAAGGTGAAAAAACCTTAGCCGCCATACCTAAAGGCAATCGTATTGTCACACTAGAAGTAACCGGTAAAGCACTGGATACTCACCAGCTAGCGAAAAACATGGAAAAGTGGCAACTTGATGGTCGCGATGTCAGTTTACTGATTGGCGGACCAGAAGGCTTAGCTCCCGAGTGTATTGCGGCCTCTGAGCAAAAATGGTCGTTATCAAATTTAACGCTCCCACACCCTTTGGTACGCATTATTGTTGCTGAAAGTCTTTACAGAGGCTGGAGCTTAAATAACAACCACCCTTATCATCGCGAGTAGTTTCTTGCCATGCTAAAACGAAGACCCACTATTCGCGACCACTCAGCAGAAGCTAATTTATTTGCTCGGCGTGCATTTGTGGGTTTTATTTTTATCTTAGCCTTAGTAGCCATATTATTGTCTAACTTGTACACCATTCAAGTTGACGACCACCAAGATTACCAAACTCGCTCTAATGACAACCGCATAAAAGTAATCCCTATTGCACCTAATCGCGGACTTATCTACGACCGCAACGGTGTTTTACTAGCCGAAAATAAGCCCGTTTATAACCTTGAAGTGATCCCCGAAGAAGTTGATGATTTAACCGCCTCTTTGAAGTCTATCAGCAAAATCATTGAAATAACCGAGCAACAACAAGCTGATTTTCTTGATGATATAAAACATACTCGACGTTTTAAAAGCCAAGTCCTCAAAGCCCGTTTAAATGAAAATGAAGTAGCGATGTTTTCAGTAAACCAACATAAATTTCCAGGGTTTAGCATTGAAGCGCGCCTAGCGAGATATTATCCCTTTGGCGATACTTTAACCCATGCATTAGGCTATGTTGCAAAGCTCAATAGAAAAGAATTAAATAAGCTTGAACAACAAGATGAAGCCACAAACTACCGAGCCACGCATGATATTGGTAAACTGGGTATCGAAAAGTATTACGAGCCATTACTACATGGACAAGTCGGCTCACAGCGGGTTGAAGTAAACAACCGTGGCCGTATTATTCGCACCTTAAACATGGATCCACCGCAGCCGGGTGACGACTTAGTACTTACTCTCGACATTGGTTTACAACAAATAGCCCAACATGCACTTAAAGATATGCGCGGCGCTATTGTGGTAATGGATGCAAAAGATGGCGGCGTTTTAGCGCTTTATTCAAACCCAAGTTATGACCCCAATTTATTTGTGCACGGTATTAGCAGTAAAGACTACAAAGCCCTACTCAACCCTGATCGTCCACTGATCAACCGTACCACTCAAGGACGCTATGCACCCGCATCAACTATTAAGCCGCACATGGCTATTTTGGCATTAGAAGAAAACATAGTGCAAGAAACCACCACCATGTGGGATCCAGGTTTTTTTCAAATACCAAACGTAGAGCATAGATGGCGAGATTGGCGACGTTGGGGCCATGGCCATGTTGATGTTTACAAGGCAATAGAAGAGTCATGCGATACCTACTTTTATGACGCAGCCTATCGTATGGGGATCACCAAAATAAGTAACTTTATGGCTCGCTTTGGCTTTGGTGAGTTATCCGGTATTGATATTCATGAAGAAACAACCGCTATTTTACCCTCAAAAGAGTGGAAAGAAGATCGTTTTAAAGAGTCGTGGTGGCGTGGCGATACTATTTCTGTAGGAATTGGCCAAGGTTATTGGACTGCCACCCCCATTCAAATAGCGAATGCCACTAATATTTTAGTTAACAGAGGGATAAATCACCCTCCTCATTTAGTGCAAGTTGCTAAAAAAGAAGATCAAATTACTCAGCTCAATAATGAAGAAAAGCCACCTGTTGTACTCAATAATGAAGATAACTGGCGCATCGCGATTGATGCCATGCATAACACCGTTAAAAAAACCACCGGAACTGCCCATCGTGCGTTTAAAGGCGCTACCTACGATCCAGCAGGTAAAACCGGTACAGCCCAAGTAGTCAGTATTGCTCAAGGCGAGCGTTACGACGCCGATGCACTTAAAGAGCGCCAACGTGATAACGCCATTTACGTCGGTTTTGCCCCCTACAACAACCCACAAATAGTAGTGTCTATTGTGGTAGAAAATACCGGAGGCGGAAGCTCAGTAGGTGCGCCGATTGCCCGTCAATTAATGGATTATTATTTTGCAGCTAACCCAATTCAATCCTCAGGGAGTAAAGTACCATGACGGCTTTACATAATAAGCGTTCTATTTGGCTACGCCTGCATATCGACTTGCCACTTTTAATTGCTTTATTACTGATGATGGCTGGCAGCATCACTATCGTTTATAGTGCCTCTGGCCAAGACTCGGCTATGATGATCCGCCATGTAACCCGCATGGCAGGTGCAATTATTGGAATGTTTGTTTTAGCGCAAATCCCCCCCGCTACGTTAAAACGCTTAGTCATTCCCATGTATTGCCTAGGGTTACTCATGCTAGTTGGAGTACTACTATTTGGTGTAAGCTCTAAAGGCGCTCAACGCTGGTTAGATTTAGGTATTACCCGCTTTCAACCCTCAGAGCTGATGAAATTAGCGGTTCCTATGATGGTGGCTTGGTACATTGGTCGTAACCACTTACCACCGCGTCCACTTCATTTAATTATTGGCTTTGCCATTGTAATGTTGCCCACCTTACTTATTAAGGAACAGCCCGATTTAGGCACCTCAATTTTGATTGCCAGTTCGGGGGTGTTTGTATTGTTTTTATCTGGCTTGAGTTGGCGTTTAATTGGCTTTTTAAGCTCAGTTGTTGCTTTGGCAGCGTGGCCATTTTGGCACTATGGTATGCACGATTATCAAAAGCAAAGAGTACTGACCTTTTTAGATCCTGAGAGCGATCCGCTTGGTTCTGGCTATCATATTATTCAATCAAAAATTGCTATTGGCTCAGGCGGTATCGAAGGCAAAGGCTGGTTGCAAGGCACACAATCACAACTGGAATTTTTACCTGAACGACATACCGATTTTATTTTTTCTGTACTGAGTGAAGAGTTTGGTTTATTTGGTGTGTGTATTTTACTTAGCCTGTACTTATTCATCATTGGCCGTGGATTATTTATTGCAGTTAATGCACAAGAAGCTTTTGGCAAGTTACTCGCAGGCTCTCTGACACTCACATTTTTCGTTTATATTTTTGTAAACATTGGTATGGTCTCGGGTTTATTACCTGTTGTAGGTGTTCCCTTACCATTAATTAGTTATGGCGGCACCTCAATGGTGACCTTGATGGCTGCATTTGGCATTATTATGTCGATTGCCACAGATAAAAGGATGCTCTTAAAATAATGCGCCTTTATAAACAACTTATAATTATTGCACTCGTTAGCCTCTTTTTAAGTGCATGTAGCAGTTCAAATAGCCGTTACAGCATGCGCCATGATGCAGCGCCTCTTCGAGCACCAACTGAATTAGAAATGCAAGATGCTATTGTCACTAAAGTTATAAAAAGCGCGAGCACCACACGCCCTTACGAAGTGTTGGGCAAACGTTATACCCCTATGCTCGATGAAACAGGTTATTCAGAAACGGGCATTGCCTCATGGTATGGCCGAAAATTTCATGGTTATCACACCTCTAACGGCGAAATTTACGATATGTTCGCTATGACGGCAGCTCACAAAACCTTGCCCTTACCGAGTTTTGTGCGCGTAACAAATACAGCCAATGGCCAATCTGTTATAGTACGGGTTAACGATCGCGGGCCTTTTCATGACGATAGAATCATTGATCTTTCTTATGCTGCAGCCTATAAACTTGGCTACCATAAATACGGTACAGCACAGGTTAAGCTTGAAGCGATTACCCTTGCAGATACCCATGCACGAAAAACCTATGTTCAAGTAGCTGCAGGTAGTACGTTAGCCAACATAGAAGCATTGGCACACACACTACGAGAGCAATATAAATTACCAACAAATATCGTCGAAAAAGACGGTATTTATAGATTGCACTTAGGGCCGATAAAAGATGCCCAACACGCGCAACAAGTACTAGAAACATTAAAACAAAATCAATTTCAAAACGCGTTCTTGCTTTACACTCAGTAAGCCCTTTAGAATAGGGAGAATGCATATTTTTAACTTTAACCATTAATGAGTATGATGAAATCTATTAAACATAAAATTCTTACTGGTGTTTGCGGCTTAGTCTGTTCTGCCGCCGTCTTTTCAGCCACCGCACAAATTATTCCAGCCCCTCCTCAAGTTAATGCTAAAGGTTACTTTTTGGTGGACTTCACCACAGGTAAAGTGATTGCAGAAGGTGAAGCTGATACAAAACTTGCTCCTGCTAGCTTAACTAAAATGATGACTAGTTATGTAATTGGTACAGAAATAAATGCGGGTAATATCGCACCCACCGATATGGTAACTATCAGTGAAAGAGCGTGGGCAAAAAACTTTCCTGAATCATCTAAAATGTTCATTGAAGTGGGTAAGCAAGTAAGTGTAGATGAACTTAATCACGGTATTATTGTGCAATCAGGTAATGATGCCTGTGTTGCCATGGCTGAGCATATTGCAGGCAGCGAAAGTGCCTTTGCAGATTTAATGAATGCCCATGCTGAAAAGATAGGCATGACAAATACTCACTTTATTAATAGTCACGGTCTTGATACAGACGAGCACTACACAACGCCACGCGATATGGCCACACTTGGCGCAGCCTTGATCAGAGATGTGCCGGACGAATATGCACTATATAAAGAAAAGTCATTTACATACAATGGTATAAAGCAATATAACCGTAACTCGTTGTTATGGGATGAAAGCTTAGATGTTGATGGTATTAAAACAGGCCATACATCTGATGCGGGTTACAGCTTAGTCACCTCGGCAACGAAAAACGACATGCGTTTAATTGCGGTAGTTATGGGTACTTCAAGTGAGCGTGCGCGTAAAGTTGAAAGTAAAAAACTGCTTAACTACGGTTTCCGCTTTTTTGAAACAATTACGCCTTACAAAGCTGGCGATAGTTTTGCAGAGCAACGCATCTGGATGGGTAACAAAGAGAATGTCTCTTTAGGTATTTTAGAAGACACCCCTATTACAATCCCTCGTGGCCAACATAAAAACCTGAAAGCAAACTTTGAGCTTGACGATACGCTTGAAGCACCTTTAGCTAAAGGCACTAAAGTAGGCACGCTGTTTTTACAACTTGAAGGCGAAGATATTGCACAATATCCGCTAGTTACACTTGAAGAAATACAAGAAGGTAGCTTCTTCAGCAAAATATATGACTACTTACGCTTACAAATAATGTAAGCACGAGTAAAGTAATATGAACGCCTCTTCTGTGAGGCGTTTTTTTTTGCTTGAAAAGTGCTAGAATGCGCCCCATATATACCAATCGTATTGAATGACTATCGTTGGCTTAGGTCAAAAGTAACATCATTTCAAGATTGTCATTAGCCTGTCAGTTTTAAGCTTAACGTATAAGTTGAGCCAACACTTTTGTTTGAGGAGTTCCCGTCGTGGTTGAACCTGTTAAAAACACTAAATTTGATGAGTACCTAGAGTACCCTTGCCCGTTTACATTTAAAATTATGGGTTTAGCAAACGTAAACTTAACTGATCAAATTTTAGAAAAGTTACAACCTATCGCTCCGGGTGATTACGCGCCAAAAGTAAAACCGAGCAGTAAAGGTAACTATGAGTCAGTCACTTTAGTGGCCACAGTAACAAGCGGCAAACACATTGAAGAAATTTACAACGTGATCAGCAATATCGATGACGTGCGCCATATGCTTTAAGCTATAGTTGAGATTTGTTGTGAGCGAAAACACCCTAATCGTACGCCAACTGGGTCGTCAGCGTTACATGCCGATTTGGCAAAAAATGCAAGACTTTACCGACACCCGTGGTGAAAATACGCCAGATGAAATTTGGTTAGTAGAGCATGAAAGTGTATTTACCCAAGGCCAAGCCGGTAAAGATGAGCACTTACTCGCCCCAGGTGATATTGAAGTGATTAAAGTTGACCGCGGTGGACAGGTGACTTACCACGGCCCTGGTCAGCAAATGATGTATGTATTATTTAATTTACGACGTTTAAAAATTGGGGTGCGAGAGCTAGTTACTTGGCTTGAAGAGTGCATCATTGAGTCCCTTGCAGAGTTCGCCATAGATGCATACGCGAAAGCGGATGCCCCAGGTGTTTACGTTAACGACAGTAAAATTGCCTCTTTAGGTTTACGAGTTCGTCGTGGCTGCTCATTTCATGGCTTGGCATTAAATGTTAATATGGATCTAAGTCCATTTTTACGCATCAACCCATGTGGTTATGCGGGCATGAATATGGTGCAAACTAAAGAACTAAATGGCCCTCAAAACCTTGAAGCTGCAGGTGAAGGGCTGGTAAAACACATGATCAAGAAGCTTAATGCAACACAGGTTAAGCATACTGAAGGGTTTGAAAACGAATGAATAAACCAGTCAAAATGGAACCAGGTGTAAAACTACGCGACGCAGAAAAAATGGCGTTGATCCCCGTTAAAGTTTTACCAACAGAAAAAACCGAAATGCTCCGTAAGCCAGAGTGGCTTAAAATTCGCTTACCTAAGTCAACCGAGCGGATTGACGGCATAAAACAAGCAATGCGTAAACATGGCCTTCACTCTGTATGTGAAGAAGCTTCGTGTCCTAACTTATCAGAGTGTTTTAACCACGGTACAGCGACCTTTATGATTTTAGGGGCTATTTGTACACGTCGTTGTCCATTTTGTGACGTTGCACATGGTCGCCCATTAAAACCTGATGCCGCTGAGCCTGAAAAGCTGGCACTTACCATTAAAGACATGAAGTTAAGCTATGTGGTTATTACTTCTGTAGACCGTGATGATTTACGTGACGGTGGTGCTCAGCACTTTGCTGATTGTATCCGCGAAATTCGTAAGCATAATCCAGAAATTACCATTGAGATTTTAGTGCCCGATTTTCGTGGCCGTATGGACAGAGCGTTAGAAATTTTAATTGAAACGCCGCCAGATGTATTTAATCACAACCTAGAAACGGCGCCACGTTTATATAAGCTTGCGCGCCCAGGTGCTGACTATAAATGGTCTCTTGAATTATTACGTCGCTTTAAAGAAGCCCATCCTGAGGTTAAAACAAAATCAGGCTTAATGGTTGGCCTTGGTGAAGAAATTAGCGAAATCGAGGAAGTACTTCGCGATTTACGTGCTCATAACGTTGATATGCTTACTGTAGGGCAATACCTACAACCGTCTAAGCATCACTTACCCGTTAAGCGTTACGTGCCACCAGCTGAATTTGACGCATTAAAAGAATATGCTGATGAAATTGGCTTTACACACGCCGCTTCAGGCCCGTTTGTACGTTCAAGCTATCATGCAGATCAACAAGCAGCGGGTAAAGAAGTAAAGTAATCTCTCGCAATGTATAAAAAACCGCCATTAGGCGGTTTTTTGTTTTTTAATAGTTATTTTTACTGTTTATAAAATAACGTTAGGTTAAAGCAAGGTTACTTGAGATAATTATGCTTGAACCCATTATTTAGGTTATATATGAAATTATTAGTTCGTAACTTATCACGTGCCACTACTGAGCATGAACTTCGTACGCTATTTACGGCTCACGGTAAAGTGACCACCTGTAACTTGGTACTCGATAAAGAAACAGGCCAATCTAAAGGCTTTGCCTTTGTAGAAATGCCTAATGACATTGAAGTTAAAGGCGCAATTAAAGCCCTCAATCAAACCACAGTAGACAAAAGCAAAATCCGTGTAAAACTAGCGGATGCTTAATAAGTAAAAAATTGAGATGTTGGAAGTTAACACATACTTTCAATGTTTAACCTCAATTTATATTGCTCAAAGTTTTAGTTATAACGCTTTGAGCAATATAATTAATTGGGTTTATACCTGAGTCAAAATCTCCTTTAAGACCTGCTGCTTACTTACTATATCCTTGTATAAGGCAAATTGGTTTTTTGCGCGATCTAAGTTGTGTCTCTTATGCTTAACGCTAAAGTAATTATCACCATCTATATAATCAGTTAAAAAGCGTAAGCCAATCATAAAGGGCATTACTTTAGCTCCTAACCAAAAGCTTTGTTTCTCGGCGGGTGTTAATACCCCCTTTAGTGGCTCAACATAGCCTTTAACAATCGCTGCAAAAATATCTTCACGAACACCTACCTTTTCAAGCACCGTTGAATCTTCTTGCTCTGCAGAGCAAAATGTTCTGACCATATCGCCAAAATCATTAAGCCAATAACCAGGCATACAGGTATCTAAATCTATCACCGCTTTTGCATTATTAGAGTCTAAGCAAAATAGCATGTTGTTTATTTTAGTATCGTTATGGCACACACGAATAGGCACTTTTCCCTCAAGGGCATTAAGCTCATCGATAAGTGAAAGCTGCGACAGGCAAAAATCAACCTCTTCCTGACAATGAGCCAAACGTTTATGAGGATCGGTGCTAACCACTTGCTTGAAGACTTCTGCACGCATGGCCAAGTTATGAAAATTAGGAATAACCGCATGTAAATTGTTCGCGTCAAAGTCTTGTAGCGCTTGCGCAAATTGGCCAAATGCATTGGCCGCTGTTTGTGCCTGGCTAGCAGTATTAACCACATCTTCACTGTAGCTGCCACCAATAAACTCAAGTGCTCGCCAAGTATCATAATCATCATTAACTAAATAGTCATTCTGAGTCGTCGCTACATGGCGTACTATTGCTAGATTGAATTCACCTGCTTGTTGTTTTTTACTTAAGTGTTGCTCTATTAATCGCGCATTATCAACAAGTAACTGTGGTTTTGGAAACACCACCGTATTGAGCTTTTGTACAACCAGTGACCGCTTCGAAGTGCTTAATAACATAGTAGTATTTATATGCCCACTGCCTATGGGTTTTATGCTCGCATGCTTCTCGTCAAGGCCAAAACTCTCAGATAAATAAACTTCTATAGGAACTGTATTCATTTTCTACTTCACTCTTTTCGCCCAAGGCGATAATAATTTTTAACGCAGGTAGCGGGTTATTTAACATGCTAGATTGATCATATTTATAATAAAATTGGTACTACCATCTTTATGCTTGACGCAATGCGCACAAAGTAGCCGCAATGCTTGTCAGTTCTGATTTATAGGTAACACCAAACCAAGGCTCTTTTGCAGTGTATACAAATACAGGCTGTGCTTTTACATTAATAGCTTTCTGGATTTGATCAGGTAAGTAGTACTCTTGCTGAGTATTCACGTTATATTGCTGTAAAAACGTTTCAAAGCCTTGTTGCAAATAGTCAAAAAAGCAGGGGGTGATCCCCCAAAAACTCATCGAGCCTAGGGAGTTTGGGCTAATTTTCTCACGTAAACCCTGTGGGTTATCGCCAAAAATATGCTCAGACTGTTGTTGAATATTCAAATACTCGGTTACGGCAACAAGCTTTCCATCCGCAATATTACATACCCCACGATTAACACCACCGTGCTCAGAAAGAGTATCAATAATCGGATACCCTACCATTGCCCATTCAGCGGTTCTTTTAAAGTGCTCACTCAGTAATACAAACGAAGATTTGCCATAATAGTCATCGGCAGTGATCACAATAGCGGGGTTATTAATGTGGGCTTTGGCACACAGCAGAGCGTGACCTGTTCCCCAGGGTTTTTTCCGCTGGGCAAGTGTTGCTTTAAACTGTTCGGGAACCTGCTCAATGTGTTGCTCCACCAGCACCACATCAATATCACTAGGTAATCGGGGCAAAATAGTACGCTCTATTTCACTGCGTACCGCTTGGTTTATTATCAGCACCACCTGCGTCACCCCTGCGCGATACGCATCAGCAATGCTCAGTTCCATAATAGTGCAATTTAGCCCTGGAATTTCTGCAATTTGTTTATTGCCACCAAAGCGACTACCTAAGCCACCTGCAAGCACAATTAAACTCAGTTTATGTTTTTTCATTTAGAGTCTGCGCATTTAAGAGGGTAATTTACCAAGCCAAGTTTGTAACCACGGCTCGGTGACAGGCCAAGGCTCAAAGTCTTCACAGGCATCAATTTCTAATCGATTACCCACAGGTTTTGCTTGTAAGTCACGTAATAGTTCATCAAAGCTACGCCCTGCTGCGCAAAACGTATCACCGTAGCTTCTGTCACCCATAGCAACGATGCCAAATGGCTTATTAGTTAACATTGGAAAGGTGCTGTTAAGCTGATTATAAAGCTCTGCCAAGTTAGCGGGTATATCACCTTGGCCTGTTGTTGAGGTGACAATTAAAATATGCGATGCATTTTTTAGATCTTCTAAACTTGGCTCTGCAAATACGCTTACCTGATGGCCAGTTTGCTCTATAGTATCGCTTATTTGCTCACTTAAACGTTCAGCACCACCATACACGCTGCCTACAAAAATACTAATATGTGCCATTAATAATCCTTTTCTTCACTTGGCCACCCTAACTGTTTGCAAATACTCAACATTGCATCACCTAGTGGCGCTTTAATTATTATCGATTCGTTACTATAAGGATGTACAAAGCTAAGCTCTGTAGCAAATAACATTAATCGCCTAAGAGAAAAGTGTTCTCTAAAAAACTGATTATGCTGGTTATCACCATGGTTAACGTCGCCAATTATTGGCAACGACAAATGTTTTAAATGGCGACGAATTTGATGTTTACGCCCTGTTTTAGGAAAACACTCTACCAAAGAATACCTAACCGTTGGGTATTTTCCTATAGAGATAGGCAACGCAGCTTGATACAAACAATTAAACTGGGTTTGTGCTTCTTGAGCATCTTTATCCTGATCGGCAAATTTATCAGCGATTTTGTCTAGTTCTTCTTTTAACGGTTTATCTAAAAAAACAGATTCAGGCGCAAATCCGCGTACCAAAGCTAAATAACGCTTTGAGATCGTGCCCTCAATAAACAACTGATTCATATCACGCGCGGCTTCTGAGCTTAAAGCAAACAACAACACACCCGATGTCGGCCTATCAAGACGGTGCACAGGAAACACATGCTGACCGAGTTGATCGCGTAGCATTTGCATTGCAAATTGAGTTTCATGCTTATCTAAAAAGGAGCGATGAACAAGTAAGCCTGATGGTTTATCAATCGCTACATAGTTCTCATCTTGATAGAGAATGTTCAGTTCGCCGTATTCAACTGGCGCTGGACGTTCAGTCATCTGACTCTCCAAGCAATGAATCTAATTGCGTCAGCAAAGAAATAATCTCTTCGCTTCCGGACTTATCAATGAGTGTCATTTGCGCCATAGGAGCAATCGCAAAATTACGCGGTAACGGTTGTTTCATTGTAATAATCTGTTGAATTTTTTCTATAAATACAAACTGTAACCACTGTTCAAATGCAAGCGTATCATGGCAAAAAGGGACGCTTGAATGCAACAATGCAGGGTCAATCGGCTCATTCTGCCAAAGCTGATACTTTTTAAGTAGCGCAGTTAATTGTGTTAAATAGAGTTGGGTTTGCTCAGTCATAATCACCCTTTACTTTGTATATTGCACAATTATACCCTGTTCCCTCAACAGTCGCTATGGCGTATAATTAGCGTAATTTTGTAGTAAAAACAGTTGGAAATTCATGAGTGAACATATAGCCACATTAGGCCAGCTTTTAGACGGTGCAGGAACTCAATGGCGTGCTTTTGATATTGGCAGGCATATTACCAAGCTTGATAAACAACAATTTTTAGCTGTTGAACAAGCACAAGTTCCTTACCCTTACCCATTAGCAGGCCATGCATGGCTAGCGATTCAATTTTGGGACAGTAAAGCTAGCAAAGAACCCTATGTGTGGTTTTTAAAATTCCCACTTGATGAACAAAGTAAACTCGTTAGTGCCAGCCGCGACCACTTTGCAGACATGGTAATTCAAGCACTAGGAACAGAAATTACCGGCGAACAAGCCGATGGCAAACTCGATAATAACCCTTACGTATTTACTCCTAATGCTAATAAATTAGCGGCGTTTAATGCACAAGTTAAAGTGTTATTAAAACAACCAGCCTCACAGTATTATGAGCATGCCCAGCTTTATTTTAGTGGCCAGATTGGTTTTGATAATTGGCAAAGTGTGGCGCTACAAGGCATTGCTGATTTTGCTTATCGCCTCAACTGTGCTGATAACTTAAAACACTTACACGCTGCGTGGCCTAATTTACCTGTTGAAGTATTACAACCATTAAGCGCAATGCTTGAACACATCGAAATACCACCCACGTTAAGTGAGTTATTGTTAAGTTATGGACAAACCGCCCTTAAGAATAATGATGTGGTTACGGCTTCTGCCGCGCTTCGCGCCATATCATCAGGGCAAGCAACAGGGCTTAGCGCACAACTGGTTGACTGCGCTTTAGAATCTACGCTTGGGCAAGACTCAGACATTTTATTAACTATTGCAGGTCGCTGCTTTAAACAATTAGAAGAGCCACAGCGTTTGCATGTATTTATGGATAACTGTGCGCACCATGAGAAAATAGCTGAGTTATTTCCCAGCATTTTTGCAGATTTAGTTGCAATTCCAACTATTCGCCCATATTTATTAGCATTACTACGTAAAGAAAACAGAAGCGAGACGTTAGCTCGCGCAATTGGAAGGTTATTCTCTTAAATGGCTAGTTTATGGACGTTCATACTTATTGGGGCTGTAATTTATTTTTTTTGGCTAAATCGTAAAATAGCCGAAGCAGCGAACGTTCATGCCAAACGCCAAAGTGAGCAATTGCAGGTAAAACTAATGAGTGTGGCTTGTAGCAAGCGTCGGTTTGGCATTTTAAAAAGTGGTAAACCGGGCATGAAAAGCGAATTTATTTTTGAATTTTCAAGCGATGGTGAAAATGCTTATCAGGGAGTGTTAATCATGGAAGATGAAAAGCTAAAAAGTGTGGTTGTGCCACCACATAAGATATAATTTTTGTAACAAAAAACCAAGGCGTAACCTCAGTTACGCCCTAATTGCCAACATCCTGTAAGGTATCCTTTACCTGATCCTTGTTTATCATCCACTGAACGAGCAAACTACCGTGTTAGCCCTCCATTGCATCCTGCAATATCCTCTTGCCGCCTTGGCCGTCCTGCGTAAACTAACGCTCCTGCAATGTCCTATCGCATCATCCTTGGTATCCTTTAAATAGCTCCTAGCTATTTTAGTACTTCATGTACTTCCTGTTTCATCCTTGCATCCGTGTTAACTTGTCCTTTGCGCTTCCTGCTAGTCACTACTATGCTGCCTGATTCCATATCCATGGCATTAGCTCAGTCATTGAGCTATGTCGTCTTGACAAAGTAAAGTTTAAAGCAAACGGCTGGGTATAATAGTGAGGAAAACTAAAAAATTTAATGTCACAAAATTGAAAAAACAAAAATAGCTATAAATAACAGAAGCTTGATGCTTATAAACGGATAAATAATGGATTTAAACTGACAAAGAGCACACTAATGTAGGATATATCTCACACTGGTGTGCCCGATTTGGAACATAGGCTTACAGATACGCCATTATGAACAACTACCTTTATTGAGCATTAGCAACTTTAAATAGTAATTCACCCTTAACTTGGTTAAATGAAAGTTGTTTAAAGTGCTCAAATCCTTGCGATTTAAAAAATTTCGTATGCTCGTCACGAGTCACAAATACCGCTATACCAGAAGACTCAGGGTTATCGTGTATTAAGCCATCTAAACCTTTAAGTAAAGTGCGACCAAACCCTTGCCCGTGAAAGTGTGGATCAACCGCAATAAACGCTAAAAAGTAATAATTCCCTTGCGGCTTTAAGGCGTCACGAATGGTTTTTTCTTTTTCAATTAATTGATTCGTTTGTAAATAACCTGCACTTAGCATCAGCTTTAATCGCCAATGCCAATAACGCTCAGCTTGTAATTGGCTATTTGACTCAAACACACAGGCAACCGCTTTTAATTTATCATTACGGTAAAGGCCAATTAAAGGCTGCTTCTCTTGCCAAAAGCTACTGAGCTCTTCACGAATAAGTGCACGTAGTTTTTTTTCATAATCGAGCGGGTTGTCTTCGTTATACCCTAGCAGAGTTTGTAAAATAGGATCGTTTTGGTATGCCTGATAAATTAGGCTGGCTGCTGTGCTTATATCCTCTGGTGCAATATGCTGAACACTAAAGGCGTCTGTCGATTCTGCTGTGGCTGTCATTTTATTTCCTTTATTATTTTATACCCGTTGTCATTACGCCGCGTAACTTGTTTGGGATTAATTTTGAACTACAACGATGACCAAATGCTTATATAACTATATACCTAAGTGAGACAAATAAGCGAATTTACATTTTAGTTAGTACGCTCATCCACTGCATTAAGTCAGATCATGCTTTAGCGACTTATTACTGAATAAATAAAGCGTAAATTCAGTAAGGGTTAAACTGGCTAGATATACCATTCCCCCCTAGAGTTAATACATATTAATTCATTTAGGAGCATTATTATGGATACAACAAAACATACAATTAATACCTTGTTCGCCCAACTAGGACTGCCGGATTCGGATGCGCAAATAGATGCATTTATTGCCTCGCACTCCATTGCCGATACAACCTTGTTGCAAGATGCTCCCTTTTGGGATGAAGCCCAACAACATTTTATTGCCGAATCGCTGGCGGTTGATGGCGATTGGAGTGAAGTAATAGATGAATTAGACGTACGTCTTCGTCAAAAATAATTAATTTTATGGCGCATTTTAATGTGCCTTAGCCACTTTATTGATACCATACCCGCTCGCAGCGTCTATGTTGCGAGCTTACTTTATAAAAGAGTTATAATTGAATGAACGCTGCTGTATTTGAAGCTATAAAAGTCCTTCTTGATGAAGGCAAAGTTCCCACTGTTGCACTAACTAAAAGTCGTTTAACAACACCGACCCCAATGCCGGTTATTATTGCTGCGGTGAGTCAATATAAGAATAATCCTGATTCAATTTATAATTTAATGAAACCCCCAAAGCAAAGTGCCAGTAATGAAGGTCAAAACAGCTCTCAATTAGATAGAATTGAGCAAAAGTTAGATCAATTACTTACACTGCTCGCGCCAAAATAATTTGAGACTATAAATGTTTGTTGTTGATTTAACATTTGATTGCTACCAAGACACCACCTTAGAGCAAGCCGAGCAAGCAATAAACCGCTTGGTAAATGCATTACGTTTTAATGGCCAAATCATTGGAGAAGAATTTCCAACGGTGTTAAAAGATGGCTATTTTATCACTCGCGTTATGTGTCCGACCGAAGACGCTATGCACCCTCTTAACAACAGTGCATTTGTAAAGCACAGTGTTGAAAAGCTTCATGATGCAGGCTTGTTAGCACCAAAGGTGAAAATAATAGGTCAAGACATTCACTCAAACGGTGCCGATGGTTGTAAAGAGCCCTCAAGCTATATTTTATATACTACGTATGTGCACACCTGCAGCCCACTGTATTGTGGCGATGACTTTTTACCCGTTCCGCTATTTAATATTCCGGCAATTGCCAATGGCGATTATAAAACCCTGATTAAATGGCAAGAAGATTGGCAAGCATGCGATCAAATTCAAATTAATGGCGCAACTCGCTGTGAATTTCCTGCACTAGAGGAAATAGCCAGCACACAAAGTGATTTGTATCGCCGAGGTAAAGATATTAGCAAACGCATCAGCTTTTTAACTAAAAAGCCAGTTTACTATTACTTATACCGTGTAGGTGGGGTTGATAAAACCTCGGAGCTTAAGCGTAAATGCCCAAGTTGCCAAGGTGAATGGAAATTACCTGAGCCATGGTTTGGTTTATTTGATTTTAGGTGTGAGCCGTGTGGTTTAGTGTCTAATATTTCATGGGATTTTCAATAAGTCCCATACTTAAGGTGCTATGTCTAAAACATCACACCTTAAAATTACCTTATAATTATACTGCCAACGACGCTATAAATTCACTGAGGTTTTTGGCGAGTACATGATGTGGCTTTTTACCTACATACTCTAGGCACACCTCACCTGTTTCCACTAATACCGTAACAAGTAAATCATCTTGATCAGTTAAACCAATAAAAACACTTGGCGCTTGCTTTAGCTTTCGCTTCATTAAAACATGACCCGTGATATTTTGTTGCAGTAAGTCAAAGTCATCCTCATTCCACGCTTGTAATAATTCTACTTGATGGCCATCAACGCTGGCTAAAATACTGCCAGCAAACATGTGGCCATAAAACTGGCTAAGTTCATCAGGAAATTCAAGCTCTAATGCGTTAGCGAGATCAGCCAAAGAACCTGCAGGCTCTCTCACTATCGCTTGCCATTGAATCATACCGTGCTCATCGGCTGTGCCTATTTCACAAGGGCTTGGCCATTGCTCATCGTGGGCGATGAGTGGCTGCTTTTGTGTATTTTTGATGGTTTTTTCACTAAAGCGTTGGTGAAGTTGGGCTAATTGCATTGCAACAGACATACTGTGAAACTCATTTAATTTAGATATAATGTCCCTATTGTAACTATTTAAGAGCAAACATGACAGATTACAGCAATTCTCCCGATCTTAAAGGCAGCGTACTTGGTCAATCTACTGAGTATGTAGATCAATACACGCCCAGCTTGCTTTTTCCTATTGCTCGCAAGCTTAATCGCGACGCGTTGAGTATTGATGAAGCCGCATTACCATTCAAAGGCCAAGATATTTGGACCGGTTACGAACTATCTTGGTTAAATACCAAAGGCAAACCACAAGTTGCGGTGGCTATATTTACTTTCGAATGTCAAAGTAGTCACATTATAGAGTCAAAGTCGTTTAAGCTTTATCTGAACAGCTTTAACCAAAGTCGCTTTGGAAGTATTGACATTGTTAAGCAACATTTAATTGACGACTTATCAAATGCGGTAAACAGCCCGGTAAAGGTAACCTTATACAGCGCTGATGATTATAATTGTATTCCTTGCACACCGCTTCCTGGTGAGTGTATTGATGAGTTAGATATTGAAATAGATAACTACCATATTGACGCACATTCTTTAAAGTCACAAAGCGATAAAGTGGTTAGCGAAACCTTGCATAGCCACTTACTTAAATCAAACTGTTTAATTACTTCACAGCCGGATTGGGCCAGCATTATTATTCGTTATACTGGTGAGCAAGTTTGTCGTGAGTCATTATTACGCTATTTAATTTCGTTTAGGACCCATAATGAGTTCCATGAGCAATGTGTAGAGCGTATTTACAGCGACTTAACCACTCAATTGAATATTAAAGAGCTTGAAGTTTACGCGCGCTATACGCGTCGTGGCGGCCTTGATATTAATCCATATCGCTCAACGCATCATAACGATACCCCTTTTGCGGTAAAAATAAACCGTCAATAAGCTAAACAAAAAAGGAGCCTGAGGCTCCTTTTTTTAATCGTTAAGTTGCTTAGTTGGTACAGGCATTCCACACACATCAATGTAATTATGGCTATACGCAAACCATTCCTCACTACGACTACCTCGTGCTGAAATTAACTGTTTAAATGCATCTGAGTCTGTTTTCATTACTTTAAATCGGCTGTGATCGCTGCTAACGTCGGCTAATACTTGTAAATCTGTAATAGGATTAAACTCGCTACCACCTTTAGGTGTGCGCGCTAGCTGATGAAAATGTGCCATACCTGTAAGTACTCGCCCAAATACGGTGATATTTTTGTCTAAATAACGTGGACCTTGCCCTATGGTGACAAAAAATTCCGTGCTGGCACTATTAATATCGTTGCCGCGCGCCATTGCAAATACACCATGGCAATGAATTTGCCATGTTTGATCACGTGTTTCATTTTGAGCTACCGCAAAACCATTTAAAAACCCGGTTATTGGTGCATAACCATCTCCACCCATTTCAGTGATCATAAGCGGCTTATTGGTGGTTAAATAAAACTCGGCAGGTACTGTGCTATTTTTGGTTTTAGTTAACTTTTTACCCGTGCTATCACCACCTTGAGCAACAAACCCTTCCACAAAACGATAAATATGAGTGCCCTGATAAAAGCCCTGTCGTGCCAATTTTTTAATATTAGCACTGTGTTTTGGCGCAAGCGCTGGATTGAGCTCAATATACGCAGCACCGGAAGGTAGGGTTAGTTTTAAAATATTCTCAGGATCTACCCATCGCCATTGCTCATCTGTTGTAGCAGCAATAATCTCACTACTGGTTAGGCTTTTAACTGGCGTTGATGGCAAAGTGCTTTGCTGGACACATCCGCCGAGCAAAGCCGACGCTATAATAGTGATTACGAATTTTTTCATACCTTTTCCTTTTTATTATTGGTATTGGTAGATAAAGGTTAATCCCAATTGAATTTATACAGTATGTCGACATTTTGATACAGGCCACTGGTTATTTCTATATATAACTTCGACATTAGCTGATAACGCACTGCCACTTCACTGAGCGACTCAAATACCCCCACGCTATATTTAACCTGTAAACTCGGTGCTAAATAACCTGATATTTCTACCTTTGTTTGCTCGCCACTACCTTTAGAGCTTAAGCTCACATCTGACAAGCCAAACGATTCACCGACTTTAGACACTAAGCTTTCGCTTCGGCTCACTCCTTGAGAAAGTAGTAATTGAGTTAACATTGCATCCGTTGAACTGTCGCCCTCCCCTAATGGTTGACCATTCAGCAAATACGCTAGGGCTTGTGCTTGGTCCATGCCCGGCTCTGAAAATACTTTTAAATTTGGCTGCTCAACACTGCCAGTTAAAGTAACACCTGCAATAACACCATCGGCGGTATTATTTGGGTTGCGAATGGCTTTAATATTTAAATGAGGCTTATCTATTGCGCCACTAAAACCAATTTGCCCGGTTCTAATTATTAAGTCTTGACCAAATGCCAAGTAGGTTCCTTCAATTAAATTGAGCTCACCAATGGCAATAATGGGTGAGTCTTGACTCATTTTGATATCCATATCACCCACTATCTTAGACTCAAGTCCAAATGAGGCTACTCTGACATCATTTTTAACCGTTACTTTTAAATCAATATCGTAGTTAAATGGGGCTTTTTTAGTATTTTGCGTAGTTTGATCCAAAATTATTTCATCATCACTAACCTGTACAGCCCCCTCTGGCAGCTCTTCAATTTCTATTCGACCATAAGGCACTACAACATCACCTGCCAGATTAAGTGCATTGTCAGCTAAACTTATTTTTAACTCTGGTGATACTTTAAACACCACGCCTTGTTGCGCTCTTACAAAAAACTCACTGCCGACTACATTCATATTTACAGCTGGTTGTTCACCTTGCCAATCAACATTCCCCGTTAATTTTACCTGTCCGCCTTGAGGGTCATTTAAATCTCCTTCAATGGTGGCGGTAGACTTATTAAAGGCCACATTTATATTGGAGTTTTTAAGAGCAACAGGCAATTGCTCACCTTCTAGGTTGATATTCTCTATGTTTAAATTTCCCTCTAACAAAGGATCTTTTAGTGTGCCTGCTAATGCAACTTGCCCACGAATGGCGCCATTAAGCTGCTCGAACGTATTTAAAAATGGCTGTATATCAGACAATAAAATTTTATCAATTTGAATATTACCGTTAAGCGTTTGCTTATTTTGAATATCATCAATATCAACTTTAGTCGTTACTTTACCCAAAACACTCGATTCTATGTTAGCTTCTATTTGGCCAACCTTAGCATCAGAAAAAGCGCTTATGTTTAGCGTTTCTATAGGTAGCTTAAATCGGTCTTCTTCGTTAATAAGTACCGCGTTAAGCCCTGATGAATTTAAATTAGCGCGGAGAGTTTTAAGTGTGCCTGCTTGCCAATTAGCAGCAAAGTCTCCCGCTATATCACCACGTGTTATTACATTCTCTGGTAACCAATGTTTTAGCTCTCGCAATGCAAGATTGGCCAGTTTTACGTTAAGCTGGCCTAATTCGCGGGTTTGATTTAATCTATCAATACATAACTTACTATTACTCGATTGCCAACAATGCGCACTCACATCAAAGTCGCCCGTTTTCGAATCTATAGTTACAGCTATATCTTTAGCATTTTCAAAGCTAAACGTTTTATCACTTACACTAATATTACTGAGTTCACCTTGCCAAATCGCGTTAGCAAGTTTGCCATTTAGTTCAAACGAGGCAGCCCCAGCATCAGCATCAATAGATGCACTCAGTTGATGATCGGTTTTATCACCACTGCCGACTATTTCCACTTTATTAATTTGATGATGCATAACACGCGCTGAATCAAGACTAACGCTGATATCTGTTTGCCAATCGGTAGCGGTGTCTAACTGTGCTTTTAACGCCAACTTATTAATATTAATTTCGTCATAAATAAACTGCTCTAGCTTTAACACTAAATCAACTGCAGGCGTCAACCGCTCGCCTCTTATACTTAAATCGGCTTTACCATTAGCAATAAACGGAAGCTTTGCATCATCATTACTTTGCAGCGCAATAGCCCCATTAATCTGCCATTGCTGATCAACTTCGCCTGTTAAGGTTAACCTGTTTGTGCCGCTGCTAAGGTTAAATTTATTTACAGTGGCTTTAAGTTCATCATTTAAGTTAAATTGAGCAGCAAAATTAAGCGGTACATCATTTAGTAACCCGCTTAATTGGGTGTCATCCATACTTAATTTCCAGCTATTTGAACTGGTAACAAATGCCCCTTTAAACTGCCCTGAAATATCACTGGTAAGTGTGTCAGTGAGGTATTGCGCTTTTAAACTCGATAGCGCGCCGCTAAAGTTAGCACTAACCCCATTTTGCCAGTCGATATTCGCTTGGATAGTAGCTTGGCTCTCATTCGCTTTAAGGGCTAAATTTTTTAAGTTTGCTTCGCTCAGTGAGCCATCAATTTGACTGTTAAAATTCACAGTTGGATAAGCACCTAACTGACTATTACCAAATAACGATAACTGATAATCGTTAGCATTGCCTTGCGCGGTTAATTTTACGTCGGTTACCTTTAACTCTTTACTTGCTGTTTCGATAATCCACTGCTCTAAACCGCCATTAACACTAAATGGATAATTTGGTTTTTTAAGATTAGCCGTAGCAGTTAGTTCAAAAGGAAATGATTCACTGCTTTTTATATCTACATTGAGCTTTTCTAAGTCTCCGCCTATTTGCATATTGGCATCATAACCATGCCCTTTTAGACTGATATCGCCATTAATTGGTAAGCGGCCTTTAAGCTTTGCGTTAAGTGCAGTATTAAGCTGCCACTGCTGATAATTTGCAGACAATGAAGCAACGTTAATCTCAGAACCTATTAGCTTCATTTGTAGCGCAATATTATTTACCACATTTTGCTGTGCATTCTGCTCTACCGTGAACTGCGCAATATTAAACTGTTCTAGGTAAATATTGAGTGGCGACATAAATGCGATATTAGGTAATGCAGGTAACTCAGTAATTGGGGTAGAACTGGCTGTATTTTCTCCAGGCTGCTCTTTTAACGCGATTAAAACACTCGGAATATTCACGTTTTTAATTTGAATATCAGCACCTTGTGCCTTTGCAGCAATCTCCACATTATTAACAACTACGTTTGCACTTGTGTGACTTAACACAAACTCAGTGACCGCTAAACGCTTAAGTGCAATATTAAATGGCAAACTGATTTGTTCCAACGGTTCGTTAGATGTATCAGGAGAATTAGATGACGATGCTGGTAAGTTTAGTTTTATAGACCGGGCACTTAAGTTATCAATACACATACCATCACAGTGCCACCAAAATAAATCTAGTTTAAGCTGCTGAGCATCAAGTAATAAACCGTCACGCTCAAAGCGAAAATTAAACGCATCATTATATAAAAAACGGCCGTTATTTATTTCAATTTTTAAGCCGTCAACTAACTTATTGGCGCTATAAGCAATTAGCTGGTTACCTGGAGCTGTAAAAACAACGCAAAACAATGTCACTAATACAGCAACAACTAAGGTGCTAAGTGCTGCAGTGACTTTTTTAAATACAGACATTAAATTTCCGGCCCTATGGTAATACTTAAACGAGTGCTTTTGCTTTCTTTAGTGAGTCCCCACGCATGATCTATTCTTATTGGTCCTATAGGCGTTAAATAACGAAAACCAAACCCTGCACCTATTTCAAATTGCTCAGAAAAATCATTGGTCGCCGTCCCTCCATCAACAAATAAAGCTGCTCGCCAGTTTTTGGCAAATTGGTAATTATATTCAGCAGTCGTCGCGATTAAATATTTACCGCCGATGCGATCCCCATTGTCATTTTCTGGTGAGATTGATTGATAAGCAAAGCCGCGCACACTTTGATCGCCACCAGCATAAAACCTTAATGAATATGGAACATTGTTAATATCGTCAACTAACATGGCCCCTAAGTTTGCTTTTAAAAACACAAGGTGCTTATTAAGATAAGTGCGCAACCATGCATGCTGTAATTGCACCCTAACAATATTGGTACTAGAGAGTACACTATCGAGACCAAACTCTGCCGATATAGACCACTGCTCTCCCGAATAAGGGGTGGTTCCTCCCTTCGATTGCTTTCGGGCATAACTGACACCTGGTAATAACATTTCTGTGGTGCGTTCTAGCCCGTCGCCAATCCGATAGGTTTCTTGCTCGCGCCTGATAAATGCAGTTCTTATCCATTTTTGCTCGGTGAGCCATTGCCTTTGCAGTTGTGCGGTTAAAATTTCACTGTAAATATTGTCGGCTAATTCATCTTCGAGCTTATAGCCTGCTGATAAACGCCATAAATCATCATTCGGATTATTAACAGGGATGGTATACGCCATAGAAATATCTTGTTGTTTTTTTGCAATATTAAGATTGCTTTCTAGGTAGTGTCCTTGCTCCGTGATCCATGGTTTACTCCACTTAAACCGTACCTTTGGACCTAGCTCGGTATTAAACCCGCCACCAATTTCGTAGCTATTCGCGGGCTTATGTAATACGTCCACTTTAATTGGCACTTGGCTGTTTTTTCTAGCTGAAATATCAGCGTAAACACGCACGCTTGTAAAATAAGGAGTGCTCGATAAATCTAGGTTGTAGTCAGCAATCTTAGATGCTTTATAGTGCTTACCTATTTCAAACGGAGCTAAAGAGCGAATATATTTTTCTGCTGGGCTTTGATTGGTAATTAACACATCACCAAAGCGATAACGTACACCACTTTCAATGGTAAAGGTAATAATAGCGCTATGTTTTTTTAATGACACTTCAAATTTTCGGGCAGGCCATTTTGCGTCAAAGTAACCATGCTCCAACAAAACGGATTCAATTTTTTTATAGGCTGCGCTATACATTCCATGATTTAAAATGTCGCCTTGCTTTAACTCTAAACTTTCAATAACTTGCTGAATTAATGGGTCATGTTTAGCTTCCCCGTTAATGCTAATATTAAGCGTCTCAATACGGGTTGCGGAGCCGCGTTCAATAGTCGCAACAAGCTCACGCTCACCTTTATTAAAATCGATAGTCACATTTGAACTGTAATAACCTAATGCCTTTAAGCTATCTTCAACTTGCGATTTAGCGTAACGACGCAGTGAGCGCGTTGGTTTTTCACCCACTAAAGGTTTTAAATAAAGAGCAACGTTGTTTTCTAACTCTCCACTAATTCCTTTTATTTCATAATCTTCAATTATATTGTCAGCTGCAATAGCGAAAAAGCTCAAAAATAAGCAAAAACAAATAACGGATTTTAAAAACTGATTGAACAAGTAATCATCCTTACTATGTACCCATAAAAAACAACAAATTAACGACACAATAATAGCATAGCGATAATGAGCCTAACATTAACTTAATCATTATCAGCGTCTAAAATATTAGCAGGCTCTATGCGAATCTTTTAAACCGCTTTGAGCTTAACTAAAAATTCTTGCGCTTTAATGATTTATTTTGGTTACAATAGTGCTAATGAATAAACACTAATTTATGAGTTTTAAATGCAATTTCCTGATGATGATAATGGCCAGCTTCTTGCTGAAATTTCCGCCGCCGGTGTAGATTTAAGTAAAATGCAACAAATTGATTTTTATATTTTATTTGAACAACAGGCTGATGCCGAAAAATTTGCAACTGAGATTGTAAACGATGCATTAGTGCAAACTGCTGATGTTGAGAAATGTAAAGATACCGGTGTTTGGGAGGTAATAGCCCATGTACAAATGGTTCCAGAGCATGCACTTTTAGGCCAAGCAGAACAATATATTGAAAGTATCGCTAATAGCTTAAATGGTTATGGCGATGGTTGGGGATTAGACGCAGAAGAAGTATAACCCTAATTTCATGATGAATGAGATATCCAGCTTAGCCTATCGGCTTAGCTGGTTTGCTTTTCTAAAGCTGCCTTTATAATCAAAAAGTTTATCTGCTACTTTCCAGCCATACTTTTTACTTTTTCGAGCAATCACAAAATCCGGTGGTATTAAATCAAACTGGGCTTTTATAACTTGATCTGCACTGATAAATTCAATTGGTGACTGTCCCTGCCCTACACGCTTACCAAATTGCTTATTAAAATAATACTGTGATCCTTTGTTTGCTAAATCAAAAACTTCATCACAACTGGCTCCGTCTTCATCAAAATAAGTAACTTTTAACAATTGCTCTTTAAGTTTAGTCACACTCAAGCCACTACAACGAAGTACTAATGCATCTTTAAGGTTTAACGCATTACGAAGCTTATCATCAGGATCGGCCATCACAGCACCACAGTTATGGCATTTTCGAGCAGCAATATCATTTTGTGCGCCGCACTGCTCACACTCTTTAAAACGAAAACGATAATCGCATTGCTCGCTTACCCCATTATCGTCTTCTAATAAGCCTTGGCAACGCCTACCAAAGTGCTCAACTACTTTGCCATCAGCCTCTGTTTTACCCCAAAATATATTGGCAAAGCCACACCCAGGACACAGCACTTGCACGGGTTCATTATCGCTATCGCCTTTTTTATCACCAACCTCAGGGTAGAACAAGTCAAAGCCATTACCCGCATAGTCAATCACTAAACAATCATCTTTACCCTCAGCCAACCTTAAGCCTCTCCCAACAATTTGCTGGTATAAACTTACCGACTCAGTGGGGCGTAAAATAGCTATAAAATCAACATGGGGGGCATCAAATCCGGTAGTAAGAACCGATATATTCACTAAATACTTTAATTTTTTAGCTTTAAATTGTTTAATTATTTTATCGCGTTCGCTATTGGGAGTATCTCCGGTGATCAGCGCACTTTGATCCTCGGGTAAATAAGTCATTATCTCTTGTGCATGCATAACCGTTGCGGCAAATATCATCACGCCATGACGCTTCTCACTATATTGAATAACCTGCTGCAGAATTGTTTGAGTTGCACGGGTCGATTTTTTTAACAGCGCATTCATATCCTCATTACTATACTGCCCAAATGCATTGCTAGTTAAAGATGAAAAGTCATAATGGCTAATTGCAGCATCAACCTCTTTAGGGGGAGTTAAGTAGTTATGCTTGATCATATAACGCAAAGGTAATTCAAAAATACAGCGTTTGAATGGGCTTTCCTTATTACCACGCACAAAGCCATGGTAATGATGCTGATAAATCCAGCCTAGCCCTAGTCGGTAAGGCGTCGCGGTTAAACCTAATACTTTTAATTCAGGGTTGTGAGATTTAAGTGCATTAATAACTTTTCCGTATTGGCTTTTCTTTTCGCCATTTACTCTGTGACACTCATCAATAATAAGTAATGAGTAGTGCTCATTAAGTTTATTTAGATTGCGCGATAACGACTGCACACTGGCAAAGGTAACTTGGTGAGTTAACGACTTCTCTTTGAGACCTGCGGAAAATATACTCGCCTCAAGACCAAAGCTTTTATACTTTTGAGCATTTTGCTCAACTAATTCTTTTACGTGCGCCAACACCAATATTTTTTGTTTAGCAATACGCGCAAGCTCAGCTATGACTAAACTTTTACCCGCACCTGTAGGCAGCACAATGACAGCAGGATCATTGGTTTTTCTAAAGTGTAAAACGGTGCGTTCAACCGCCTCTTGCTGATAGGGTCTAAGGGTGTAGGTCATCAAAGGTAAGAATTCTTAATCTAATTAATGGTTATGTTTTAGGAAGACAGCTTTATTTCACATTTGTTTAAATAATTTATATTCATAAACTAATATTCAAACTGTTTATAAATTTAGAGAACTATATTATGTATAAATATAAAAAAATACCCTTAATCAAAATGATTAAGGGTATTTAATTACATACTTAACTTATCTGCAATTCTAAGAAACTCTATTAGTATAAAAATATTATATTAATAGGTAATAGCTTTAAAATTTGTAAGTAGCTTGTAGGTAGGCAAATCGACCAATATTATCGTAAATCGCTGAGCCTGCACCTGTGCCAGTCGTACTTCCTGGTAAGCCACGATTGAATAAGTTATCAACACCTAACTTAAAGCCAACACCACTGTCAAAGTTATAAGCGACTGAAGCATCAGTTATAAAATATGAACCGTAACGCATTTCATTTGACGGGTTAGGGTTTGCTTCTATTTGTGTAGGATTGTATAACTCAACACCGTTAATAAAGCGTGTGCTAAAATCTACAACCAGGTTTTCATAAGTATAATCAACAGAAATACTACCCTGCCATGTTTCATTACCTAATACACCTTCATAGTCTGTGTAATTTTCAGGCTCAGCTGAGAAAGGATAATCCTTTGCTTCAATCAAATAAGTACCAATAAAGCTAGTACCAAAACTACCACCTAGAGCATCAAAATCATAACCCACCTCAAAATCTACACCAGAATTAAGACTGCGTGCGATATTAAGTGCAAAACCTTTTAATAAGGTAATTTCACTTGTATTTGGATCACGAGTTATAAGACCACAGAATTGATTGTCAATACCAGTTGGTGAATCTACACAACGGTCTATGATAGTTTGAAACCCAATACCACTAATTGTGTCATCAATATCAATTTCCCAGTAATCGGCTGTTACACTAAAGCCTTCTAACCATTCTGGCTGGTAAACAATACCTGCCGTAATTGATCTAGATTCTTCTGGCTGTAGGTCTGGATTACCACCAACTAAAGTCTCAAGCGTTGCGCTATCATAACTTGAGTCAAAATCAGCAGGTACACCAAGCGCTGCACAGTTAGCTGCACGAATAGCTCGGCCTGCATCACTCAACTGATCAAGCTCAGATACTTTACATTTATCATCTACATTGGCAAATGACTGACTTTGTCCAGAAAAGAGTTCATCAATGTTTGGCGCACGCATCGCTTCAGATACTGTAAAACGAGCACGTAATTCAGGCGTAATAGTCCAATCTAAGCCTAATTTCCAGCTTGTAGCATCACCTATAGTTGAATAATCAGCATAACGTACAGCTGTGTCAAACACTAAAGTATCGATTAAGAATACATCTTCAATTAATGGTACTGATAGTTCAAAAAACGCTTCTGTTACATCATAACCACCATCCGTTTCACCAAGTGCATTAAAGAATGTAGCCCCTGTTTTAGCAAAAGCATCTTCAATCGTCACACTTGTTTCATCACGGTACTCAACACCACCAGCAAAACCAACCATACCCGCTGGTAGTTCATAAATTGCCGAATTACTAAATGTTGCATTGAATACAGTTTGCTTGATTTCTGATGTACCAATTGATGTTGTTGTCACATAGTCAATTGCTTCTTGGCTAATTGCGCCGTCACCCATTATATTTGCTGCAACACAACCATCTGCACGAGCAGTTTCACTACGACAAACGATATTGCCACTGTCATCAAACACAGCATCAATAGCGTTAGCATAATTAGCCAAAATAACATTTGCGCCATTAATACGTTCTATCTCTGACTTACCATGAACTAAAGAGATATCCATAGACCAGTCATCAGTAATATAGCCTTGGATACCTGCTACAAACCGAGTTGTTTCACGAGTATTTTCTTCTAAACGGCGACCAACATCGTTGTACATTTTGTTTACACCGATCATTGATAGCCCTTCTTCATCCATCAATGCTGCAGTGTCAGCTGATAAAAATGCATTATCTCGCTGTATCATATTTGCGCCACTAAAGAAGCGGAAGAAAGGTTGGCCTATATTTTCACCTTCTGTTTTAGAATATTTAGCTTGAAAATATGCGTTTAATTCATCTGTTACGTCATAATTCGTTTTAAAGTTAAAATTAACGCGATCAAACTTAGGTTGTATTTCTGAATATTGGCGTAAGTTAATGAAATCACAACCAGCGCTTCCACAGAATTGGCCATCATCAATAGCACCTGTATAAACATCGTTTAATGAGCTATCACCATTAAATTTACCTAAAATACCACCTGTATTTGGATTCCAAACAGTTCCTTGATTTGAAATTAAATAATAACCAGCATTAGGGACTACGATTTTATCTGGATAAGCTTCGCTATCAATTTGACCTTCTGGGCGAGATTGACCTGTCACAACATCATATGGCATGGATGCATACGATGTTGCAGTCCAAGGGTTGTCTAAAGCATTCAATGAGTTTTGTGTATTATATTCTACAGAGAATGCAGCATTACCACGCCCTTCAGCAAAATCTTTACCGTAAGAAAAAGTATATTTTTCATTTTGATAAGAACTATTATCTGCAAAACCTTTCGTTGCAGATACATTAAAACCAGTAATATCTTTCTTTAATATGAAGTTAACTACACCCGTTACCGCATCGGCACCATATACCGCAGACGCACCACCAGTAATAATCTCAACTTTTTCAATCCAAGAGCTTGGAATGGTATTCGTATCAACAGAAGATGTTCCTGGGGCACTAGAAACATGACGTTTACCGTCAACTAATACTAATGTACGTTCACTGCCCATACCACGTAAATCTAATAAACTGATACCAGCAGTACCGATAAAACGGCCTGAGTTTGCAAGTGAATAGGTAGTTGCTAAGGCTGGTAGTTTGTTTAGTACTTCACCGATATTCAAAGCACCAGTGCTAACTAAGTCTTCGCCCGTAATTACAGTTACTGGTGATGGTGAAATAGCGCCTTCACGTAATATACGTGAACCTGTTACTTCAATGCGTTCTACTTTTTCAGCATTTTCTTCTGCAGCAAATGAACTTGCTGAGAAAGCAGCTGTAGAAGCTGCACCAAAAGCGATCGCTAAACGAACAGCTTTTGAAACTTTATTGTTCAACATGTGATTCTCCCTGAGATATTTTTATATTTTTTATTTAACAAAGCGATATTCATATTGCTAATGAAAACGCAAGTCATGTAGCATACTAAACTAGACAAACAAAAAAGCAACATTTACATAACAAAAAAACAAAGCTGTTAGCATCATGGGTGTTCAAGCAGAAAATCATCTCAAGTTAGGAATTTACAACCCTCAAACTAAATAGCTTAACTATAAAGATTAAAACTCTAGGATAATCTTTATTATTGTAAGTTAAACCAGCCAGTAATTGAGTATCTTGCAGCACGAGCAAATGGAGTTACATAAGAAACAGAATGTGGTAATTGCACATCAAAAAGGGATAAAACATTACTTTTGGGCATAAACGTCTCTGTCAGCTTTCCATCCATTTCATAAAAATGTAACAAACCACCCCAGTCTGGGTGCCACTGTGGTGTAAAACCAAATACAAAAGCAATTGCTCTTTGTTTTGTAGGCAATACATCATTATGTCGTGTCAAAAAGTTTCCTGGCACATAACGTGTTAATTGCACACTTGCACTTTTTAAACCCTTTACACCTGTAACATCAGTAATCAATTTTAAAACTTCTTGGCTATTAAGATAAGTAAATAGCTCCTTTAATAACTCATCTTTTTCATTTTGAGTTATTTCATATCGCCCATAAAAAAAGCCAATCCCTTTACTCGCATTTTCATAAATAGTCTGCTGAAGCGCTCTCATTTTAACGGGAGACATATTTTTTAATTCATCATCTGAAGATTGAATGTATTCGCCATTTAAAGAATATGCATTCAAATAAGGAATATTATGTTTTAATTTTTCTGTAATTTGAGATAACCCATCAAACTCTAAAACACTATCAATCATAATTCTCTTATTTTTAGAGTATTCCCTATGTAAATTAACTACATCAATATTTTTGTTTAGTTGAATCATAAATATTCCAGAAATAAAAAAGCCACTAAAAAGTGGCTTTTGAATAAAGTTTAAGTCTCTAAGTTATTAGAACTTAACTGTAGCTCGTACGTATACAAAGCGATCCATATTAACGTCGTACTCTGTAACAGAGAAGTTGTTAGTCGAGATTGCAAAGTCATTGTTAGTGTATTCACGAGAAGGTTCTTTCGCGAATAAGTTCTCAATACCTACACTAATTTTAGTGTTGTAAGCGTCTAGCGCATAACCTACAGATACATCATGTACGAAGTAAGAACCAATGTAATCAGCCATACCTGGGTAATTTTCTGCGCCGTACAATACGTCATAGTTGTTTTGCATACGGTCAACATAACGTGTTTGCCAATGCGCATCAAAGTCACCTTGAGACCAATCTAAAGCAAACGTGCCTTTATACTCTGGGTAACCTGCATCACCAAATTGAATACCAACTTGGTCATCACCATCAAACTCGTTTGTCATTACATAAGACAAATCAAGAGATGTTCTGAAGCTACCGTACTCAGTATCAAACTTGTAAGCTGTATAGAAATCTATACCTTCTACATTATAGGTACCTGCATTTTGTAAGAAGTTACGTAAATCAACGATATTACCGTTAGCGTCACGGTCAATGTAATCACAAGAAGATGCATTACTTCCTGAAGTACACTCGTTTAATATACGGTTAGAACCGTAACGACCAATTGAGTTTTCAACTTCGATATCGTAGTAATCGATTGTGAATTCTAAACCATCAACATAGCTTGGGTTATAAACAATACCAAACGTTTTAGATTCAGACTCTTCTGGTTGTAAATCTGGAGAAGAAACACGAGTTTCACGGATTTGCGTATTAGCTTGTGAGTAACCATTTGGTACACCAGCACAACCTGGTAGGCTTGGAACAACACCTTCTACAGAGTTACACGGATCTGTTAACGTAGGGTATGCATCTGCATTACCTGCGTATAAATCAGAGATTGAAGGAGCTCGGTAACCTTCAGCCCAAGTACCACGAAGAAGTAAATCATCCATTGGACGGTATTCAACACCAACTTTAGCAGTAGAGTTGCTACCGTATGCGCTGTGGTCAGAGAATCTAATTGCTGGTGCAATAGTTAAACCATCAAACACTGGAATTGAAAGCTCTACATAAGCTTCATCTAAGCGGAAACCACCTGAAGTAGCATCACGTTGGTTACCTGAAGTTTCACCACTTTGAGTTAATGGATCCGGCGTATCATAACCTGACTCTTCACGACGTTCAAAGCCAACAGCCATACCTACAACACCTGCAGGTAATTCAAACGCATCACCAGCAAAGTTTACTGTGTAATCTTTAAGTTCTAGACCTTCACGAGAAACACTGTCAAACGTTACAAAGTCAACCATATCTTGTGTAATTGCACCAGCTCCACCAAATAGGTTAAGCGGTACACAAGAAGTAGATGCATTACAGTTGTCACCTAATGCTTGGTTCACACGAGTTAAGTTAAGTAGACCTGTTGTTAAAACGTCTTGGCTATTTTTACCATAAATGTAAGAAGCGTCCCACACCCAAGATGTATCACCAATACCGCCCTCTAAACCAACCATCGCACGGTAAGTTGTATCGTTTTGTCTGTAAATACGGTTACCCGCTTCTACAAAACGGCGTTGACCAGCAAATGGGATATAACCCTCTACACCTGAGCGAGAAGCATCACCGTACAATGTTTCACCAAATGGGTTGTAGATGTTATTTTCGTGGATGTCTACTCGGCTAGCTGCAGAACCAAAAGATGCACCAATTGTTAATGGCATCGCGGCAAGTAGCTGAGAAGATTTACGGTTTGTCATCATGAAATCTGATACAAAACGAACATCATCACTTAAGTCATAAAAAGCTTGCACATAAAAACTGTTACGCTCTTGTGGCGTTGCAAGGTAGTTTTCAGGCGCGTAGTTATAAACATCACCAGCTCGGTCACGGAATGAATCTAAACCTACTGCAGAACCTGCACCATTAGGAACTAAATCAAAACCAGCGTTTGACTTACCAGCGTTGTTTTCAGTATAACCTTGAGCAAGTAAACTATCACGAAGATCAGGGCTGATTGCACTTGAAGTAAGGCGTAAACGACCTTTTTCAGTTGTAGTACTATTACCCATAGAAGAAATATCGCGATCACCTGCCCAAATTTCTTGTTGAGTTACATGGCTAGCATTAAACATTAAGCCACCGCGGTCTGAAGTAGTACCAACAGTGATATCTGCAGAATACTGACGACCATCGTTGTACTTTAAGTTTTCACCACCGTATACAGAAACCTCAACACCTTCAAAATCTTTACGAGTGATGATATTTACAACACCGGCAATAGCATCAGAACCGTATATAGCAGAAGCGCCGTCTTTAACAACTTCAACACGTTCAATCGCTGACGATGGGATTGTGTTTAAATCAACTGTAGAACCTAAAGATGAAACCCAACGCTTACCATTTACTAATACAAGAAGACGCTGTGCGCCTAAGTTACGTAAATCCATGTTTGTTGCGCCAGTACCACCGTTATTAAAGGCAGTATTAAGTGCAGCACCTGCAGCTGGAATTTGTTGAAGAATGTCACCGATGCTTAATTGACCACTAACATTTAAGTCATCACGGCTAAGAACTAAAACTGGGCTCGCACTTTCTAAATCAGTACGCTTGATACGTGAACCTGTAACCTGAATACGTTCAACTTTTTCTGCGCCTTCTTCTGCAGCAATTGAGCTTGCTGAAAAAGCAGCAGTAGAAGCTGCACCAAAAGCGATCGCTAAACGAACTGCTTTTGAAACTTTGTTATTTAACATTTGATTCTCCCTAGAATACTATTTGTTTTTTATTTTTGACCACTTTTGTTAATTAAATTGTGATCATGCTCCAGATGATAATACTTTGATCACAACGCGGTCAACATTAAATTAACTTTAAAAACACTTTAAGTGACTTCTCGTTATCATTTTTACGTTTATTTAGCTCGCTTTTTAAGCATTTTTTTGGATTTAATTTAGAAACAACCTTAATAAAGAGACTATGACATTGATTTATAAGAACATTATTTATTCCTGTTAGGTTTTTATTTTGTAGTGTTCTCAAGCAAATTTGTAAACAGGATCACTAATGTTAACTTTAAATTTTACAATTTTTATGCGAAATAGGAACTTAAAATGGAAAAACAACCTATAAAACACCTCTTTTTTTCATAGCCAAGTTAAAATAATGTAGCTTGAGTAGATTCAGATGTTGTGTTTAATGCGCTTAATATCATTTGCGCAACAGGGTCGAGTTGCCTTTGAATGTACAGCGGGTAATTAAGGGGGTTTTTACCGGTATAAAGCTCAGCGCCGGATACTGCATAAACATATTCGATTACTTGCCCGCGTTTTATTTCAAACTCAGGATGGCTCGCTTTGTGTTTTTTAACTGCTTGAACATGAGGTGGGATATTTTTAATATAATCGCTCAGGTGCTGCCCTAAACGCTTTCTATAAACGAGCTTGTGGTCAAAGTCACCGCTGTATAATTTTTGCGTGAAGCTGTTTATTATCTTGTGCAGTTGCTGTATTTCGAAGTGACTAGAGAAAAGTGTTTCAAACAACTGTATTTGAAACTCCTGTGCAAACTCAGTCCAATCACTGCGAACGGTTTCCATACCTTTAAAGACCAACTTTTTTTCATTTTTTTTGGTTACTTGACCAACATAACGTTTTTTAGAACCTGTTTTTTTACCTCGTATAGTTGGCATAAAAAACGGACTGTAATGGGTTTCAAATTCAATTTCCAAATAGCTTTTTAAGTCATAACGCTGCTTTAATTCTACTTGCCACTTTTCGTTGATATGTCGAACAAGTTGGCAGCCAATCTCGTTGCATTGCTCAGGACTTTTATCTTCACAAAGTTTTACAAACGTAGAGTCGGTATCACCATAAATCACCTCAAAGCCTTGCGCTTCTATCCATTTACGGGTTGTTTGCATTATTTCATGGCCACGTAAAGTGATAGAGCTCGACAAGCGCGGGTCGTAAAACCGACAGCCTTTAGAGCCGAGTACACCATATAAACTATTCATAATAATTTTGATCGCTTGCGAGAGCATGGGTTGATTAGTGTCTTTGGCTTCTTGGCGAGTTTGTGTCAGGTGCTCAATTAATTTAGGCAGGTGGTGCTGCGTTCTTGAAAATAATGCCTGATTGAATCCTTCAACTGCTTGCTCTGGCTTATTTAGCCCTGCAATTAAACCTAGCGGGTCAATACAAAACGTACGCATAATTGAAGGATATAAGCTTTTAAAATCAAGTACCAAAACGTTTTTATACAGCCCTGGAGTCGACTCCATCACATAGCCACCAGGGCTTTCAAAAGATAGCCCATGATCGCCTAAGTTGGGAGCAACATAACCACTGCGATGTAACAGCGGTAAATATAAGTTTGTAAATGCGGCAACGGAGCCACCCATGCGCTCAAGTTCGAGGCCGGTAATTTGAGTTCTGACTATGGCAAATTCAAACAGCTTTAGTTTTTCGAAAATTTGATTAACCAAAATACAATCTTGGCGGTTGTAGGCAGCAAGAGCGAGCTTGTCTTCATTAAATTGGCGTACAATTTCAGATAATCGGTTATCAGCTTTTATTAATTTAGACTCGTTAAGCACACGCTCTGCAACATTAGCTAACGAAAAGCTATCAAATCGATAAGTTGCATTTTTTAAAGTATCAATGCCATCAATGACGCATCGTCCTGGGAGTGTTAATCGGGTGTAATGACCCTTATTAATATATAGAGGTTGATTATCTCGGCCAAAACTCAGGGTAAGTCCTAATGCCTCAGCGCGTTCTTGCAATAAACTAAAATCAAAATCAATAACATTCCAACCAACAATAACATCGGGGTCATTATTTATAATGTACTGCTGCAGCTTGGTGAGTAGGTTAATTTCGTCATAGCACCAGTCTATTTCAAATGTCGAGTCGCTCTGCAGCTGCTGCTCACCTATCATCAATACACAATCTAAACCATTTCCCACCAGTGCAACACTAAATAACACCCCGTCGCCATTGCATTCTATATCCAAAGAAACAGACTTAAGCGTTGGCGTATACTCGGTGTTTGCTTTTAGCTTTGCATCACTAATTTCAATAAAGCCGTTTTGAGCTTTGGCGTTACCGGTTACCCATACACCTCCTTTAATAAAGCGCTCCATTAAAAAGCGATCACTGTGGCGCACATCGGCTTCGTAAACTGGCATTACTTGCTCTAAAAGAGCTCTTGCAGTGTATAGGCTTTTTATACCGTTAAAGTAACAGGCAACACACTCGCTACCACTAAAGTGACAAAGCTCAACATTATTAAACTGGACGTTAACACTCGCCTTAGTCAACAAGGTATTCGCTGCCTGCTGCTGTGCTAATGGGATGAAGAATACCGCTTGCTGGTTTTCAATCGTCACTTTTATCGGGCCCTGATCAGAGCTTAGCCAGTAACACAAAGTAATACCTTGTGCATTTTTAGCCCCATATTGTTGCCTTGATAAAATAAAGCCCTGATAGATTGCTTGTGTCAATGTTCGATCCCACTTAATATATACACTGTAATTATATACATATTTTAGGTTAATCATCACATGCTATCGAGCTCACTTAAAAAAACAATTAGACAAGTACACCAGCATGTTGCAAATAACCTAACCGATTACCGCCCTCGCAGTAGTCAAAACTATTTAGTTGCTGAAATCGCCAAAACATTAGCCGGTGAATACCATAAAAAACAACGTATTTGTGTTATTGAAGCAGGCACCGGCACCGGTAAGTCATTAGCTTACTGCCTGGGCGCTCTACCATTGGCATTAGCACAAAAAAAGAAACTGGTTATTTCTACGGCTACTGTTGCTTTGCAAGAGCAATTAATCGCTAAAGAACTGCCGTTTTTTAAAAAGCACTCAGGGCTCGATTTTAAATTTGATTTAGTAAAAGGCCGCCAACGTTATATTTGCGCTCACAAACTTCATAATGCGCTGAACAGCGATAGCCAAACTCAAATGGAGTTTATGCCTACCCTTACATCACCACTAAGTGATATGGAAACTAAGTGCTTAAAGCAACTTTACGATGCCTATGTAAACAAAAAATGGCAAGGCGATAGAGACAGCTGGGCTGATACCATTCCTGATAGGGTATGGGGACTAATCGCCTGCGATAAGCATGCTTGCCAACGCCAGATGAAAGCACACCAAACATGTCCTTTTCAACTCGCCCGCCAGCAGTTAATGCAAATGGATGTATTAGTTATAAACCATTCGTTACTGTTAGCCGATTTAGATTTAGGGGGCGGAAAAATTTTACCCGAACCCGACAATACCATTTATGTAATCGATGAAGCGCATCACCTTGCGCATATTACCCGCGACTTTTCATCTGCTGCAGCTACCATAAAAGGCACGATAGATTGGCTCGACAAACTCACTAAATTTAGTGGCAAAATGGCCAAAGTGTTAGTGGGGCAAAAAGGTATTGGGCAAAACTTTAAGTTATGCGATAGCGTTAACGATGCTAACAAAGATTTAAAAGTAGTCCGCGATATTCTCGACAACGCCGATTTTGAATATTCAAAAGACGATACCTATCGCTTTGAACATGGTGAAATTCCTAAATCGCTACATGCGAAGGCAAAAGACATTAGTGAGGCTACGCTTGATGCTTTACGCTGTTTGAATAAAATGCACGATACCCTCACACAAGATGTAAGCGACGGTGATATTAAACCTTATGTTGCCGATCCCATTCTGGCTGAAAGTGGGCAATACATAAACCGGTTAGAACAACTTAATAAATTATGGTTTAGTTACGCTACTAAAGGCGAAGGCACGCCGCATGCGCGTTGGATAAAACGACTTGAATATAAAAGCCATCATGATCACTTGCTTAGCGACTGCCCCATTGAGGTCGGTTACTATTTAAAAGACAAGCTGTGGAGCGAATGTGCTGGAGCCGTGCTATGTTCTGCTACCTTGAGCGCACTAGGCTCATTTGATCATTTTGCCTATGAAAGTGGCCTTGCTAAAGAAGAAGGGGTAAAGTTTATTAAAGTCCCCTCCCCGTTTGACTACCCAAAACAAGCCACTCTGCGTATTCCGACGTCAAGCATAGAGCCAACAGATAAAGAATTTAGCGATCATATTGCTAAAACACTACCCGAATACCTAAACACTAAAAAAGCCAACTTAGTGTTATTTGCCTCTTACTGGCAAATGGACCATGTAAGTAAATTCCTTAGAACAAAAGGATTTAACTTATTAGTACAAGGTGAAATGTCACGAGAAGCTTTACTCAAATTACACACTAAAAATATTGATGAAGGCAAAGGTAGTATTTTATTTGGCACCCAAAGCCTCTCTGAAGGGCTTGATTTACCAGGTAAATATTTAGAAAATCTAATTATTACAAAAATTCCATTTGCGGTGCCTACCTCGCCTATCGAAGAAGCACAAGCGGAGTTTGTGCAAAGTAAAGGCGGTAATCCATTTTTATCTATAACCGTGCCAGACGCAGCAAAGAAATTGGTACAAAGCTGTGGTAGACTGCTGCGCAAAGAAAGTGATATTGGCACAATAACTATTTTAGATAGACGCTTAATCACCAAACGATATGGCAAAGCCATGCTTGACACCTTACCACCTTTTAAAAGACAAATAGATTACTGATGTTTGAACTTGCACTCGACCCAACAACTTGGGCTATTTTATGTGGCGTTGCACTTTTAGCGGGCTTTATTGATGCTATTGCTGGCGGCGGTGGATTACTTACTGTACCGGCACTGTTAACGGCGGGATTGCCTCCTCATTTAACGCTTGGCACTAATAAATTGGCCGCCAGTTTTGGCTCGTTAACGGCCAGTATCACCTATTATAAAAAACAGTTATTTAACCCACGATTTTGGTTTGCTTCTATTATGGCTACCGCCATAGGTGCTTTGTTAGGCACACTCATTGTTGATCATTTAAGCATTGAGTTTTTAAATAAGCTCTTACCCATTATTATTATTTTAGTGGCTTGCTACAGCTTGTTTGGTAATTTAAGTACCACACAAAGTGACGACCTGCCTAAGTTAACCCGCGCAATAAAACTAAAACAGTGGCTACAAGGATTAAGCCTAGGTTTTTTTGATGGTTTAGCTGGGCCTGGAACGGGAACTTTTTGGACTGCCTCAAACGGTATGCTTTATAAAATGAGTTTGCTACTCAATTGTGGTTTGGCGCGTTCAATGAATTTTGTTTCTAATTTTATTTCGCTGATCACCTTTGTTGCACTTGGCCATGTTAACTTTTTACTGGGAATTACAATGGGCTTCTTTATCATGCTTGGTGCATGGTTTGGCGCACATTCAGCTATTCGTTTTGGCAGTAAATTTATTCGCCCAGTATTTAATACTATGGTTATACTTTTAGCGTTAAAACTAATTTACGAGGCATACTTTTAATATGCAATCTGCTGCTTTAGACAAACTACGCCAACAAGTTGCTACGCTTAAGCAACAAGCTGAGCAATTTGATAAAGCAAAATTATTTGCTAAAAATCGTTATATGCAGGCACAGCCGAGCCTATTTGACAGAGCCGTGTTTAGCACCAAAAGTATGAACTTAGCCGACTACGTAGTAGAAATAGAAGATGAAATAGCTAGCTTGCCACCGAGCAAACACCGTCATGCATACACCTATGCACTTGAGCGTATTGCCAGTCAGGTACAAGCGGTATTTAATGTTATTAAATCGACCCCTATTTGGGTGAAAGAAAATAAAAGTCATTATAAGCCTCGTGCTAAACAGCCTGTTTATAAACAAGCGGTGCAAAAAATCATGCAATCATCCCACGAGTTATATGATGAACTTAAACAAAACCATGAATTTGAACGTCGCCTAGTACTGATGATTGAAGAGCGTAAACTACAAATGGAAAAAGCATCGCCTGCGCAAGCACAAAAGCTTAACCAAGAAATTTTAACTACTCATGCACGACTCGGCCGTTGTAGAAAAGCGATTTCTGCCACCGAAGACAAAATTCAACAAGTAGAAAAACAACAGCTACGCTAATGCAGCTTTTTTATCACCCTCTCTACTCTGCTTTAACGCTCCCTGAGCGCCATCGATTTCCAATTAAAAAGTATCAGCAGCTTAAACATGAAATAGCGCGTTTAGGCTACACCCAATTTATATCGCCTTCGCCAGCAACTAAAGCGCAGTTAAGCTTATGCCATAGCTCAGATTATATTGCTGACTTTTTAAACGGGTCGTTAACTGACAAAGCGGTTAAAAAAATGGGATTTCCTCACTCTTATAAACTTGTTGAGCGAACTCTTTACTCTGTTGGTGCCAGTATTCAAGCCGCTGAAACAGCACTTGAAAGTGGTTTAGCGGCTAATTTAAGTGGCGGCTATCACCATGCTTACAGCAATTACGGCAGTGGCTTTTGTATTTTTAATGATTTAGCCATTGCGGCAGCGCATCTTATTTCAACAGAGCAAGCCGACACTGTATTAATATTTGATTGTGACGTACACCAAGGTGACGGTACCGCGCAAATAACCCAACAGCACCAGCAGATAATTAGTTGCTCAATTCACTGTGAACAAAACTTTCCTCGGCAAAAACAGCTCTCAAACTATGACTTTGGCTTACCTGCAAACACCACAGATGCAGAGTATTTAACAACACTAGAGCAAGCTCTTGAGTTATGTGTTCGTCTCCACCAGCCCGATATTATTTTATATAATGCGGGCGCCGATATTTATACCAAAGACGAACTCGGCTTATTTGATGTTTCTCTAGCTGGTGTGTATAAACGCGACTTTGCTGTTCTTAACTTTTGTAAGCAGCGAAACATACCACTGACGTGCGCTTTAGGTGGCGGTTATCAACGTAACATCAACAATTTAGTTAGTGTCCATAAGCAACTATTTAAAGCGGCTCTCGATTTATAACAATCCTTGGTATAGACTCATTACAGACAATAAAAAAGAGTGACAGGAATATGCGATTAGATGACGACATACACAATTTTTACGAAAAACTCGTTTTAGAAGAAATAGAAAAACGTAAACTTAATGAACGTTACAACGACGATGTAATGGCTGACTTTTGCTGCACCGTACTCAATCAATTACCCCCACGTTATATTAGATACGATGTAGATATGGCGTTTTATTTAACTCAAACAGATCGTTTGGATATGCAGCAACGCGTAGAAGTTGCCATTAATTTTGCGATTGATCAGATTGCTAAAAAGAAAGATATTAATGAGTAACCCGTTAGAAGAAGCTCCTACACACGTGAAACTCGCTGTTGATTTAATTATGATTTTAGAGCAACACGATGTAGAGCCCGAAGAAGTATTAAAAGCGCTCGATATCGTAAAAAGTGACTTTGAAAAGAAGCTAGTTAGTAACTAGCTTTACTCTATTGTTTGTATTTCATGAACAGTGACAACACCATCGTGTTTATTACAATCAATTTTAATTTCGCCGAATGTGCGCCTAGGTGATGTTGACCTACGGCATGTCATGTTTTGAGCTTTAACACCAAATTGTTCAATATAAACTGCAACAATTGCATCTATTTCTTGCTTCTCTTCTGTTGTCGCAGCGGCATAAAAAGTATCATATTGTTGTGACCAATTTTCAACGCCAGCTTCTGCAGCAACACCCAACCACCCCATACCAAGCTTAGTTGATTGCTCTAAATATTGTCCTTTTAAAAACATAAACGCTAGGGTGTATTGTGCACTTTTATAACCCAATGCAGCTGGCTCTTCTAAATAGTTAAAAGCCTCTTCAAACTCCCCTTTTCTGTATGCCTTAACACCATTATATTCTTTTTTCTTCATAGTATTATCGCTGTAAAGACTTATTGGTGACGAATTACAGCCAGTTATTAAAGCCATCAATACCAGCAAAGTGGCACTCAATTGTTGATGATTCATTATTATCCTTAATTTATTATTGTTTTTGCCCAGAAACATACACCACTTTTAAAACACCCGCCCTAAAAGTTGTTAACATAAATTTAATATTAACATGGGATTGCAAAGCTTACAGCGATTATTTTTATAAGCGCAGTTTTAACCGTCCATTTAAAAATAGATAAACCTAATTTTTTAATACCCTTTTTTTATACCCAAGCTACTTTACTACTTTAAGTACAATACATTTAACTGGCTCAAATTTATCACTGACTGTCCGTTTGCTGAACCAGTAATAATAACTGCGCGGCCGCTTTGGCATCGTCTAATGCACGGTGATGGTTGGTTAAGTCTAAATTAAAGTGTGCAGATAAATTTCCCAGCGAATACGACTTTAATCCCTTAAATGCTTTACGTGATTCAACAACGGTACATAGTTTTGGCATTTTAAAGTTGATTCCCAGCCCCTCAAGCTCTTTTTTAATAAAGCCATAATCAAAATTAACATTGTGAGCGACAAAAATACTACCCGAAAGCTTATCTAATAAAGTCGAAGCAATGTCGCTAAATATAGGCGCATCACTTACCATGGCGTCGTTAATACCGGTTAGTTTAGTAATAAAACGAGGGATAGGCCGCTCTGGGTTTATCAGCGTAGTCCATGTATCAATGATGTTGCCTTGCTGTATTTTAACAACACCAATTTCGGTAATTCGATTACCACCCTTTAATCCCCCTGTTGTTTCAATATCAACAACACTATAAATCCGCTTAGGATCTACATACCAGTTTACCGCTGCAATATTTACGATAAAGCCACAGCTTTTTAAATTATCGATACTCACTAACTGGTTTCTTTTAAGCTTATCGCCAGGTGCTTTAACCTCTTCAAAATGAACGGCATTGTTATCAACAATCATTAAATCGGGATAACCATCTTTTAGCTGTCGGTAGTTCTTTGCCATATTTTTTAAATGCTGAAGTAAAGCCGTTATTGGGCTATTTAATATAAGCATCTCTACTGGCTTTAACACATCTGGATGCCACCTAAATAAGCCATTTGGTTGCTCATAATACTTTGCGGCATGGTCACACACTAAACGCAGCAATTTCTGGGCACTATTACACGCAGCTAGCCGCGCTTCTATTTGTGAGGATTGATTTAAATAAAAGGTGTCTGTTTTTAACGCTTGAGGGAAAATATCAAATTCATTACAAGGCGGTGTCGGGGTTTCAATAAAGAGTTCTTGCCAAAAAACCAGCGCAAATAAGCTTTGCCACAAAGTATTTTCAGTATAAAAAACCTGTTTTCCTTGACGAGTGTAGTGATCGCTTACACCTAACTCAACATCGCCACGGTAAAGTTCATCAACGTCTATAATGCAGCGTGTACTGGCTAACATTTCACTGAGTCGCGAACGGGTTTGCTTGTTAAATTTACGCATTAAAAAGTCATCTGCGAAATACAGTAGCTCATCACTAAGCGGGTTTTCTATAATCTTCTCAAGCTGCGCTTTTACCCATTCTTTATTGCCTAAACGGTATTGCTCTCTTATTTGAATTTCTAAGGCTTGTGCATCGTCTTCGCAGGCATTAAGTACATCAAACGCAAGTGTTGGGTTAGTTGTTTTTAGTTGCTTATAAAGTATAACCAGTAACTTGTTTTTTAACTCTTGTGCAATAACCCCTACTGCTACTTCATTTATTAACTGCTTTGCTAGTTCCTCTCTTTCATTGTCATCTTTTGTATTTTTAAGCGTTAGTCGCAAACGGTTTAATGCATAGTTAGACTGCGCTTCCTTTATTGAATCAAAGCGCGATAAGCTTTCATTATGCTCTTGCCTAACAGGTGTTACGCCTAAATCTCGCAATACAAATCGATTTTGATGATTAATATCACCTGCACTGAGCCTGCCAATATATAAAAATTCAAAATACTCGTAATACTCTTCTCTATTATTTATCACGTACTGATTATATAAGTGTGCAAGACACTCTGGCTTAGATTCAAAGAATGAAATAGCTATTTCAACTAAGTTACTTTTAGCAACGCTTTTTTTAAATAATGGCGTTTGTTCTTGCTTTTCTAAAAGCTCTATTAAGGCCGGTTTTGTTAGGTGACTTAGTAGTTGCCTATGATCTTTATCAGAGGGTTCTACAATTAACTTTGCCGCTTTTAAGTTAAAAAGTGCTTGGTATGGCGAGCTAATTTCTTCGTAGTTTAATGATTGGGTTTGTACTAAGTAAGGTTTACGAGAATAAATACGCGCCAACATACACTGGCTTTGCTCGTCGAGCGTATTTATTTTATTAATAAATGTAATATGCCTTTGCTCGAGTAAATGCACGCATTTCTCACTCACAAACGTTAATAGCTCTCTAAAATGTGCCAAATAATATTTCGCTGGTAACTCTTTTCTCATAAAACCGCCCATACTGTATATAAAAACAGTATCTAGCATCTCGTTATTTTTATCAACCCAATAAAATTTTTTATGCATACGTATTACTATTGAAATATCTTTTTTAGCGTGATCACTCTGTGCTAAGGTTGCCAGCAAATTTAGTGCTACTTTAATTACACATAATAAAAATTAGGATTGAACAACATGACAACACAGCATGCAACTAAAGGTGAGCATAGCGCAGAGACAACGTGCTCACTTTTATATGTTATTTTTATATCGGCCGTTGCCGCTATTGGTGGCTTTTTATTTGGTTTTGATTCGGGCGTTATAAACGGCACTGTATCGGCATTAGGTAAGACATTTAATTCAAGCAGTGTTGCAACTGGTTTTAATGTTGCGTCTGTTTTATTAGGTTGTGCATTGGGTGCTTTAGCGGCTGGCCCATTAGCTGATAAGTTTGGTCGTCGCGTTATTATGATTGTTACTGCCATTATATTTGCAGTCAGCGCTTTTGGCTCTGGGATTGCCGACAGTTCCGCTGAGTTTATTTTTTACCGCTTATTTGGCGGATTAGGCATAGGTGCAGCCTCTGTTTTAGCGCCTGCTTATATTGCAGAAGTAGCACCAGCAAGTTTACGTGGTCGTTTAGCGACATTGCAACAACTCGCTATTGTTCTGGGCTTATTTGCAGCCTTTTTAAGTAATTACCTAATTGCTAACGCCGCTGGCGGTGCCGAAGGTATTTTAATGTTCGATTTAGCCGCATGGCGCTGGATGTTTTGGGCTGAACTTGTTCCTGCAGGCTTATTTTTAATTGGTGTACTGTTTATTCCTGAATCACCGCGTTACCTAGTTGCACAAGGTAAACTTAAACACGCTAAAACTGTATTTAACAAAATCTCAAATGATAATGCAGATACACAAATCAGTGACGTGAAGCAGTCTCTGCAAAGTGATAAAAAGCCAAGTATTCGCGACTTATTTATTGATGGCAGTAAAAAAGTACACCCTATTGTTTGGGTGGGTGTAGCTTTATCTGTTTTCCAACAATTTGTTGGTATTAACGTGGTATTTTATTACGGTTCAGAGCTATGGCAAGCCGCCGGCTTTGATGAATCACAATCACTGTTTATTAATGTACTTGCCGGCACCACCAATATTTTATCTACCTTTATTGCTATTGCCTTAGTCGATAAAGTAGGCCGCAAGCCACTATTATTGGTAGGTAGCTTAGGTATGTTTATTAGTTTAAGTGCACTTACTTACACCTTTGGTAGCGCTGGACTTGATGAAGCAGGCAAGTTAGCACTTAGCGAAAATATGGGTACCTTTGCATTAATAATGGCTAATTTGTTTGTGGTATTTTTTGGCTTAAGTTGGGGCCCTATAGTGTGGGTGCTACTTGGCGAAATGTTTAATAACCGTATTCGCGGTGCGGCCCTTGCTGTTGCAGCTAGCGCGCAATGGATAGCTAACTTTGCTATTACTATGACCTTCCCGATTATGCTCGGCAGTATTGGTTTAGCTGGTGCTTATGGCTTTTATGCCTTATCGGCATTTATTAGTGTATTTTTTGTGGTCAAATACATCAAAGAAACACGCGGTATGAAATTAGAGTCAATGTAATTATTTAGCCTGAGTAGCATCGACTTTCCATTAGTTTACTCAGGCTAATCCCCCATTCTATTATCTTATTTTTCTGCTCATAAAACTAATTAGATACATTTAACCATTTGGCAAGTGAATACTCTCTGGCACGGTGTCAGCTTTTGCCTGTTGAACTATTATCAACTGAGTATATTACCAATCACAGTGTATAAATCATCACTATTAATTGGTTTCGCAATAAAGTCATCCATACCGGCTATTAAGCATCGCTGTTTATCTTCTTCATAGGCATTAGCCGTAATCGCTACTATAGGCACTCTCCAACCTGTTTTAACTTCCATAACTCTAATCGTACGTGTGCATTCATAACCATCCATGTTAGGCATTTGACAATCCATTAAAATCAAATCAAACGATTGCTCTTTTAATACATCAAGAGCCTTAATACCATCCTCGGCCATAACAACCACAGCTTTAGTCGGCTCCAACATTTTTGAAATAACCTGCCGATTTATCGCATTATCTTCTACCAACAGTATGTGCTTACCCAGCAGATTTGGTTGCAAAGCTGCTTTTTTAGGTAAGGTTGAGGGAGCGTCTGCTGACTCTGGTGCACTAATACTAAACGCAAACGTACTACCTTTACCCTCTTCGCTGTTTAACTGAATTTCACCGCCCATCATTTTTATCAGCTTTTGAGAAATAGCCAACCCGAGCCCTGTTCCCCCATATTTACGAGCAACGCCCACATCAGCTTGAGTAAACTCGCTAAATAACAGTGATTGCTGTGCCTTCGCAATACCAATGCCACTATCTTCAACGCTAACTTGAAGCTTATTATCGTGATAATCAAACGACAAATTCACAAAGCCTTGCTGCGTAAATTTATACGCATTAGAGAGTAAATTAATGATCACCTGATTTAAGCGTAATTCATCAACACTAATGCACAGTGGCAAATTCTTAGATTGAATAACCGTAAACTCTACCTCTTTGGCAGCAACAATCGAGGAAAATAAAGAACGTATATTTTCGATAAATGGAGTTAGCTGCGTAGGCTTAATATTTAGCTCCATGGCATTTGCTTCAATTTTAGAAAAATCTAAAATATCGTTAAGAATATTAAGCAAGTTTTTTGCACTTTTTTGTTGTGTGATTAACAACTCCTTTTGTTCGGTACTTAAGGACTGATCTCGAAGCAAAACCTCTCCCATACCTAATATGCCATTCATAGGTGTTCGAAGTTCGTGACTCATGTTTGCTAAAAATTGTGACTTAGCAATATTTGCTTCATTGGCGAGTTTAACTGCTTGTGTTAATTCAGTTGTTTGCTCTGCGACTTTCTCTTCTAATTGCTGATTAAAATGACTAAGCTGTTTATTGAGATCTTCATTTTTTACATTAGAAGCTTGCAAACTTTTAATTGAGTGTTGTAGTGCATTGCCCAACATTTCAAATTGTTGCTGTAGTTGCAGCACTTCATACCAACTAGAATCTGTATTAAATACGTGTTTTTTAGTTTTACTAAAACTATTAATTAAATGAGTGAGCTCTATGATGGGTTTAATCAACAAATGGGTAAATTTATGAATAAATAAAACCACTAGTGCAATAGAGCATAATCCTAATAACATAGTAGGCAACCATGCAGCCACTACCACCATAGTTAAATGTTTACGATTATATAACGATATAACCTGCCAACCTGTGTTGTCGTCAACATACTGATTTGTATGGTACATCTCGTTATCATTTGAGCGAAAAAGTTGATTGCCACTGAGGCTTTGAAGACTAAGTTCCTGCTGCTTAAAATCACTGAGCGCAGCAAACTGGCTTAACGAACTAAATACCACTTTTTTATCTGCATCTAGAACAAGTAAATCCCCATTATATTCAAATAAATTTGGTATAAACCGCTCTAATTGATCTAGCTTAAGTGATCCCTCAACGACCCCATAAAACTCATCATTTTTATAAATCGGGGCGGAAAGCGCTACAATGGGTTGATCGCCTAATCCTCTACCTTGAAAAACACCACTGATGTAGCCCAACGGGAACTGCTGAGCTTGAGCAAAATAAGGACGATCATCAACATAACGCTGACTCTGACTCAAACCACTGAGCAATTCACTCGGTATACTTTTCTCGACATAACCTTCAGAGCTGGCATATAGGCTAGTTACAAAGCCAGGATATAACTCCATTAGTCGCTCTAACTGCTGTTGTATAGATGCCCCAGCACTTATTGCATCACTGGTTATTACCATGGCACTTTTATGAAACAATAAATAATCACTCAGCTGGGCACTGATCGAACGAGATTTTTCTTTAAGTTGAGTGTTTACTTCGTATTCTAAGCGCGAATAATGCTGATTAACCAAAAAAACGCTGGTGATCAAAACCACCAAAACAATAATTATACTTACAACATAGCTTAATATTCGGGCCAAAGGCTGCCCTTGATAAGCTCGGCTTGCATGGGGGACAAATATACTCACCAAGTCGACCAAAGCCAACGCTATCATAGCATTGATTAAGTATTTTGAGGCAGCCACAACAAGTGTGAGCCAAGGCAGGCCTATAACAAAGTGACCCAAAACCCACACCAGTGGTAAGCCCACTAAAAACCAAAATACGGCGCCTAAAGGAAGTATTGGCTTAGAACGCTTTAAACAAAAGACATAAAGCCAAAATAGCTCAAGTACATAAACAACACTGGTCCAGCTATGCCCCCAGCGATAAAATAAAAAACCAGTTACAATCGCTAAACTAAGAAGAGAATAACGAAGCCCTGCAAACACTAGGCTAAGTATTACAAACGTCTGACCAAATAAAAATTCAGAGCTATCAAAAAAATACAGAGGTAGAAGGTTAGCGCAACCTCCAATAAGCCCGAGTAATATTGCCAGCGCCCATTTATTCCTCTGAGATGCCATATTGACCCTTTATAGCTTTATTGAACACCTGCGGTGTATATTATAATCACGAGTTTTAATTATTACTTACCCGTTAGCTATTGTCTATAAAGGCAAAAAATTAGCTAAGTGCGTAAAAGCTAGAATTAGCGTACGAATAACAAAATAAAATATTAGAAAATAGATAAATGGAATTTTAATACACCCAAATGAGGAATTTGGGTGGCAGTCTTACCAGCCACATCTCGGCACACACGTCACAAACTGTGGCTGCTCCCTTCCGGGCCTGACCAGGTTCGCCTGCTAGTGTTGCGAGAGGACCAATAAGACTACCATTGAGGGCCTTGGTTGGCGCGATTGAGATTATCTCTACTTTTGCTCTGTTATTCAAGGGATAATCAAAAAAGAAAGTGCGATTGCATACTTCATATACAATCGCAGTCTATTTAGGTCTTAAAGCGATTATTAATTGCTCTCTAACTCTGCTTTTATGTTACGTAGTGCCGCTTTTACTTTTTTCATGTTCTCTGGGCCCATGCGTAAAAGTTGCTTTTGCGCAGCGGGTAATTGCTCCCATTCAGAAAACGCATACTGATAGGTCACTGAATCACGCAATAATGGTAAGCTACCTTTTGGCTCAGGAGTATCAAGTAACAGGTCAATGGCATCTTCAAGTGTTTGAGTAAACTCATCATCACCATAACCAATTTCAGTATATGCGCTGTTGATCAGTGGTTTATACTCATCATATAAACGCACAGCTTGAGCTGCACTCATACTTGTGAGTACTTTTACATATGGGGTATAGCGTTCATAGCTATTAGGATCAATTGTTAAAATATCGCCTTCGTTTACGCTAAAACCCTCTTCTAATTTTGCAACTGGGGTATGCTTGGTAGCCACTTTGCCTTTTGCTAAATTATCGACAAACACTACGCCACGGCGAATAACATCATCATTTAACACTAAGCTCATCGCTACATCACCCAAATATTCATCTAATTTTGCAATGACTACAGGGTCGCTGTCGTTTAACGTTGGTAAAGATACAACTTCAGCTTCGGGCTCAACTTCTGGACGCTGAGCTGGAACATCTAATTCCGCAGGTTTTTCAGGCTTAACAGAGGGCGCTCCTACCACAGGATCGTTTTCAGGCTTTAACTCCATAATAGGTTGCTCTTTTACTGGTTCTTCAACCTGCATAACTGTTTTTGGAGCTTCACTTGGTTTTAATAAAACAAACGCAGCGGCAATAATGATAATTAATAAAATAACCCCTGCAAAGATAAGGTTGTTATTCGGCGGACGTTTTTGAACGTCTGATCCTGATGGTTTATCTGACATACGAACTCCATAAATATAAAAATGCGATACTGTTTAGAGTACTCTAAACAGATTTAATTCATAATTTACACCAATATTTATTAATGTAAGTTATGTATCCTTTGATTCTTCTAGCTTAAAGACTTACAGTGAATAAATAAAGTAAAGACAGTGAACAGTTTAAATACGTAACATGAAAATTAAGCAAGTCGATCCTAGTAAACCAAAAGTGGCTTTATTACTCACCGGTGGTGGTGCCCGAGCAGCTTACCAAGTGGGCGTGTTAAAAGCATTAGCGCAAAGTATGCCCAGAACTGCCCCGCTGCCCTTTAGAGTGATAAATGGTACATCTGCTGGCGCAATTAATTCTGCGGCGTTAGCGTGTTACGCTTCATGTATGCATTTAGCCGTTAGAAAGCTAGAGACAGTATGGAAAAACTTTTCCACCTCTATGGTATACAAAAGTGACTTTTTGAGTGTGTTTGGTCATATTACTCGTAATATTTTAACTAGTTTTCAGTCTGAGCATATAAACCATCCACCCGCGAGCTTATTAAATAATAGGCCACTTAGAAAGCTATTAAACGATATTCTTGATTTACATCGAATTGAACGTAACTTACATCGTGACTACTTAGAGGCGCTGTCGATTACAGCATCTAGTTATACGACCGGTGATTCTGTTGCTTTTTTTCAGTCAAATACGCAGCATTCTTGGCAGCGAGCAAAACGCGAAGGTCGCGCTACGCGAATTAATGTTGAGCATTTAATGGCCTCAAGTGCTATTCCTATGGTTTTTCCTAGTGTAAATATTTATAACCACTACTTTGGTGATGGCTCTATACATCAACTTTCACCTTTAAGCCCGTCCATTCACTTAGGGGCAAATAAAATATTTATTATTGGTGTTGAACAACCCAAGGAACCTCACCCTCCAGGTTACTCTGCGCATTTCCCTGGGCTTTCTGCAGTAGCAGGCCACTTACTCGACAGTGTATTTACCGACACCATGCAATCTGATTTAGAACGATTAGATCGAGTAAATCGTACGCTGGGGTTATTACCAGATAGACAAAAGCATCAAGAGTTAAAACAAATAGACAGCTTTATCATTAACCCCTCGCAAAACTTTAATGCAATTGCAGCGCAATACTATGATGATATGCCTTGGGCAATTAAAGTGTTACTGCGTATGATCGGGGTTAAAAAACGCTCTCAGTCGAGTTTAACCAGTTACTTATTATTTGAAAAACGCTATACCCAGCACTTAATTCAAATTGGATACGAAGATGGCATGAAGCAACTGCCCGAGATGAGAAAGTTTTTAGAGCTAGACTAAGAGGCTACTCTTACTCAATGCCATCGAGCAAGTAATGCTCAACATGCTCTACTCGCCTCGGTTTGCCTTGCAACACTATAATATCATTTGCGTATAGTACGGTATGCTCTTGTGGCATCTCTATTTCTTCCCCCTCACGACGCAACGCCTTAATTAACACCTTTCTTTTAGCTAAATTAAGCTCACTAATAGCCTTGTTTACCGCAAATGCTTTATCCGGCAAGGCAATGACATGTAAGTACTCTAACCGTTCGGGCAAATTGGTATCGCTGTCGATGTTTTCGCCTGCAAAAAAACTTTGCAATAGCTTATAGCGATTACGCCTCTCACTACTAACGCGACGAATTATTCGGCTCATTGGCACACCCGACATAGACAACACATGTGAGACCAGCATTAAGCTTGCCTCTAATGCCTCAGGAACAACCTCAGTGACGCCTAAATCTTTTAAACGCTCTAGTTGACTGTCGTCACGGGTTCTTATGAGTATTTTTACCTTAGGAGCAACCTGTTTTATGGCATCAATCACTATTTGAGTTTGTTGAAATTCCGTAAAAGTAATAATCACTAAGCGTGCTCGCTCTACCCCTGCGCACTTTAAAATATCTTTTTGCTCAACGTGGCCAAACAATAAAGGTTCACCCGCCGCTTTTCCTTCTTGCACTAATATGGGATCGCTTTCAATGGCCACATAATCAATTGCCTCTGGGGATAAAAAGCGGGCAATAGTTTGTCCTACTCGAGAAAATCCACATATAACTACATGATTATTATAAAGCGTACTGCTTTGTGGCTCATCTTCATAGGCAAACTTAGCGCGCTCTAACATACCCAGTCGCTTTAAAATAAAGGGGGTTTTATCGATTAAATACGGGGTGAGTGCCATAGATATTACGCCCATGGCAATTAAAAATGATACTTGCTCCACACTCAGTAAGTCATGCTGTGCTGCGAGTGCTATTAACACAAAACCAAACTCTCCCATTTGCCATAACATAATAGCGCAGGCTAATGCGTCCTGTTTTCGCTCTCCCATAAGTAAAGACGACACGGTTACTACGGCGATTTTTAAGATTAGGATCCCTAGTAAGGCAACAACAATAATACCCGCATGATTAACAACAAAGCTGATATCTAGCTGCATACCTACGGTGACAAAAAATAAACCCATTAAAATATCACGAAACGGGCGAATATCCGCTTCTAGCTGATGGCGGTAATGGCTTTCACCAAGCATCATACCCGCTAAAAATGCCCCTAATGCCATTGATAAGCCAAATGAATAAGTAAGTAAACCCGCAAACAAAGCAACTAATAAGGTAGTTAAAACAAATAGCTCATCACTTTTTGCTAATGCCACTTCATTAAAGACTTTAGGTAAAACCCATTTGCCAATTGCCCATAGCAACACGCAGACAAACGCACCTTTAGTTAGTGCAAATAACAGAGCCCAGCCAATACCATTTGAGTTATTGCTGGCAAATAACGGTAAAATAATCAGTAATGGTACAACAGCAATGTCTTGAAATAATAAAACGCCAATTGCCAATTGCCCTCGGCGTTTATTTAAATCGCCGCTCTCTTTTAATAATTTAGCAACCACCGCAGTAGAGGAGAGCATAATAATAATGCCAATGGTAAAACTGGTTAATAAATTAAAATTTAATAAATGCAGAGTCACAATCAGCAAAATACTACTAACAAATACTTGTAGCGACCCTAAACCAAATACAATATTACGCATCGCCATTAGGCGCGATACAGAAAACTCCAAACCTAAGCTAAACAGCAAAAATACAATACCTAGCTCTGCAATAAAGTCCATCTCATGGCTTTGCGTCATCCAGCCAACACCATGACCACCCGCTAATAAACCCACAGCCAAATAAGCCAACACAGGGGGAAGCCCTATGCGCTTAAATAGCCATACAAATAAAACCGCAGCGACTAAAAGTCCAAAAATCTGAGCATTAATACTTTGCAACGCAAACCTTAAAATAATCTATGGGATGTGACTTAACTATAGCAATCGCATAACTTTCAGCCAGAATAAAAATGTGGCACGCAATCTGCTTATTTATAAAAAGTAATACTATAGGGGGAAGAAATAGTGGAAAACGTTCATATTTTGACACAACGTATCTCTGGTCGCGGTGAATTTTTGCCGTTCTCAGCAGAGCAATACAATAGCAATACACCAACAGCACTGCATGAGCTGGCGGCCAAACTACAAACTAGCCTAGTGTTGGAAGATATTTTAGGCACATTTGCAAATTTTGCAAAACAGCTGCTTAATTTTTCTGGGGTACACTTTCAAACATCATGTATTGATGTTAAAACACCCAATAGTGATGTTGAAAACCCAGCATACTCATTTGATCTAAAAGTTGAAAGTGAGCATTTAGGCACACTCACTTATTACACAAAATATCCGCTTAGTGCGGCTATTGAAAAAAAGCTGCAGCATTTTCACAGTGTATTAATTTATCCACTACGTAATGCAATAATGTACAACCGTGTATTAAAGCTAGCAACAAAAGACTCGTTGACGGGGTTAAACAACCGTAGTCAATTTAATGACACATTACAACAAAAGCTTGAAAATCATAGACGTAACGGCCATCCATTTAGTTTAATGCTGCTTGATTTAGATAATTTTAAACAAGTAAATGATAACTATGGTCATAAAATTGGCGATGACGTTTTAATAGAATTTGCCACAGTTTTATCTAGTAGTATTAGAGGCACAGATTCAGTATTTCGTTTTGGTGGCGATGAGTTTTCAATACTAATTGAGGACCCCGCTTTTACCACCAATAAAGTGATTGCTGAACGTATCATGCGTTTAGTAAGAAACTCACCGACTATGTCTAAGTACAATGTAACAACCAGTATTGGTTTTACCCTAACTAACAGTGATGATTGCCAAAATGAGATATTTTCTCGTGCGGATAAGGGCTTGTATAAAGCAAAAGCATCTGGGCGAAACTGTGCAAAAGCCTATTAAACAATAAAAGAACATAATATTTGAAAAGCCCAGCCTCCCCCGCTGGGCTTTTTTACGCTACTTTTTTAATATAAAGTATTTGTAAATTAGTAGCATGGTGCAAAAACCAAAAAAGAAGCCACTGAGTAAATTAAGTAATGCCGCAATTGTTGCAAGCGGTGTAAAAAGCACCAACAGTAAAGGCGTACTCACTCCTAAAATGAAAAACACGCCCCCTTTACCCAACCAGTAGGCAAGTAAAATGGCGGCACATACCATACCACCCAATACAGCGTAGCCGAGGGTAGTAATATTAAGGGTTAAAAATACATTCGATAAAACCGCAATCAATAGCGTAATTAATATGCCAATGGGTGCCTTATTGATAAGCGACAGCCCAACATGGGGTTGTTGACTCATGATTTATACTCCCAAATAACACCATTTTCATCTTTATGGTTATCACTAACAAAATAACCAACCACTTGCACTAGCTCATCATTGTAAAAAATTAATGGAATATCAGCACGGAGCCAAGGCGCTACTTTTGCATCCGATAAAACCGCAATCAATAGCGTAATTAATATGCCAATGGGTGCCTTATTGATAAGCGACAGCCCAACATGGGGTTGTTGACTCATGATTTATACTCCCAAATAACACCATTTTCATCTTTATGGTTATCACTAACAAAATAACCAACCACTTGCACTAGCTCATCATTGTAAAAAATTAATGGAATATCAGCACGGAGCCAAGGCGCTACTTTTGCATCTTTAAACCAATGTTTAAGCGTATTACTACCTGGTTTTTTGAGTGGTTTAATACGCGCACTATTGCAGTCAAAGCGCACACTAACTTTTTCATCAGTTTTAGGCGCGCGTACACCCACCCCTTGCAAACATTGTAGTATTTTTCCGTCATTAAGCACTAGTTCGTGACTTGTTACCCGTTCAATATTAACGGCTAATGGCGTCGGTTGCACAAAATACAGATAACCTTGATGGCGGCGTATTTGCCCACCACTTAGCTCAATAACCATTTGCGCATCAGCTTGCGCATGAATAGCCTGACTCATTATTTGCATTAACTGTTTTTGCGAAGGCATGGTATGGGTAAATAGAGCCAGCCATGCGCGCAGAAGATTCGCAATACGAATAGCGCTGTAATGAGTCATATTTTGTATATTAAGCGCCTGATGTTGGTTAAGACACTGTGCGAGATCTTGCTGGGTATATTCATCAAGCAGTGTTTGTTGCTGCTGCAATAATTCAATACTTCGTGCTGTACACTGCTCAAACCCAGTAAAACGCTCTGCCAACTTAGGCACTATTTGCTGGCGCAAAAAATTACGATCAAAGCGCTCATTGGCGTTGGATTCATCGGTAATATGGCTAATATTAAATTGCTGGGCAAACGCTTCTATCTCGCTGCGTTTTACCGCCAATAATGGCCTATAGCACTCACGGCCACTTTCAAGCACGCGAGTTTGCTGCATAGCGCCGAGCCCTTTTAAGCCTGAGCCGCGCTTTAAACGAAGTAAAAATGTCTCTACTTGGTCGTTTAAATGCTGGCCTAACAAAATGACACTATCACTTGGGCTATATTCATCAAGCGCTTGATAACGAGCTTCGCGAGCCTGCGCTTCAATACTGGTGCGCGATTGCTGCTTAATAATGACGTGTGCCGCTTTAAAATCAATTGAAAGTTGCTCACAACGTGCTTGGCAAAATTGCTGCCAGTGATGGGCGTTATCACTTAAGCCATGATTTACATAAATTGCACTTAAATTTAATTGTGGGTACTGCTGTTTTAACCCATGCATTATCTGCAACAACACCACCGAATCTACGCCACCAGATAAGGCTACAGTAAATGTGAATTGCCCGTTTTCTATATAATGATTGAGGGCTTTTTGTACCTGCAGATAAATATGTGATGTGTGCATTATTATAACCAATGAGTGAATTGCTAATAACCCGAATAAAAAAGGCTCTACGTTACGGTATTTTAAAACAAAAAAAGCCGCATAGGCGGCTTTTTTCTATATTTGGCTATGTTTAGCTATGTTTAGCTATGTTTAGCAATAACCAAACGACATTAAACGCTTGTAACGTTGATCAAGCATCTCTTCAAGCGATAACGCTTGTAAGTCTGCTAAATCGCGCTTAAGGCGAACTTTTAAATTACGTGCCATGGCATCATAATTACGGTGTGCACCACCTAGCGGCTCATCAACTAGGTTGTTGATTAAATCTAGCTCTTTAACGCGCTCGGCTGTTACACCCATTGCTTCTGCTGCAAGTGGCGCTTTATCAGCACTTTTCCATAAGATAGAGGCACAGCCTTCTGGTGAAATAACTGAGTAAGTGCTGTATTGCAGCATGTTTACTCTGTCGCCAACACCAATCGCTAATGCACCACCTGAACCACCTTCACCAATAACAGTACAAATTGTAGGTACTTTTAGTGCGGCCATTACTTTTAGGTTACGTGCAATTGCTTCAGACTGACCACGCTCTTCTGCGCCAACACCTGGGTATGCACCTGGGGTGTCGATAAAGGTCATGATTGGCATTTTAAAACGCTCAGCCATTTCCATTAAGCGCAATGCTTTACGGTAACCTTCTGGTTTTGGCATGCCAAAATTACGTTTAATTTTTTCAGCAGTACCACGGCCTTTTTGCTGACCGATCACCATAACAGGTTCACCATCTAAACGAGCAACGCCGCCTAAAATTGCAGGGTCGTTAGCAAACGTACGATCACCCGCAAACTCGTCAAATTCCGTAAAAATACGCTCGATATAATCTCGAGTATAAGGACGCAGCGGATGACGTGCTAGCTGTGATACTTGCCAAGCACCAAGTTCAGAGAAAATTTTCTCCTTCATTTGTGCGCTCTTTTCTTTAAGTTTGCTGACTTCCTCTTCTAATCCAAGGTCTAATTCGCCAGCGCGGCTTACATTTTGTAATTCTTCAATTTTTGCTTCTAATTCTGCGATTGGAAGCTCAAAATCAAGATAATTGAGGCTCATGCTCTAAACTACCTAATTAGTTAAATTCTAGTTCTACATTTTGCGCTGCCATCAGCGATAACTTATGAATTAAGTCGTCACTTGGCGTAACACACCATTCGATCCCTAGGGTTAATTGCACCAACGCATCGGGGCGTTGATAATATACCTTGATCGGACACGTTCCCATTTTGTATGGTTCGAGTACTTTTTGTAATTTATCGAAGAAACCAGCCTCGATCTGCACCATATTCAGCGTCATCTTAATCGCTTTTATACGCTTTTCACGCGCCTGAGCAATGGTGTTTATTTCTCTGGCGGTCATTGTAATACCACCAGAGAAGTTATCAAAGCTGACCTGTCCGGATATCACCAAAATATTATTGATTTGCAACATATCTTGGTACATTTCAAACTGTTCTGGAAACAAGCGTACATCAATTCGGGCGCTTTTGTCATCTAAAGTTATCAAGCCCCAGCGATTTCCTTTTTTATTAATTAAGGTTCTCGCGGCAATCACCAAGCCCGCCCCAGTTGAGACTACATCACGGTTAGTGGGCTGCAAATCAATGAGTCGGCCTGAGGTGTAATGCCCAAGCTCTCGTCGATACTGGTTTATAGGATGGCCAGTTAAATAAAGGCCTAAGGTATCTTTTTCGCCATCAAGCCACTGATTATCTGTAAGTGGTGTGGCTTTAATAAACGCTTGCTCTACTTCGTCAGGCTCTGTGGCCAGTAAACCAAACAAGTCACTTTGCCCTAACAGCTCAGCTTTGTTGTGTTGATCGGCTGCGCGCATTGCATCTTTTAAACTTGCCAGCAGCGTTGCTCGCCCTGGTTGATTTTTTTCTGGTCCTAGCTGATCCAATGCACCTGCATAAATTAATTTTTCGGTGACACGTTTATTTAAGCGTTTTAAATCAACACGTGCACAAAAATCAAATAGGTCCTTAAATGGACCGCCTTTTGCTCGCGCTTCTAATATGGCATCAACGGGAGCCTCACCCACGCCTTTAATTGCTCCTATACCGTAAACAACTTCACCTTGAAGATTAACAGTAAACTTGTATTCACCGGCGTTTACATCGGGCGGTAACAAAGTGAGTTTCATGTTTTCACACTCATCCACCAGCGTTACTATTTTGTCGGTGTTATCCATATCGGCCGACATTACCGCAGCCATAAACTCGGCCGGATAATGGGTTTTCATCCACAGCGTTTGATACGATACCAATGCATAAGCTGCTGAGTGAGATTTGTTAAAACCATAACCCGCGAACTTTTCAACCAAGTCGAATATTTTTATTGCAAGCTCGCCATCAATGCCATTATTACGCGCGCCCTCTTCAAAGGTTGAGCGCTGTTTTGCCATTTCTTCGGGCTTTTTCTTACCCATGGCACGACGTAACATATCGGCGCCGCCTAGTGTATAACCGGCCAGCACCTGCGCTATTTGCATAACTTGTTCTTGATATAAAATAATGCCGTAAGTCGGCTCAAGAATCGGCTTTAAACTTTCGTGTTGATATTGCGCATCGGGGTATGAAATTTCTTCTCTGCCGAGCTTTCGGTCGATGAAGTTATCTACCATGCCTGATTGCAGTGGACCTGGACGGAACAAAGCAACAAGGGCTATCATATCTTCGAAGCAATCGGGCTTTAATCGGCGAACTAGGTCTTTCATGCCGCGTGATTCTAGCTGGAATACTGCGGTGGTTTCAGCGCGCAGCAGTAGTTCGATACTTTTTTTATCATTCAGTGGAATGGTGTTGATATCAACCGGCTGTTTGCCTTCACGCTTTAAGCGCTCGTTGGTCATATCCACTGCCCACTGTAAGATGGTCAGCGTACGTAAGCCTAAAAAGTCAAACTTAACCAAACCGGCGGTTTCTACATCGTTTTTATCAAACTGAGTAACCGGAAACTTGCCTTCATCATCACAATAGAGCGCAGCAAAATCGGTAATTGTGGTCGGCGATATTACAACGCCCCCTGCGTGTTTACCGGCATTACGGGTACAGCCCTCAAGAATACGACACATGTCGATTAAGTCTTTAACTTCTTCATCGCCGTCGTAGGCTTCTTGCAAACGAGGTTCAACTTCAAACGCTTTGGCTAAGGTCATTCCCGGATCGCCCGGAATAAGCTTAGAAATACGATCAACAAATCCATAAGGATGACCAAGTACCCGGCCAACATCGCGTATAACCGCCTTGGCCGCCATAGTACCAAAAGTAATAATTTGCGATACCGCATCACGGCCATACAAGGCCGATACATGATCAATTACTTCATCACGTCTATCCATACAAAAATCGACGTCAAAGTCGGGCATAGAAACACGTTCTGGATTCAAGAAGCGCTCAAAGAGTAAATCGAACTCTAGTGGATCAAGGTCGGTAATTTTAAGCGCATAAGCTACTAAGGAGCCCGCACCTGAACCACGCCCTGGACCTACAGGAATATTGTTATCTTTACTCCATTGAATAAACTCCATTACGATCAAGAAGTAACCAGGAAATCCCATTTGGTTAATTACATCGAGCTCTATCTTTAAGCGCTCATCGTATTCGCCGCGTTTTTCTTGGCGCTCTTGTTCATCAGGAAATAAAAATTGCAGTCGTTCTTCAAGTCCATCTTGTGAGACTTTAACCAAAAACTCATCAATTTTTAATGAGCCTGTAGGGTAATCTGGTAGGAAATACTCACCTAATTGAACGGTTACATTACAGCGCTTTGCGATTTCTACGGTATTTTGTAACGCCTCTGGAATATCACTAAATAGCTCTGCCATTTGCTCTGGCGTTTTTAGGTATTGCTCTTGTGAAAAACGCTTTGGTCGGCGTTTATCATCTAGGGTATAACCATCAAAAATAGCCACCCGAATTTCATGGGCTTCAAAGTTTTCTGGCTTTAAAAATACCACTTCATTGGTAGCCACCACTGGCAGTTGCTCTGTGGTTGCAAGCTCCACTGCCATATGCAAATAATTTTCTTCTTGAGCACGGTTGGTGCGAATAAGCTCAATATAATAATGATCGCTAAAGTGCTGCTTATAAAAGCTTACCACCGACTCAACAATAGCGGGGTTGCCTTTTATTAATGCTTTTCCTAAATCGCCATCTTTAGCACCCGAGAGTATGATGAGCCCCTCTTTTAAATCAACTAACCATTCACGGTCAATAACTGGACGATGAAACACATGACCACGTTGGTAAGCTTTAGAAATCAATAAAGTAATATTTTTATAGCCAGTGTTATCTTTAGCTAATAACGTTATTCGGCTTGGCTCATCAGGGAATTCTGGGCTACGTACCCAAAAATCAGCACCAACAAGTGGCTTGATACCTGCGTTATGCGCTGCGCCATAAAAACGCACTAAACCACAAAAGTTCATTTGATCGGTAATTGCCAGCGCTGGCATTTCAAGCTCTTGTGCTTTAGCGACTATTGGTTTGGTTTTTGCCAAACCATCAACCATCGAAAAGTCTGAGTGCACTCGTAAGTGAACAAAATCAGGAGTTGGCATAATTACTCCTTACCCGAAAGCGCAAGCACACGCTGCACCGGTTTAAAGCTCTTACGATGCTCATCTATAGCGCCGTATTGCTCAAGCGCTGCAAAGTGTGCTTTAGTTGGATACCCTTTATGCCCTGCAAACCCATACTGTGGATAGCGCGCATCAAGTTCAATCATTTCATCATCACGAGCCACTTTTGCTAAAATAGATGCGGCTGAGATTTCAGCGACTAAGCTATCGCCTTTCACCACCGCTTGGGCGGGCATAGCTAATTTAGGTAGGCGGTTACCATCTACAAACACAAATTCAGGCACGGTACTAAGTGCTTCCACTGCGCGGCTCATAGCAAGCATAGTGGCTTGTAATATATTTAGCTCATCTATTTCGCTTGGACTACAACGGCCAATGGCGTAACACAGTGCTTTTTCTTTTATTTCAGTGGCTAATAATTGACGTTTTTTATCCGTTAATTTTTTAGAATCGGCCAAGCCTGCGATTGGCTTATTGGGATTTAAAATAACAGCGGCAGTAACCACGTCGCCCACCAGCGGTCCACGACCCACTTCATCTACACCGGCAATTAGGGTTACATTAGGTCGTTCAATTTGCATTTATTAACTCCGCCACTGCATTTGCAGCTTGTTTACTTGCATCTAATCTAATTTTTTCATGTATGGCTAAAAAGCGGGCTTTTAATTCTTTATTGTCACTATTTAGCATAGGGGTAAGTGCTGCTGTTAAATTAGCGACATTACACTCGCTTTGCAAAAACTCTGGCACTAACTCTTCGTCTGCTAATAAATTAGGTAACGAAAAATATTTAATATTAAAGGTAAATAAGGTTTTAAAAATCCAATAACTCATGGGTTTAATTTTATAACCAACCACCATTGGTTTTTTATATAACATGCCCTCAAGCGTTGCCGTACCTGATGCCAGTAATATGGCATCGGCGGCTTGCATGGCTAAATTTGATTGCCCATCCAGTAAGTTAACATTAAGTGAGGGGGCTGTGGCATTTAAAATAGCAATAAACTGCGCTTTGCGCTTTTCGTTCACCAGTGGCACAACGACTTTAAGCGCTGGGTTCTGTGCTTGCAACTGAGCCGCTGTTTCTATGTAAGTTTCACTTAACAAGCCCACTTCTGAGCCCCGGCTCCCGGGTAATAACGCTAACACCTTGTCATCAGCACTTAAGCCTAATTGGCTGCGGGCTTGGCTATCATCGTGCTCAAGTGCAATGTCGTCGGCTAATGTGTGGCCTACAAAAGTACACGGTACTTGGTGCTTGTCGTAAAATTCTTTTTCAAAAGGCAATAAAGCCAATACTAAGTTAGTGGCTGCACTTATAGTGTGAATGCGTTTTTCACGCCACGCCCACACTGAAGGGCTAACGTATTGCACAGTTTTAATACCCGCATCTTTTAACGGTTTTTCTACACGTAAATTAAAATCGGGCGCGTCAATGCCTATAAACACATCAGGAGGATTATCAATAAAGTGCTGTACTAACTGCTTGCGAATTTTTAGCAAGCGCGGTAAACGGCCAAGGACTTCAACCAACCCCATAACCGACAGTTCATCCATATCAAACAGCGTTTTGCAGCCTTGAGCTTGCATTTTAGGACCTGCAATACCTTCAAAGATTGCATCAGGAAAATGCGCTTTAAGCGCTTTTATCAGCCCTTCACCTAAAATATCGCCCGACAGTTCACCTGCCACAATACCAATTCGTAGTTGTTTTTTATCTTTTTTCATTTGCTATTTTTTCACAAGTAAACCCGGCGTTCATACCGATTAGTTTACCGTGTTTTAAGGCTAGGTTAAACGCTTAAAACGCACCACTTTTTTCTAGCTTACTCTTAATTGATGATTGCGTATTTTATAGACTGATGTAATGTCATAGTATATTAAAGTTTTCTAATATATATATTGACAAAATTTGTACAAACGCCAATAATGATGCAAACTTTCAGAAATTACTGAAAGTTTATTAAGAACATTAACAATTGCTTTGTGCTGTCACTGCATCACAACCAAAGGAGCCAAAAATGATAGATGAAACCTTTGTGGATCTATCGCGATTACAGTTTGCTGTCACCGCTCTATTTCATTTTTTATTTGTGCCGTTAACAATCGGTATGACCTGGATTTTAGTTATTATGGAATCGGTTTATGTTATGACCGGTCGCGAGATTTATCGCGATATGACTAAGTTTTGGGGCAAGTTATTTGGTATTAACTTTGCTATTGGTGTGGCTACCGGCCTCACCATGGAATTTGAGTTTGGTACTAACTGGTCGTATTACTCTCATTATGTGGGTGATGTATTTGGTGCACCACTGGCTATTGAAGGCTTAATGGCCTTCTTTTTAGAATCAACCTTTGTGGGGATGTTCTTTTTAGGTTGGGACAGGCTCTCTAAACGCCAGCATTTAGGGGTAACATTTTTAATGGCGCTGGGCACTAATATGTCTGCGCTATGGATTTTAGTTGCTAATGCGTGGATGCAAAACCCAGTCGGGGCAGAGTTTAACTATCAAACCATGCGTATGGAAATGACTAGTTTTGCAGAGCTAGTATTTAACCCTGTAGCGCAAGTTAAGTTTATTCATACTGTGTCTGCAGGTTATGTTGCGGCGTCTATGTTTGTGCTTGGGATTAGTAGCTGGTACATATTAAAAGGACGTGATTTGGCATTTGCTAAACGTTCGTTCTCGGTGGCATCAGGCTTTGGTTTAGCCTCTATTTTATGTGTTATTTTACTCGGTGATGAATCTGGCTACGAAGTCGGTGAAGTACAAAAAGTAAAACTCGCCACCATTGAAGCTGAATGGCATACCGAAGAAGCCCCCGCAGCTTTTACCATGCTAGGTATTCCTGACTCTGAAGAGCAAGTAACTCATGCTGCGGTTAAAATTCCTTACGCATTAGGTATTATTGCAACGCGCTCACTTGATGAACAAGTGATTGGTATTTCAGATCTTGAGAAAAAACACGAGAAGCGTATTCGCAATGGCATGATTGCTTATGAATATCTAGAAAAACTTCGCGCAGGTGACGATACCCCTGAAAATATCGAAAAGTTTGATAACGTGAAAGATGATTTAGGCTATGGCTTATTACTTAAACGTTATACCCCTAATGTAGCAGATGCCAGTGAGGCACAAATACAACAAGCCGTTAAAGACTCCTTCCCTAAAGTGGGTCCTATGTTTTGGTCATTTAGGATTATGGTTGGCTGTGGCGTGATCATGCTTGGCGTATTTATCCTTGCTTTTTATTACAACGCCCATCGTATTATTGAACAAAAACGTTGGTTGTTGTGGGCCGCAGTATTAAGCATTCCTCTGCCTTGGATTGCCATCGAGTTTGGTTGGATTGTGGCTGAATATGGCCGCCAGCCATGGGCTATTTCTGAAGTGTTACCGACCTTTTTAGCAACGTCATCGCTGACGGTAAATGATATTTTAATTAGCTTAACTGGTTTTATTGTTTTCTATACTGGATTGGCGATTGTTGAAGCATGGTTAATGATTAAATTTATTAAGCAAGGACCAAGCTCCCTTCATACCGGTAAGTACCATTTTGAATTACCTGATCACAGCTCGGCTGCTAAAGGAGAACTATCATGATTTTTGATTATGAAACATTAAAAATGCTCTGGTGGTTAATTATTGGTGTGCTGTTAATTGGTTTCGCCATTACCGATGGTATGGATATGGGCGTTGCCATGTTGCTACGCTTAGTCGGCAAAACAGATTCTGAACGCCGTACCGTTATTAACACTATTGGCGCCCATTGGGATGGTAACCAAGTATGGTTTATAACCGCAGGTGGCGCTTTATTTGCAGCATGGCCTATGGTGTATGCGGCAGCATTTTCTGGTTTTTACTTTGCCATGATGCTGGTGTTATTTGCATTATTTTTTAGACCTTTAGGTTTTGATTATCGCTCTAAGGTTGACTCTAAACGCTGGCGTAATAACTGGGACTGGGGCTTGTTTGCCGGTAGTGCCATACCTGCGCTGGTATTTGGTGTAGCGTTTGGTAACTTGTTTTTGGGTGTACCGTTTCATATCGATAATTTATTGAGAGTTAGTTATCAAGGGTCGTTTTTTGCCTTACTTAATCCGTTTGCGCTCATTGCCGGCTTAGTTAGTATTACCATGTTAATTGCACACGCGGGAATGTGGCTACAATTGCGAACCGCTGATCAAGTTGCTGAGCGCTCAGGACAATATGGTCGCTACTCATTACTTGCCTTTATAGTATTATTTGCAGCGGCCGGTGTGTGGGTTGCCAACCTAACAGGTTATCAAATTGCCTCTATGGGCGACACCCAAGGTCATGCAGATCCATTGGCAAAAGTAGTTACCACGGCTCAAGGCGCATGGCTTAATAACTACAGTGAACGTCCATGGACAATGACCTTCCCTATTTTGGCATTTGCGATGGCACTGTGTGCACTCCTGTTTTCTAAATTGAATAAGCCCGCTTTGGGATTATTAGCAACCAGTGTGATGTTAATTGGGGTGATTATGACTGCGGGCGTTTCATTATTTCCGTTTATTATGCCTTCAAGCAATAACCCTGATATTAGCTTAACAATTTGGGATGCGGTATCGAGCCACAGAACACTCAATGTTATGTTCATTGCTGTGGTTATATTTGTGCCACTCATTTTAGCCTACACCACCTGGTGTTATGTGAAAATGTGGCGCAGAGTGACCGTTGATGAAATTGAAAATAACCCTCACGGCAGTTATTAAGGAGACTAAATTATGTGGTATTTCGCGTGGATTTTAGGTGTACTGCTTGCTTGTACCTTAGGCGTTATAAACGTGATGTGGTATGAATTTCATCAAAATAAAAACAGCATTGCTGATGATGAACAAGCCACCCATGATTTATTAAACGAGCATAATACAAATCACAATGACGACTAATCCCCGACCAAATCGCGCGCAGCAACAACCCCTGCGCGCTTTTTTAAAGCAGCAGAGTAAACCGGCGGCAATGTGGTTAAAGCTAAGCATTGCACTTGGAACAGTTAATGCAATTTTAATGATTGCAGGAGCTTACTTACTCGCGCAAACCATTCATGAGGTGATGTTTGAAGGGCATAGTTTAGCCCAAGTAACCCACTATTTATGGCCTTTAGCGGGTATTATTTTACTGCGTGCCATTTTCTTAGCACTCAGCGAGCGATTAAGCGCATTTGCTACGCTTAAAATTAAATCGGCTATTCGCCAAACCTTACTCGATAAACTCACACAACTCGGCCCAAGTTATATAGAGCAACATGGCCAAGGTGCAACGCTCAACACGCTGCACAATGGCGTAGAAGCACTCCATGACTACTATGCAAAGTACTTACCTGGGGTTGCCTACAGTGCCCTTATTCCTATTGCAATATTAGTGGTTATATTTCCGACCGATTACAAAGCAGGATTAATATTTTTATTAACCGCGCCACTTATTCCCTTTTTTATGATTCTAGTTGGCCACAAAGCCGAGGCACTTAATCAAAAACGTTGGCAACAACTGGCAGTACTAGGAAACTATTTTTTTGACCGCGTACAAGGGCTTACTCAACTAAAACTATTTAATGCCACACGCAAAGAACTCAAACAAATCGCGCGTATTTCCGATGACTTTAGACACGCAACGCTAAACGTGTTAAAAATTGCTTTTTTATCCTCTTTTGCTCTGGAGTTTTTAGCCACAATTAGTGTGGCACTGGTAGCGGTAATTATTGGCTTTAGATTATTTTTTGGCACCCTAGATTTTGCTACTGGCTTTGTAGTGCTGTTACTAGCACCTGAATTTTATTTACCCCTTCGCCAATTAGGCAGCCATTACCATGCACGCCTGCAGGGAATTAGTGCTGCTGCAGATATGTTGATTATTTTAAATGCACCACTGCCCGAAAATGATGATAGCCACACAGCAAAGATCAATGTTAATGCTAGTAGAACTATAAGCATCCATGAGCTCAACTTTAGTTACCCTAATAGCAATGAGGGAATAAATAATATTAATTTAACCCTGCCAAGCACAGGACTAGTAGCCATTGTCGGAGCTAGCGGCTCAGGTAAGAGCACCCTACTTGATTGCATGCTTGGTTTTCACCCAGAAGTAATACAACATATATCCATTGACCAACAACCATTGACAACCGCGGATATAAGCCAATTACAACAAAACATTGCATGGATCCCACAAAAGCCAACCTTATTTTACGACACCCTAGCCGCCAACATAAAATTAGGTAACCCAGACGCTTCATATGAAGCACTTGTACATGCTGCAGAGCAAGCAGGTGCGCTGGAATTTATTAACGAGCTACCCGATGGCTTTAACACCTTAATAGGTGAGCAAGGTGAAGGGCTATCTGGCGGGCAAAAACAGCGTATAGCATTAGCTCGTGCATTTTTAAAACACGCCCCTATTCTAATGCTCGATGAGCCAACCGCTCATTTAGATAGTCAAACCGAGCAACTCATTCAAAACGCTATTGCTGAGTATGCAAAAAACCACTTGGTGATCACCATCGCACATCGCTTAAATACAGTAAAAAATGCTAAGCAACTTATCGTTATGGAAAACGGCTGCATCGTTCAACAAGGCGATTTTAAAGCGCTCAGCCAGCAATCTGGCGAATTTGCAAAGCTGCTAAAAACAGCAAAACAAGGGGTAACTAATGGCTAATTTTATTCGTTTACTCAAATTGTGCCGCCCTCATTATAAAGCGATGCTTTTAGGGACGTTTCTAGCGTCACTCACGGTGCTAGCTAATGTAGGCTTACTCGCTATTTCAGGCTGGTTTTTAGCTTCTATGGCAGCCGCAGGAATTGCCGGCGTCCATATGAACTACTTTACCCCAGCTGGCACCATCCGCTTTTTAGCGATTGTGCGCACCGCCTCACGTTACGCTGAACGCTTAGTTACTCACAACGCCACATTTTTATTGTTAAGTGAAATACGAGTAAACATGTTCGCCACACTCAGCAAGCTTAATAACCTTGATTTAGCTATGAGCCGCAGTGCCGATTTAGTTAATCGCTTACAAAACGATGTAGACGCATTAGATAAGTTTTATTTAAATGTGTTGCTGCCGATGTTAGTAGCTTTGCTGACTGTGCCTATTATTATGCTGTTTATGTCAGCCTACAATGTAAATGTCGCCCTTATTTTTTTTGTTGGGATTATTATTATTGGGGTGATTATACCGGCAATATTAAGTAAGCAATTAGATAAAAATAGTCACCAAGAAACCTTACTTAGTGCACAACTTAGAGCAGAGCTGTCAGACACTCTTACGGGCCTTAGAGAACTAAATATTTATCAAGCTCGAAACCAACAACTCACTAAGTGTGATCTGTTAAGTGAGCAGTATAATCAGCAATTATTTATTCGTCATAAGGCTCTTGGCAACGCTGATGGCTTAAGCTTACTCATAGTGCAATTAGCTATGCTTTCCAGCATTGTTACTATTGTGCCGCTAGTGTTTAGCGGTGCTATGGTCAATGTAGAGCTGGCGATGTTGAGCCTGTTTGTGCTTGCCAGTTTTGAAAGCGTATTGTTACTGCCTAACGCCTTTATTGAGCTTCCTAATGTACTAAAAGCAGCTGAGCGACTCTTTATTCTTGAAGACAAAACGCTTAGCACAAACAATGTATCAACCACAGATATTGAGCTATTAAATAAGCACTGGGCTTTGTCGTTAAATAATGTCAGCTATCACTATGGCCAAAAGCAGGCATTAAATAATGTGAGTTTTGAGCTCCCCGCGAAGCAAAAAGTGGCTATTGTTGGTAGAAGCGGCAGTGGTAAAACTACCTTAGTGAATTTGCTCAGTAGTTTATGGCCACTGCAGCAAGGAACAATAAACTTACAAAGCGACAAAGAAATCATAAGCCTGCATGATTTAAATAATGAGAGTCGTGCAAAGACATTAAATATTTTAGCTCAGCAGCATCATATTTTTGATGGCACATTAAGCGAAAACCTTGCTTATGCAGCTCCCGATGCAACCTCGCAACAAATGATAGCAGCATTAACACAGGCAGAACTTGGTGGTTGGTTCTCTGAGCTCAAACAAGGGCTGAAAACCCGTTTAGGTACCGGCGGGCGAAATGTGTCTCAAGGTCAATCAAGACGTATAGCCTTGGCACAGGCCCTGCTGCAAAAACCCGCCATTTTAGTACTCGATGAACCGACTGAAGGGCTCGATAATATCTCTAAACAAGCTGTTATGAACAGTGTTTTACAGCTGAAAGAGCATGCCAGTGTTTTAACAATTACTCATGATCCAGCGTTATTATCGCAAATGGATAGTGTCATCTGGTTAGATAGCGGACAAATCATCGCTCAAGGTTCACATCAACAACTGCTCAATGAACACCCTGACTATGTGGCGTTAACGACCCGCTTTTAGTCCTTAGCAGTATTACTTATTATCAATAACGGTGACCGATACATCAATAACGCCGACTTTAGGGTCGGCTATTTTTTTAAACATCGCCTTAGATAAATCTATAATTCGCCCCCGAATATAAGGACCCCTGTCGTTAATTCTGACCACCACTGACTTATTATTAGCAATATTAGTAACGTTTACTCGTGTACCAAACGGGAGCTTTAAGTGAGCAGCTGTTGCCGCTTGTTGACTAAATCGCTCGCCACTGGCAGTAAGTCGGCCGTGGTACTTATCAGCATAAAATGATGCTTTACCTTGCTCTGCAACATCACGTTGTTGATTATTTATATTACCTGGCGCAGTACTACAGGCGGCCAAAATCACCGACAGTACTGAAAGCAATACTAACTTTATTAGTTTCATTCTTTATACTTTATTGAAAAATGTAGAGGGAGTGTAATAGGACGATACTGAGTAGAGACTGAATTATTAATCAGCTAATAAAAAACCACCTTGATTACTCAAAGGTGGTTTTTTAATTTGTTAAAAATGCTATTTTTTAACGCACAATACCGCGTTCTGAGCTTTTAACGAAATCAATCATCAATTGCACTGCTGGAAACTTTGCAGCATCTTCAGCAAGTAATTCAATCGCTTCATCAACACCTAAGCTCTTGCGGTAAAACGCTTTATAAGCGCGGCGTACTGCCATGATTTCATCACTTTCAAAACCACGGCGTTTCATGCCTTCAGTATTGATTGCTGCAGGGCCTGCTGGCATACCAATGGTGGTAACAAATGGAGGTACGTCTTTGTTTACCCCCGAATACATACCAACAAATGCATGCGCACCAATTTTACAAAATTGATGAACACCTGAGTTACCCGCTAAAATAACCCAATCACCAACATGAACGTGACCCGCTACACTGGCATTATTTGCAAAAATAACGTTATCGCCAATTACCGCATCGTGTGCAACGTGGGTGTAAGCCATAAATAAGTTATTGCTGCCTATTTTGGTAACACCTTCATCTTGAATTGTACCGCGGTGGATAGTCGCACATTCACGAATCACATTATTGTCGCCAATAATTAAACTGGTTGGTTCGTTGTTATATTTTTTGTCTTGGCAAGCTTCGCCCACAGAGGCAAACTGAAAAATATGGTTACCAGAGCCAATAGTAGCAGGCCCTTTAACAACAACGTGAGACTCAATAATGCAGTCATCACCAATAACAACATCATTACCGATGTAACTATATGGTCCAACTGACACATTGTTACCAAGTTTTGCACCCGGTTCGATTATTGCCGTAGCATGGATCACAATTAAAACTCTCTTCTAGCACACATGATTTCGGCGCTACACACTGTTTTGCCGTCAACTTTAGCTTCAGCCGCAAATTTCCATATGTTACGACGCTCTTTTAAAAACTTAACATGAAGATGCATGGTATCACCTGGCACAACTGGCTGCTTAAAACGCGCGTTGTCTACAGCTGCAAATAGGTAAAGTTCGTTTTCGCTACGATTTTCAACCGTTTTAAACCCTAATAGACCCGTTGCTTGCGCCATTGACTCTAATATTAGCACACCAGGAAAAATCGGCTGATTTGGGAAGTGGCCAGTGAAAATAGGTTCATTAATCGATACATTTTTAATTGCATGCAATGATTCACCTGGGGTGAAATCGATTACACGATCAATTAGTAGCATCGGGTAACGGTGCGGTAATAAACTTAAAATTTCTTGAATATCAAGGCTATTTAATTCGTTTGCCAAAATAGCATCCTTTTTAGTGTTCAACGTTCATGACTTGTTCAATGCTTCAAGCGCTTTTAGACGTGATTTCATGTCTGAAAGGTTGCGCAAATGAGCAATTGATTTTCGCCATTCTTTGTTAGTCGTATGAGGCATACCAGATGAGTAAATACCTGGTTCGGTGATTGATTTGGTCACCATACTCATGCCGGTAATTATAACACCATCACACACAGACATGTGACCGTTAATTGCGCTCATGCCGCCAATCTGGCAATTTTTACCTATGGTGACACTGCCTGCAAGTACAGTACAACCGGCAATAGCGGTGCCTGAGTTAACTTCAACGTTGTGTGCTATTTGACACTGGTTATCAATAATAACGTTACTGTGGATAATAGTATCATCAAGCGCACCACGATCTATCGTGGTACTTGCGCCAATTTCTACTTTATCGCCAATGATCACAGAGCCTAATTGTGGAATTTTAAGCCACTGACCACGTTCATTTGCATAGCCAAAGCCATCACTACCAATGACAGTGTTAGCTTGCAATAAACAATCTGCGCCAATCTCAACATCATGATAAATGCTCACACTTGGCCAAAGTTTGGTGCCTGAGCCTATTTTAGCACGTTCACCAATAAAACTGTTCGGACCAATTTGTACGTTATCACCAATTACAGCATCAGCTTCAATTACAACATTAGCACCAATGGCTGCACTTTTGCTCACTTGTGCACTGGCATGTATTACCGCACTCGGGTGTATACCACTATTTGCACTACGAGGTGTAGTATCCATAAACTGAGCGAGTTTGGCATAACAAACATAAGGATTGGCAACGATGATTTTATTGCCTGAAAAGTAAGGCGCATCGTCAGGGCTGAGTATCACCGCACTGGCCTTTGTTGTCTCAAGCTGAGATCGATATTTCTTGTTCGCTAAAAATGCAATATGCCCAGTATGGGCATTTGCAAGTGTCGCTATTTTTTTAATTTCTAAAGCGCCATCACCTTGAAGCTCGGCGCCTAGAAGTTCCGCAATTTGCGAAAGCGTATAATTTTGCATAGATTAATTATTTCTTACTTACAGCTGTTACTACTTTTTCAGAAAGATCAGTTACTTCTTTAGGATTAAAGTAAATAGTTGTGTCTTTTACTTTAACTTCGTCAAAATCACCTTTTTTAGCAATCTCTTGGATAGTTTCAATGATTAAAGTCTGAACTTTAGCCAACTCCTGATTTTGACGTGCTTTAATTTCTTGCTCTAACGGACGGCCCTTTTCAGCAAGGTTTTTTTGCATACCCTGGATTTTATCACGTAATGCGTCTTTTTGGTCTTGACTCATTGTGGTGCTTTCACGCTTAAACTTTTCAGCTTCAAAGCGAATATCGCCCTGTAACTTTTCAAGCTCTTGACGGCGCTCAGCAAATTCAGTTTGTAAAGACTGTTCGATTTTAGCCATTTGTGGAAGCTGCTTGTAGATTTCTTGCATATCTACAATACCCACTTTATGAGCAAAAGCATTAACTGATGTACCCATCATAAGTGTAGCTAAAACGGCAACTGCTGTTGATTTGAATAATTTTTTCACAAAAAACTCCTTTAGAAAGTGTTACTAATATTAAAACTGATGGTCTTGGTATCGTCATCTTCTTCTTTTTGCAACGGATACGCAAAGCTGATCAGCATAGGACCCATAGGTGAGATCCATTGTAATGATAAACCGGTTGCAACCCTAAAGCGCATTGGGTCTGAGTAGTCATCTAATTTTGCACGCTCATCAATACCTAAGTTTTGATAACGATCAACGTTAAACTCGGTATCCCAAACGTTGGCAGCATCAACAAAGAAACTAGTACGTACCGAACTGGTATTTTCTTCATCTAAGAACGGTGTAGGAACAATAAGCTCCATACCTGCAACGGCTTTCGCGTTACCACCTATACGGCCTTGAGGTTGCAATACATCAAACTCAGATGCTCCACCAATATTACCTGTGGTTGTACCATCACCTGATGGCGTGCCTGGTATAGATTGTGGTATTCGTGATACTGCACGCGGTAAGATAGTATTTCTATCAAAGCCACGTAGTTCCATTTCTGTAATACGGAAATACTCTTGGAATGGAAGCGTCTGCTCATACCCATTAGTAGAGCCATAACCATTACCGTAACCTAATGCCGCACGCGTTGAGAACACCCAACGATGGTCGTTTGAAATCGGCCAGTAAAAACGTGAATCGTAATTTAATTTAAAGTATTTTAAATCTGAATTCGGCGTTGTAGCTGTTAAGTTCAATGTTTGTCTTGAGCCAGCTGTTGGGAACAAACCACGGTTCACCGTTACACGCGACCAACCTACACTTAACTCATACTTGGTAAACTCAAAGCCCGCATCAGGGTTCTCTGGATCGAGGAAGGTTTCACGTAATACACGTGTTTGCTCATATTCAGCGATATCTGATAGTTCTTCTTCTATCCAACGAGCCCCAAAGTTAATACGATTTATAGCATCAATTGGAAAACCAATGTTAGTCCCAAGGCCATAACTTTTTGACTTATAGTCAATTAAGCTAAACTGGCTAGCATCGTAGTTACTGTAAAAAATGCTGCTGCCTTGCGATACGCCATCTGGCGTAAAGTAAGGGTCTGTGTACGACACACTGACACGCTCAGAGCCACGCGAGGTATTAATGTTAAAGCCAATTTGGTTACCTGTGCCTAAAAAGTTAGATTCAGTTACACCAATATTAAATTGCAGACCTAGGTACGAACCATAAGCAAGGCCGGCATTAAAGCTACCCGCAGATTGCTCTTTAACAGTAAAATCAACATCTACTTGGTCATCCACACCGGGAACAGGCACCACATTAAAGTCAACAGTTTCCATATAAGGCAAACGTTGAATTTGTAATTTAGAACGCTCAAGATTTTGGTTAGATAGCCATGCACCTTCAAGCTGTGTCATTTCACGACGTAGTACTTCATCAGCTGTATTTTGGTTACCACCTACAATAATTCGACGAACATAAACACGTTTTCCAGGGTCAACCGACAAAGTTAGTTGTACTTCTTGGTTTTCGTCATCAATTTCTGGAATGGTGCGTACTTCAGCGTTAGCATATCCAAAACGAGCTAAGTAACTTTTTATAAACTCTTCTGAAGAAGTCACCACCGAGCCGTTATACAACTCTCCGGTACGAAGTGGGATAACACTTTTTATTAGTTCTTCTCGGCCGAGTAAATCACCGATAAAATCAAAGCCTTTCACTTTGTATTTTACACCTTCGGTGATATTTGCCGTTACATAAACCGATTCACGTTCAGGACTAACTGATACTTGAGTTGAATCAATATTAAAACGCAAATAACCACGGTCTAAATAAAAGCTACGAATTTTTTCCAAATCGCCTTCAATGGTTTGTTTTTGATAGCGATCGCTACCCATAAACTGCCACCAAGGTAAATCTTGTTGCGACTCTGCAAGCTGAAGTAGCTCTTCGTTTGAAAAAAGTTCATTACCAACTAAGTTGATTTGACGAATAGAGGCTGCATCGCCCTCATCAAACTCGAGTCTCAATTTAACTCGGTTACGTGGGAGCTTAGTGATACTTATGTCCACTTTTGCATTGTATTTACCAATGCTATGGAAAAACTCAACTAAGCCTTTTTCAATATTATCGATAACCGTTTTATCCAGTGGCTCGCCTTGACGAATATCTTGTTGATCAAGCGACTGGTTTAACTGCTCATCTTTTATGTCTTTATTGCCATCAAATTCAATAAAGCTAATTGTTGGGCGTTCAGTTACTTTAAAAATAACGTTATTGCCATCACGCAACGCTTTTATATTGTCAAAGTGACCTGAGCGATAAAGTGACTTAATTGTTTTTGAAATTGTATATTCATCAACATTGTCGCCCACGTTGATAGGAATATGCGTTAATGCAGCACCAAGTGCGACACGTTGCAATCCTTCAACTTTTAAATCTTCAACAATAAAGGAGTTTTGGCCTAGGGCTGCAAAACTTGCACCCAATAAACTTGAAACTACCAAATGTTTTTTTATAGCCATTTTATTATCTTTATCCTTTACAACTGTATTACCGCTTAGCATCGAAAACTAAATAGTTACGAGCTTTACAATCGTGTTCTAATTTGTCGTCACCACGCTTAAATACTACAAGCGCGATACATCATTGAACAAAGCGAAACATGTTAGAAAAATGAGTAGCAAGGCTCCCACTTTAAAACCAAACTCTTGTGTCTTTTCAGAGACTGGTTTTTTACGAAAAAGTTCAATTATGTAATACATTAAGTGCCCACCATCAAGCACTGGCAGAGGAAGTAAATTAAATACTCCCAAATTAACGCTGATCAAAGCTAAAAAGCTTAAAAATGCGACTAATCCGTAACTAACACTTGTGCCGGCACCGACTGCAATGCCGACGGGCCCACTTAAATTTTTTACTGATACTTGACCAGTAATTAAGTTACCTATCATGTCAAAACTCAGCGTAATTAAACGCCATGTTTCTTTTGTGCCCAGCACAATACTATCTAGAGGCCCATAATGTCTAGTCTCAACAAAATCATCAGGCCACTGCTCTACAACCGGAGCAACACCTAAAAAGCCTTGTTCAACACCATTACTGACAACTCGGCTGTTTGGGGTCACTATTATTGTTTTTATACTATCTTGTCTTTTTACACTAAATTGTAAGGATTTGTTAGCCGATTGAGTAATAAGATTAACTAATTGCTGCCAACTGCTCATTGTTTCGCCGTTTACAGCCAAAATAATGTCGTCAACCTGTAAATTTGCCTGTTCAGCAGCAGAGTCTTTAGTAATCGCCGCGATAGTGAGTGTTGCTTGAGGGCGAAACGGCACAATCCCCAACGAGCTCAATGGCGGTACATCTTGCTGATCAAGCTTCCAACCATCGAGGTTGAGAATTTGCGTTGTTTGTTGATAATTTTCATTACGTAAAGTAACGGCAACACTTTTATCACCCAAGTGCGACATCAAAGAAAAAGTCGCATCTTGCCAATTAGTAATATCGTCATCACCAATTTTAATTATTTGCTGAGTAGACGTAATGCCTGCTTGTTCTGCTCTACTGCCTTCAACAACATTACCTACAACCGGTTTTATTGTTTGCACACCCACCATATACATGGCCGCTAAAGCAAAAATAGCAAATAAAAAGTTCGCCATAGGCCCAGCAGCCACAATAGCTATTCGCGCTTGAACAGATTTAGCATTAAACGATAAATGACGTTGATTTGCGGGTACTTCATCAACACGCTCGTCTAACATTTTTACGTAACCACCGAGTGGGATTGCCGCGATCACGTATTCAGTATTGTATTTATCGTGCCATTTTAATAAAGGTTTACCAAAACCAATTGAAAAGCGCAGTACCTTAACGCCCGCCTTACGAGCCACCCAAAAATGACCGTATTCGTGAACGGTCACTAAAATTCCGAGTGCGAGTATAAATGAGCCTAAATTCCAAAAAAAATCGAACATTTTAATGCACCACTTTGGTTATAAACTGCGCTGCGCTCAAACGTGCTAAACGATCACATTCTAAAATTTCATCAAGCGTTTGCACATTGGTGAACTTTGCAGCCTCTAACGTTTTCGCATTCACTTTATAAATATCGGTAAAACTAATTTGTCCCTGCAAAAATGCATTTACAGCCATTTCATTAGCCGCATTCACCGTAGTAGTTGCACCCTGTCCCGCATCACACGCAGCAATTGCTAATTTTAAATTAGGGTAACGAGAAAAGTCAGGTTTAGTGAACGAAAAATCACAAATATCAGAAAAATTTAACGGTTTAACACCCGCATCAATTCGCTGTGGAAAGGCAAGCGCATGTGCTATAGGGGTGCGCATATCGGGGTTTCCCATTTGCGCTAAAATAGAACCATCTTGGTATTGCACCATAGAGTGGATAATACTTTGTGGGTGAATCACCACATCAATATCGCTGGCATCACAGTTAAATAACCATTTAGCCTCAATAAACTCTAAGCCCTTGTTCATCATTGTGGCTGAGTCTACTGATATTTTTTGTCCCATAGACCAATTAGGGTGAGCAACCGCTTCACTGACACTAACGCTATCAAGCGTATTAATATCACGGTTTAAAAATGGGCCACCAGAGCCAGTTAATAAAATTTTGCTAACGCCATGCTGCTCAAGCCGTGCTTGTCCTTGGGTGTTTTGTAACGTACTAGGTAAACACTGAAAAATAGCATTATGTTCGCTGTCGATGGGTAATAAAGTTGCTTGATGTTGTTTCACTTTATCAATAAACAACTGACCCGACATCACCAATGACTCTTTGTTTGCCAGCAGTACTTTTTTTCCTGCTTCAACTGCGCTCAAGGTAGGCAGTAACCCAGCTGCACCAACAATAGCTGACATCACAGTATCAACATCAACATGCGCACAAAGCTCACTCATGGCTTTCTCGCCATGCATTACTTGTGTTTTACACATGCCTTTTAAAAGTTCACTAAGCTGCTTAGCGGCTTGCTCTGAAGCCATAACAGCATACCGAGGTTGATGAGCAAGACACAACTCAGCCATTTTCTTTGCATTTTGCCCTGCGGCCAATGCGAACACCTTGAACTGCTGTTGATTTCTTGCAACAACATCTAACGTGCTAAGACCTATAGACCCCGTTGCACCCAAAATAACCAGTTGTTGCACTACACTCATAAACTCAGTGTCCAGGCAAAGCAAATAACAAACATCGGCGCTGCTGCAGTTAAGCTATCAATACGGTCTAAAATACCGCCGTGCCCAGGTAGGCAACTGCCGCTATCTTTAAGACCCGCTTCACGTTTAAACATACTCTCGAGTAAATCACCTACCGCAGAGAACAAAGCAATAAATGCTGTCATTACTGCATAAATTGGCCACACAGAAGTATCAACGTTAGTGTAATAACAAAAAGCCAATACAAATAACACCGCAGCAACCACGCCACCGGCGAGGCCTTCTATGGTTTTATTTGGACTAACTTTAGGCATTAACTTATGTTTACCGAAACTTTTACCGGTAAAGTAAGCGCCAATATCGGCACTCCATACAATACCTAAAACCACTAAAATCAGCATAGAACCATAGTGTGTTGATTCTGTATATTGCGCACTTCGAAGGGTGTTAAGCGCAAGCCACAGTGGTACCAATGTCAGTAAACCTGCAATACCGCGCATCACGAGCCCTTCATTCCAGCCTTTAGCCATAGCGGGGTAACGCCACACTAAATAACTTGCAACTAACCACCATGAAAACGATAAGGTAAATAAGTAATTGGCATCACCTACAAGCTTGCCGTTCTGCCATAGAGTTTCTATCGGCCAATGTAAATTAAGTAAACCGAGTAATACTGCAACTAACAATACAAACGCACCGCGTTTTAGTTTATCGCATAGCCCCATAAAAGCAGACCATTCCCATGCGCCCATTAATACAATAGCACCCGCAAAATAACTAAATAACGTTAGTGGGGTGTAAAAAACCAAAGCCAGTGCTAATGGTGCTAGCACTAGTGAGGTTAAAATACGTTGTTTTAACAAAATGATGACCCTTAATCTATTTTAGGTTTGAGCGAGTAATTGTTTTATTTGTTCGCCCGTGCAACCAAAACGTCGCTCTCTGGCAACGTAACATGCGATGGCCTCTGCAAAAGCAGCTTCGTTAAAGTCAGGCCAAAGTGTATTGGTAAAATAAAGTTCAGCGTAGGCTGCCTGCCAAAGTAAAAAATTACTAATTCTGACATCGCCACCAGTACGGATCAATAAATCTGGCTGTGCCTGATCTGCCATACTCATATGCTGTGCAATATGTTCTTCTGTAATGTCTGCGGGATCAAGTTCCCCATTTGCTACTTGTAAAGCAACCTGCTTAGCAGCATGAGTCATATCCCAGCGACCACCGTAATTTGCCGCTACATTTAAGTGCAGACCGGTGTTATTCGCTGTTAGTTCTTGCGCAGTATGTACTTTCGCACGCAAGCTTTCAGAGAATCGAGATAAATCTCCAATGATGGTTAGTTTTACGTTATTTTTATGCAGCTTTTTAACTTCTTTACTTAGTACAAATAAAAAAAGCTCCATTAATGTATTTACTTCGTCTTCAGGGCGGCGCCAGTTTTCACTACTAAAAGCAAATAAGGTTAACGATTGTATCCCTAATTTAGTACAAAACTGCACAGATTGACGAACTGCATCTACGCCTTTTTTATGCCCATATACACGAGGCCTATTTCTGGCTTGTGCCCAACGCCCGTTCCCATCCATGATGATGGCAACATGTTTAGGCAAACATTGCTGTGAAATTGTATCAGCGTCTAGAACCATAAATTTTGTGTATTCCATAAAAAAACGCCGCCTAGTATACCCCAGACGGCGTTTCAAAACTAATAAATTTAACCTGTACCCGTGATAATAAATCTACTTTAAGCAAATAATTATACAGCTAACAACCTTGTATTTACTGATAATCGAGCCACTAGTAAAGAGAAAATACATTCTGTTACTCTTAAAAATCACACAATTAAAGTAAAGTGCGAATACTTGTGAAAAGCGGCTTAATTATTTAGCTAAAGCTGTTTGCCTAGGTCTAGAACAGTTATTAGATTTCCATCAACTCAGCTTCTTTCGCTGTTAATTGTGTATCCATTTCTTTAATAAACTTATCAGTGATTTTTTGAATTGCATCTTCACCTTGACGTGCTTCGTCTTCAGAGATGTCTTTATCTTTTAATAAGTTTTTAATATCGCCATTTGCATCACGACGAATATTACGAATAGCAACACGTCCGCCTTCTACTTCGCCACGTACGATTTTAATTAAATCTTTACGACGTTCTTCAGTCAATGGAGGAAGAGGTACACGAATAACTGTGCCTGCAGACATTGGGTTTAAACCAAGGTCAGAAGCCATAATAGCTTTTTCAACAGCTTGCGCTAAAGACTTATCAAATACACCAATAGCCAGTGTGCGTGAATCTTCAATAGTTACATTTGCAACTTGGTTTAACGGTGTTGGAGCGCCGTAGTACGACACCATAATGCCGTCTAAAATTGCAGGATGAGCACGGCCAGTACGAATTTTAGATAATTGACTACCAAGTGCTGCTACACTTTTTTGCATGCGCTCTTGCGCATCTTTTTGAATATCGTTAATCACGGTTTAATCCTAATCTAGTTACTAACTTCATCTGAGGCTTGTGAAGAAATAAGGGTTCCTTCTTCTTCACCCATTATTACGCGTTTTAATGCGCCTGATTTATTCATATTAAATACGCTCAATGGCATATTATGGTCGCGAGCAAGAGTAAATGCCGCTAAATCCATTACTTTTAATTCTTTATCAATAATTTCATTGTAGCTTAAGTGACGGTAAAGTGTCGCATCAGGGTTTTTCACCGGATCATCACTAAATACACCGTCTACTTTGGTCGCTTTAATTACCGTATCAGCTTCAATCTCAATGCCGCGTAAACACGCTGCAGAGTCAGTTGTGAAGAACGGGTTACCTGTGCCAGCGGCAAAAATAACAACGCGACCTGTTTTCAACAAGCTAATAGCTTCAGCCCAGTTATAGGCATCACATACGCCATTTAATGGGATAGCTGACATTAAGCGACAATTTACAAACGCACGGTGTAGCGCATCACGCATAGCTAGGCCGTTCATTACGGTTGCAAGCATCCCCATGTGGTCACCAACAACGCGATTCATGCCCGCTTCGGCTAATGAGCCACCGCGTAAAAAGTTACCGCCACCAATAACTAAACCCACTTCTACGTCGAGTTCTACGAGCTCTTTAATTTCTTGTGCCATACGATCTAAAACTTTAGGGTCGATGCCGAAGCCTTCGTCTCCCATTAAAGCTTCACCACTTAATTTGAGAAGAACACGTCTAAAAATAGGTTTGCGATTGATAGTCATAGTTTTGGGGCCAACTTTTATTGAATTATGGATAAAAAATAACCGCGCTTATGTTAAACATAAAAGCGCGGTTATTTTAAAGAATTTCTAAGCGTGACGCAAAAGCAAATAGTACTTTAATTGCATGTATTTTCCTTTTGCATCACAAATAGTATGTCTTACTGACCTTTAGCAGCTGCAATTTGAGCAGCAACTTCAGCAGCAAAATCTTCTTCTTTCTTCTCGATACCTGCACCAACTTCCATACGTACAAAGCCAGTAACTGTTGCGTTTTTCTCTTTAAGAATTTCGCCAACAGATTTTTTCGGTTCCATGATGAAAGCTTGACCAGTAAGAGAAACCTCACCAGTAAATTTCTTCATACGACCAACAACCATCTTCTCAGCGATTTCAGCAGGCTTGCCTTCGTTCATCGCGATGTCGATTTGTACTTGCTTTTCTTTTTCAACAACATCAGCAGGTACGTCATCTGGCGTTAGGTAGTCTGGGTTTGAAGCAGCAACGTGCATTGCAACGTGCTTAAGTGTTTCTTCATCAGCAACACCTGCAACAACAACACCAATACGCTCGCCGTGACGGTACTCAACTAGTTGTTCACCAGTGATGTACTGAAGACGACGTACATTGATGTTTTCACCAATTTTAGTTACTAGCTCAACACGATCTTCTTCGAACTTAGCTTGTAAGTCTTCGATAGATGTAGTGTCAGCGATAGCAGCATCTGCAACTTTGTTAGCAAATGCTAGGAAGCTTGCATCTTTAGCAACGAAGTCAGTTTGACAGTTAACTTCTACAAGTACTGCAACACCCGCGTTTTGCTTGATGATGATAGTACCTTCAGCAGCAATGTTACCTGCTTTTTTAGCAGCCTTTGCAGCACCGCTCTTACGCATGTTTTCAATCGCTAACTCGATGTCACCATCAGTCTCAGTTAACGCTTTTTTACAATCCATCATGCCAGCGCCAGTACGCTCGCGTAATTCTTTAACTAGGGCAGTAGTTACAGCCATTAGTAAATCCTCAAATCTGAAATCAGGTTTAGATAAGCGGGTTACCCGCTCCACAAGAATAGCAAGTCTTCACCTTTAAAAGATGAAGACTTGATGACAGCTAATTACTCAGCTTCTACGAAGTCATCTTTTTCAGCTTGAGCAACGATGTTACTCTCACGGCCTTCAGTGATCGCAGCTGCAACAGCACTAGTGTAAAGGTTGATTGCACGGATAGCATCATCGTTACCAGGTACGATGTAATCAACACCGTCTGGGTTAGAGTTAGTATCAACGATTGCAACAACTGGGATACCTAGGTTGTTAGCTTCACGGATAGCAATGTGCTCGTGGTCAGCATCGATTACAAAGATAGCGTCTGGAAGGCCACCCATGTTTTTAATACCACCAAGGCTCTTTTCAAGCTTTTCCATTTCACGAGTAAGCATTAACGCTTCTTTCTTAGTTAACTTCTCGAAAGTACCGTCTTGGCTTTGAGCTTCAAGGTCTTTAAGACGCTTGATTGATTGACGAACTGTTTTCCAGTTAGTCAACATGCCGCCTAACCAACGGTGGTTAACGAAGAATTGATCGCTTTGTAAAGCAGCTTCTTTTACTGCTTCGCTTGCTGCGCGCTTAGTACCAACGAAAAGAACTTTACCTTTGTTTGCAGCAGCACCAGATAAAAACTTAAGTGCAGTGTTGAACATTGGTACAGTTTGCTCAAGGTTGATGATATGTACACGGTTACGTGCGCCGAAGATGAAAGGCTTCATCTTTGGGTTCCAGTAACGTGCTTGGTGACCAAAGTGAACACCAGCTTGAAGCATATCGCGCATTGAAACGTTTGCCATTTTGTAAATCCTCTAAGTTGTTTAGGGTTAGGCCTCCACATATCCCATAGCACCAACACCGCAGTTAAATGAAACTGAAATGCACCCAAGTGTATGTGACGATACGTGTGTGTGTTAAAATAAAATTGTGTTTGCCTTAAATACAAAAAATCATTTAAGAATTTATTTGTAAAAAGACGGCGCGCTTTATACCATATTAAAAATAAATACTCAACGTCTCGTGCAAAAATTGTGCGACGACAATCATCTAAAAACGCAACTTTGGAGCCTCAATGAGCGCTGTGATTAAGACCCCTGAAGAAATCGAGAAAATGCGTGTAGCCGGCCGTTTGGCTGCTGATGTGCTAGAAATGATCGAACCACATGTGGTACCAGGTATCACCACCGATGAGCTAAATACAATTTGTCATGATTATATTGTTAATGTGCAAGATGCCGTTCCTGCTCCTCTTAATTATCATGGTTTTCCAAAATCAATTTGTACCTCAGTAAATCATGTAATTTGTCACGGTATTCCGAACGACAAAGCATTAAAAGACGGTGACAGTGTAAATATTGACATCACCGTTATCAAAGATGGTTACCACGGTGACACATCAAAGATGTTTCATGTAGGCACGCCTAATATTCAAGGTAAACGCCTAGCAGAAGTTACTCAAGAAAGTCTTTATCTTGCCATTAAAATGGTAAAACCGGGTGTTCGCCTTGGTGATATTGGTGCAGCTATTCAAAAATATGCAGAGAGCTTTAACTACTCTATCGTACGTGAATACTGCGGCCATGGTATCGGCAGCGAGTTCCATGAAGAACCACAAGTAATGCATTACGGTAAAGCAGGTACTGGAGAAACATTAAAAGCAGGTATGTGTTTAACCATCGAACCTATGGTAAATGCGGGCAAACGCCAATGTAAATTACTTAAAGACGACTGGACTGTGGTAACAAAAGACCGTAGTTTATCAGCTCAGTGGGAACACACCTTACTTGTAACTGAAAATGGTGTTGAAATTTTAACTCTACGATCAGATGATACAATCGATAGAATTATCGAGCACTAATTTTAAGTGCGCGCTTAATCGCGATAGTAACTGATTTGCCGTATATCGCTTAAGCGGTTTGCTGTAAGGGGATAACATAAGTTATTGCCCTTACAGCAAATATATTATAAAAATAAATTTCAATGCAGTCCATATATAGGAGCCAGCCTAAGTGGCATTACCTAACAAAGTAAAAAAGTTGCTCAATGATGCTGAGCAATTAAGCGATTACCGCGATTGCTCCGCCTATTTCTATAAATGGTTGCATAATGAATTCTCAAAACAACCTGTTGGTAAATTAATTAATGCCCGTGCAGAATTTATTGACCGGTTGCTAATCAAACTTTTTCAGGTTTATGATTTAGCTCACGAACCAGACTTGGCTTTAATTGCAGTAGGTGGTTATGGTCGTGGCGAGCTACATCCCTACTCTGATATAGACTTTTTGTTACTTGTTACGAAACAGCCTAATGATGATATTTGCGAAAAAATCGGCCAATTCGTTACTATGTTATGGGATCTTAATCTCGAGATAGGTCATAGTGTTCGTACTATTGAACAAGCCATAGATCAAAAACGTGAAGACGTTACCTTTGCCACCAGCTTATTAGAAAGCCGTCTTATTTTTGGCAATCATATTGAGTTTGAAAAACTCAAAAACCATATTATTGAAACCCCGGTGTGGGGCTCAGGTGAATTTTTTGTCGCAAAAGTACAAGAACAAAACTTGCGTCACAGAAAGTGCCACGGTACTGCCTACAATTTAGAACCAAATATAAAAGAAAACCCAGGGGGTCTTCGCGACCTGCAAACTATTATTTGGGTCGCTAAAAAGCACTTTAGGGCAGAAACTCTGCAAGAGCTAATTAGTCACGGCTACCTGACCCATGAGGAATATCAAGAGCTGTTAGAGTGTCTTGAAAATTTATGGAATATCCGCTTTGCATTGCATTTAGCCGCAGAACGTTCAGAAAACCGCTTATTGTTTGATCATCAACCCCAAGCTGCAGAAATTTTAGGTTTTGGTAGCGATGGTAAAGCTTCGGTTGAGCGCATGATGAAGCGTTTATTCAGAATCATGAGCCGAGTACGTGAGCTTAACCAAATGTTGCTTTCGTACTTTGAGCAAAGTATTTCGCCAGACAGCAGTCAAGCTACCGTTGAAGAGCTTGATCGTAACTTTGAGCGCGTTGGCCATCAAATTCGGGTAAAAAGTCCGTCTGTATTCTTTAGACGCGATCAACTTTTTGTGTTGTTTGAGCATATTGCTGACCACCCTGAAATTACCCATATATACCCAAGCACAATTCGCACTATTCGCCAAGTTCGTCGCCGTTTATTAGGCGACCTACAAGACTACGCAGCCTGCCGAGAAGCTTTTTTACGAATCATAAAGCATCCTAATGGCATGGGACGTGCTTTTACGCTGATGCACAAACACGGCATGATTGCCGCCTATTTACCGCAGTGGCGAAATATTTTTGGGCAAATGCAGTTTGATTTGTTTCATGCCTACACAGTTGATGAACACACCCACAAGCTGATCAATAATATTTATCAGTATTTTGATAAAACCGGGATTAGCGAATTCCCAATTTGCAGCGAAATCGTCACGCGTATGGATAAACCAGAGCTACTGTATTTAGCCGGTATTTTCCACGATATTGCTAAGGGCCGTGGGGGCGATCACTCTGAACTGGGCGCTGTTGATGCCATTGCTTTTTCTAAATTACATGGTTTTGCATCATCAGATGGTAAGTTAATTTCTTGGCTTGTTAGTAACCACTTACTCATGTCGGTAACGGCGCAGCGTAAAGATATAAACGACCCAGACGTAATAAAAGATTTTGCATCGCGAGTAAAAACAGAGCGCCAGCTCGATTATCTCTATTGTTTAACCGTCGCCGATATACGCGCCACTAATGACAACTTGTGGAATGACTGGAAAAACACTCTACTACGCGAGCTTTACTTGCATACACAACGTGCTTTGCGCCTTGGCCTTGAAAATCCTATGGATCAACGCGACCAAATTCGAGATAAAAAGCATCAAGCTAAACAGCGCTTGATTAATTTGCATTACCATGAAGATCAAATTGACTTAATTTGGAGCCGCTTTAAAGCCAATTACTTTACCGCTTTTAGTGAGCAACAGATTTCGTGGCATACGGAGCATTTACTAAAATGCACCGATTTGAGCCTACCCAGTGTTATTGTCTCAAATAAAGCAATGCATGGCGGCACCCAAGTATTTGCATATAGTCCTTATTCAGGTGCGCTATTTGCTCGATTAGTCAGTGTTATTGGCTCTAAAAAAGCACAAATTCAACACGCCCAAGTACTGACCACCAAAGATGGCTACGTACTGTTCAACTTTGTTATTTTAGAAGTAAGCGGAGACCCAATTGCCAGTAGCCGTGCGCAATCGATTAAACGCGGATTAGAGCAAGCATTAAGTGATCCACGTAAAAAAATACGCTTTAAAAAGAGCCGTTCACAACGCTTTAAAGACTTTAATATTAAACCAAAAATTGTACTGCGCCCGCACCCTCGTAAGGACCGTAGTTTAATAGAAATTCAAGCGGTTGATATACCTGGACTGTTAACTAAAATAGCCGAGGTTTTTCAAGCTTACTTACTCCACATACATGCCGCACGCATTACCACGGTAGGCGAGCGTGCAGAAGATTTCTTTGTGGTATCTAATAACGAATATCAATCGCTGACTGATGAAGAGCAAGCAAAAATTCATCAGGCATTACGTAAAAAACTCAACGCCGAAATTGAATAAGAGGACACTATGTCAGATTTAAAAACCATGATTGAAAATGCGTGGGATAACCGCGACAGCATTAGCCCAACAACCGTATCAAGCGATGTTAAACAAGCAATTATTGATGCACTTGAGCTATTAGATAGTGGCGCAGCGCGTGTTGCAGAAAAAATTTCTGGCGAATGGGTTGTTCATCAATGGCTTAAAAAAGCCGTACTACTTTCATTTAGAATTCGTGAAAACCAGCCAATGAATGATGGCGTAAATCAATTTTACGACAAAGTACCGCTTAAATTTAGCGACTACACACCAGAACAGTTTCAACAAGGCGGCATGCGCGTAGTACCCAACGCCGTTGCCCGTAAAGGCAGCTTTGTAGGGAAAAATGTGGTACTAATGCCATCGTATGTAAACATTGGTGCTTACGTTGATGAAGGCACTATGGTTGATACATGGGCCACTGTAGGTTCATGTGCTCAAATTGGTAAGAATGTACACTTATCAGGCGGTGTGGGCATAGGCGGTGTTTTAGAGCCGCTACAAGCAAATCCTACCATCATTGAAGACAATTGCTTTATTGGCGCACGTTCAGAAATTGTTGAAGGCGTTATTGTTGAAGAAGGTGCGGTTATTTCAATGGGTGTTTACATTAGCCAAAGTACCCGTATTTATGACCGTGAAACCGGTGAAATTCATTATGGTCGCGTACCTGCTGGTGCTGTTGTGGTTCCAGGTGCTCTGCCTTCAAAAGATGGCACGCATAGTTTATACGCTGCGATTATTGTGAAAAAAGTTGATCAACAAACACGCGAAAAAGTAGGCATTAACGCTCTGCTTCGCTCAATTGATGATTAAAAAGCAGTTGTAAGTTTTTAGCTGTATGCGCTAAGCAGGTTAATATTAAACGTAGATTGGGTTGAGTAAAACGAAACCCAACATCACATTAAAGTTAAGTGTATTCGCTAAAATTTAATTACATACAGAAAAAGCTCTAAGCTTGTATAGGTTTAGGGCTTTTTTAGTGCTTTTAAAATACCTTCTCACAAACCTGTACCCTTTAATCGCGTTGCTTTGTTAGATACCTGCATCTATATTGAATAAACGCATAATTCGATTATCGAGGATAAGTTGTTGCGCCTTTTCGTTTTAGGTTGGTTGGTGTTATTTGGTTCAACGCAGGCTATGGCTAATGATTTTACATCGTTTGAAGCTAAACTTAACGAAGCCGAAGATTATCTTGTTGTTAATCCCGCACAATCAATAATCATTCTTGAAAATCTCAAAGAACTAAATACAGCTCCTGTTGCGCTATTTATCCGCTGGCACTTGCTTTATGCCCGAACAGCCGTGCCCACAAGTCATTACGATCGGCTTTATAAATCGATTGACGCAATATTTCAGCATCATCAAGCTGACTACTTCAAACAAAAATTGACCACCATAATGAGTGCCTTGGGAATATGGCTACGCCATGCTGAATACTTAAGCGATGCCCAGATCTCATTCAAATGTGCTTATAAATATGCGCACAACGATCGCCAACGATTAACACTCACCAACAGTATGGCGCTGGTTGCTCGCTCGCAAAATGACTTTGCTAAAGCGCGTGCTTTATACTTAAATAATCTTGATCTTACCACGCAATTAAAGCTTCCTAATATAACAGCACTTATAAAAAGTAACTTGGGCTACTTAGCGCTTGATGAAGGCAATGTTACTGATGCTGAGCGCTACTTTAGAAGTGCATTAAGCCTTAACCAAAATATTGATAAACGCGCGGGGCAAATCTCAACCGGGCTTAATTTATTAATGGTCTTTTTAATTCAAGAACATCAGCTTAACTTTGAACGTCTCTATACTCCAACGGCAACTTTAACCCATGCATTTCCCAACGAAGCTAAACAAGCACAGCTACTTTGGCTTGAATTAGGCTACAAAAATTTAACTGGCGATTTCATAAGTCAAAAAGATAAACATCAGCTGCAAGCAGCTTACGAGCAATTAGAAAGCGATAAAATGAAACAGCTAGTAGCACATTATCTAGCTAAAAAGCTTGATGTTACTTTAACCCTACCTGAGCCCATTACCGCTAAAGAGTTTACCAGCCCATGGTTTGAGCAGGTAAAGCAATGCAATTGGGAGAAAGGTTTATAGCTTTAAGCTATAAACGTTCAGCTAAGCTGAGTTAGACGCCGATGAAATTACACAGGGCTACTCGTCACTGACAGCCGGATTAAAAAGTATGATTTTCAATTTGCTAACACCTATAAATTAACTTTTACCCTCCTTTTTAAAGTATATAAATCAAGCAACTGAATTAGCCAATAAACGGAATATATAATAAGGTAGGCAAGCATACTTGAAAGTTAGCAATTAATATTAAGGATTAATATGACAAAAACTGCTTTACGCTCAACTATTTTGCTACCTGTATTTTTGCCTGCAGTATTTATTATTCTACTCTTGGTCATTGGTACAAGTAGTAACCCTGAACTCGCAGGTCAGGCATTTAGTGTTGCCCTTGCGTGGATAACAGAAACCTTTGGCTGGTTTTATATGTTATCAGTCGCTATTTTCTTGGTATTTATCGTGTGTGTCGCCGCCTCCAGTTGGGGGAATATAAAACTAGGCCCCGATCATGCACAGCCGCAATACAGCTTTGGTGAGTGGTTTGCCATGCTATTTTCTGCCGGTTACGGCGTAGCGCTACTTTATTTTGGTGTAGCCGAGCCAGTACTGCATTACGCATCCCCGCCATCGGGTGCGGCTGAAACCGTGGATGCCGCTAAGCAAGCAATGCAAATTGCCTTTTTCCATTGGGGATTTCATATTTGGGCTATTTATGGAATTGTTGGTTTAGTGCTGGCTTATTTTGCCTTTCGTCATGGTCTGCCGCTGTCTATTCGTTCAGCCTTGTATCCACTAATTGGTGATAAAATATATGGTCCTATCGGACATACCGTTGATGTATTTGCCATACTAGGCACCTTATTTGGTATTGCGACCACACTCGGACTTTCGGTGACTCAAATCAACGCGGGGCTACACTATTTATGGCCCGATATTCCTATTAATACCACAGTACAAATTACCGCGATTGCTATTATTACCGCCGCAGCAACGCTCTCTGTAATCGCAGGGATGGATAAAGGGGTAAAACGTTTATCAATCGTGAATATGACCTTAGCGGTTTCATTAATGGCCTTTGTATTTTTTATTGGCCCAACTATTCATATTTTAGAATCGTTTTTACAAAACACCGGCAGTTATCTTAGTGGTATTGTTGAGCGGACCTTTAACTTACAAGCCTATAGTCGCAGTGATTGGATTGGGAACTGGACTTTATTTATATTTGGCTGGACGATTGCGTGGGCGCCGTTTGTTGGGATGTTTATCGCAAAAATTAGCCGCGGTAGAACTATTAGGCAATTTGTTGTTGGCGTAATGTTAGTCCCCACTATTTTTACCTTTTTATGGTTTTCAGTGTTTGGCGATACGGCACTGAATTTAATAATGAATGAAGGCTTTGATACGCTCATTGGTGATGTACAAGCAAATCATGCCGTCGCGTTATTTCAATTATTTGAAGTGTTACCGCTCTCATTTTTTATTTCGCTACTCACGGTTATTTTAATTGTTACCTTTTTTGTTACCTCGTCTGATTCCGGCTCTTTGGTAATCGACTCACTCGCTTCAGGTGGAAATATTAATACGCCAGCATGGCAGCGGGTGTTTTGGGCGGTGCTTGAAGGCGCTGTGGCGGCTGTTTTATTAGTGGCAGGTGGTTTAAGTGCACTACAAACCATGACCATTGCCAGTGCCTTACCCTTTGCTATCATTATGCTAATTGCCACTGCGGGGCTTTGGCGAGCGCTAAGAATTGAAGGCCATCGCGATACCAGCCTACAAGCACATTCACTCAATAGTCGTAATATTGATCTATCCCATTGGAAACGCCGTTTAGCGGCTATGGTTAATTACCCCAATAAAGAAAAAGTACATACTTTTATTGGTAGCGTAGTCGTTAAGGCAATGAAAGCCGTACAAGCAGAATTGAAATCTCGACAATGGCATGCCGTGGTCGAATTTGATACTGATTTAGGACGCGCTCATTTAACTGTATTACGTCATGAGCATGTTGATTTTGTTTATGATATTCGCCTTACCGAGCACCCTATGCCGAGCTTTGCTTACTCAGAGCTGCGCCCTGATAACGACAATACTGAAATGTATTATAAGGCTGATGTATTTTTACGTCGTGGTGGTCTGTCGTACGATGTTTATGGCTACAATGAAGATGATATTGTGAAGGATATTCTTGATCAGTTTGAGAACTACTTACACTTTTTAGGTAACAGCCCAGGCGAACTACCTTGGGATATGGCTGAGCATGATGACATGTTAAATACCGATAAAACTTAACTGATACAGCCAGTATTGAGAAAACGGTAATTAAAAATAAAAAAGGCACTGTAAAGTGCCTTTTTATTTACTCAAATCTAATTAATTACAGCGCGTTAAATACATCATCTGTTTTAGCAGCGCAAATGAAGTCATTTTTATGCAGACCTTTAATTGAATGGCTCCACCAAGTCACGGTTACTTTGCCCCATTCGGTTAATAGACCTGGGTGATGCCCTTCGTCTTCAGCCATATCACCTACCTTATTAGTAAACGCAATGGCTTGTTTAAAGTTTTTAAACTTATAAACGCGCTCTAACTGCATAATACCGTCGCGTACTTCTGGCACCCAGTCAGGGATTTTTTTAATTAATTCAGCCAATTCAGCATCAGATACTTTTGGCGCATCTGCATGACAGGCTTCACATTTTTGTGCACTTAATGAAGACATTTTAAATCCTTAGTTTAGCGTTACTTTTTTCAAAAATTAACTAGCTAATTTTTCTTTTGGAGGAAACTTAGGGTCGTGCAAACCAAGTGATTTAGCTTGCTCAACTAAAGTCATTATATCCATTTGAGATATTTCAAACAGATCATGAATCGAATGAATCGTGTAATACAATGGTTGCATAATGTCTATACGGTACGGTGTACGTAGCACATCTAGCACATTCATTGGATTAATCTCTGGTGTATCTGAATACACGTATTGGGTTTCCCCTGGGCTTGATAAAATACCGCCACCGTAAATACGTAATCCTTTTTCAGTTTGCATCAAACCAAACTCAACGGTAAACCAGTACATGCGCGCTAAATAAACGCGGTCTTTTTTCTCTGCCGCGTATCCTAGTTGCCCGTACTTATGAGTAAATTCTGCAAAGTCAGGATTGGTTAGCATGGCACAATGACCAAATATCTCATGAAAAATATCGGGTTCTTGTAAGTAGTCAAATTCTTCACGGCTACGAATGAAGGTAGCTACAGGAAATTGCTTGTTAGCGAGTAACCTAAAAAACTCATCAAAATCGATAAGTGCAGGTACAGGTGCAACCTGCCAACCTGTGGTTGCTAAAAGTACTTCGTTTAGCTCACTCAGCTGTGGGATACGATCATGAGGCAGATTGATTTTTTTCAATCCTTCCATGTACTCATCACAGGCTTTGCCTTCTATGCACGCAAGTTGGCGTGCTACAAGCTCAGACCAAATTTTATTTTCTTCATCGCTCCAATGTATAACCCCATTTTCATCAGGTGTTTTGGAGGTGTAATTACTTGCTTTAGCCATAAATACCTTCTTTGGGATAAAACCCTAAATCGGTGTCAAAATAACAGCCAAATGCTTGGCTATTCGATGTAGCCATACTATGCAAAAGTGAACAAAAGTTTAATAGCTTGACGCAGATCAAAACTTTTGCAGATCACACAGATCGTAAATTTATAATTACAGTAAAGCAAAGATAAAAACACACACCATATTTATTGGGGCCTAAAGATAGAAATATTCGTAAGCATTAATTTACACCTCAAGATATTTTAGTAAATGCTTGGTTGAGATCGTTAATAATATCGTTAACATCTTCAAGTCCAACTGATAAACGAATTAAACCATCACTAATTCCAGCTGCTAGTCTTTCTTCGGGAGTGTATGGCGAATGCGTCATTGATGCAGGGTGTTGAATGAGCGTTTCAGCATCGCCTAAGCTAACCGCTAATGTGCACAGTTGCATACTATCAATAAAATGCTCACCGTCGGTTAAGCTCCCTTTAATTTCAAAGGCAATAACACCGCCAGCCGCTTTCATTTGCTTACCAATATACTTGTAACCCGGGTGAGACTTAAGCCCAGGGTAATACACTTTATTTACTTGCGGATGAGCTTCTAAATACTCAGCAATCGTTTGCGCACTTTGGCAATGGCGTTCAATGCGAATAGCTAAAGTTTTTAAGCCGCGATTTATTAACCACGCATCGTGTGGACTAATAGTGGCACCAATATCTTTAAGCACGGTCATTTTAATCTGTGTAATATGCTCAAGTGAACCACACACAATACCCGCAACAACATCGCCGTGACCATTTAAATACTTGGTCGCGCTATGCATTATAATATCGATACCGTACTTTTTTGGTGACTGCAGCAGCGGGGTTAAAAACGTATTGTCGACCACACTCAGTAAATTATGCTGTTTAGCAACATCGCCAATAAGTGCTAAATCAATCACTGCCATGGTTGGATTGATTGGTGTTTCTACAAATATCATTTTTGAGTTAGGTTTAATGGCTGCGCGCAGTTCACTCTCATTGGTCATATCAACAAAGGTGACTTCAATTCCCCATCGCGGCAACATATGCGAAAAAAAAGCAAAGGTGCAGCCATACAGAGCGCTTGATGCAATTAAATGATCGCCTTGCGATAGGAAGCTTAGTACCGAAGCGGATACCGCACCCATACCTGTTGCCGTGGCGGCGGCGGCCTCACAGCCTTCTAATTGCGCCACTTTTTGCTCAAGTTCAGTAGTGGTTGGGTTACCTAAACGCGTGTAAATATAACCGGGCTCCTCACCTGCAAAGCGGGCAGCACCTTGAGCGGCATTTTCAAAATGGAACGTAGACGTTTGATACAAAGGTGAGGTTAATGCGCCATGGGGGTCGTTTGCTTTTTGTGGGCCATGGATACATTGGGTATTTTGATGATGCTTGCTCATTGTGTGTTCTCGTTTTTATTATGTGTGTCAATAGCATAAATAAAACGCACCGCACTTAAAATCACAAGCATGCCGGATGCTCAGATGGCTATTTGTGCAAACTTTACCCAAAAAGCTGTACACAAATATTGCCAACGAAGTCTCACTACTTAGTTTCAGCTCCCTTACGGCTCATAATTTTACTCGCAATCCCTTGGACTGTGCCTTTTAACAAGCTGCGCTTGTTTTCAAGACGCGGTAAGGGTCGGCTTAACTCCATAGCTTTGTAACCAATACGCGCTGTAAATATACCGGCACTAACACCTTGTGCAGCTCGCCCTGAAAGCTTGCCTAATAATTCAGCACTGAGTGCCGTGGCGGCTAAATCAGATACGAGCTCTGCACTGCCTACAAACATTACTTGCTTAATAAGCATCCGGTAAAGTTTAATACGGCTGGCATAACCAAAGCCAATGCCATATATGCGGCCTATTTGCTCTATTAATTTAGTGCCACTCCACAGTACAGCCATCATATCCACCAGCGCAATTGGGCTTAGAGCAACTAATAAAGCTGACTCTGTTGCAAAACGGTTTATTAACTTTTTAGCTTGATTGTCTTGCGTTATCAGTAAGCTATTCGCGTACAGAGACATTATTTCTTTGTCACTGTGGTGCGTAGCGACCTGATTTTTAAAGTTTTCGAAATTATCTAATTGCTGATGTTTATTAAGCTTTTCAAGCCAAGGTATCGCCCCGCCTACCTGCTCACTATTGAGCAAACGGTTAGCTTCATGGCGGTGTAGCTGATTACGCTTTAAGCTGCGTAACATTCTATATTCACGCCACAATAAACGCGATATCAGTAGTACACCGGTTATTACAGCGGTTAAGTACACCCCACCTAAAATAACCGACTGCTGAAACGCCAATACAATTGAAAATGCGAACTCAAATAATATTAAAACAATAAAGCTCAGTGCAAATAGGCCTTTAAGGGTTTGCCACTTAGACTTTTTATATACAGGCTCAATATCGATTTCAGGTTCAATTAGATCGTCGCTATCTTTGCTAGGCTGCTCACTTTGTCCCTGCTCTACGACTTTAGCCGCTAATAAATCTGGTTCATTCTGCTCAATGTTTTGGGCATTAATACGACGCCCAGCTTGAAATTGGTGTGTTGACTCACTCATGTTAACTTATCTCCTAACAAGTACTGCATCACATGGTCTAAGCGAATGTGCTTAAGCTGTTGATCTGGGCTTGGCATAGGTGCAAATGATAAAAACTCAAACCCATGTGCTGGCCACTCACTTTTATTGAGCATTCTGCTCGGCGGCTGAGGAGGCAGGTAAGTTAGCCACTGTTGTTCATTCAATGGCTTGCCATAGATACAGTCGAGTGTTTGCCCCTTATCAACCACTTGGCGAGACACAGTGGCAGCAATTGATGACATCGCCAGTGTTTCTATTTTTACCCCATCAAATTTTAAGTGATTGCTTTGCTCTTTAACTAACGAATCGAGTAACAGTGCAAGATCTTTGTGATGCTTCGCACTGATGTGATCGGACTTATTAGCAGCAAATAATATTTTATCTATATTAGGTTTAAACAAGCGTTTAAAAAAACCAGAATCACCATAGCTAAAGTGTGACAATAACTGATTGATCACTCGACTTTGCTCAGCCAACGTTTCATAACCTTCATTTAATGCACTCAGTACATCTACCAAGACGATTTGACGGTCAAAATGGCGAAAGTGCTCATTATAAAAAGGTTTAACGACTTCTTTTACGTAAGCATCAAAACGTTTAATTAAATGCGCTAAGTTAGAACCAGCCACTACATCGTCACTGATTTTTTCAGGACTAATTGGAAAAAATAGTAATAATGGTGCACCTTGCAAGTCACCCGGCATTAACATCCGCCCTGGCTGTAACATAGCAAGCTTAGTGTCTTTTTTTAGCCCTACCAACATAGTTTGATAACATCGCGCAATATCAGCCAGTGCGTTTTCATCTACCGGTGCATCTAAATCAAGCTGCTCTATGGATTGTAAAAATTCAGCTGAGCTTTTATCACGTGGCGTTTGGCTAAGTAATGGATATTGTTGCTCGCACCATTGCTCAAAGCTTTGCGCGAGCATAGGTAGGTCAAGCAACCATTCACCAGGATAGTCAATAATATCTAAATACAGCGTCGATTGGGGTGAGAAATGACCGCGCAGACCCGCGTTGCTTTGGTATTTAATCGCCAAACGTAAAGTATTTATTCGTTCGGTAGAAGCGGGCCATGCAGGGTCGCCTTCACTTGGCAGTAAAGCACTTATTGCACGGTTATAATCAAAAGTGGGAACATTTAATGCCTCTTGCGGCACAATTTTAGTAGCAATGTGGCGATGTTCACGCATCACATCAAAAAAAGGTAAGTTGTTGTCATTCGCCTGAGAGGTTAAATGCTTAACTAACGCGCTTATAAACGCCGTTTTACCACTGCCGCTCAGCCCTGTTACGGCAAGTTTAACGTGTTGATCTAAACTACGATGCAGGGCTTTTTGTGCTTTGCCTTTAACGCTTTTAAAGGTCTTTTTTGCAAATGATTGGCTCATAAAGTGTTTTGCACCTTAGTTGCCGTCATTGAGCACGCTGCAAACAAGGTGCTTATCAATCCCTTAAAGTTTATTAATTTCACGGCTGACCGTAAACTCGCTTGAAGTAACGTAGCGTTCCATGTTTTGAAGGCGGCTATCTACACGAGTTAATCGCTCTTTTAAGTCTTGCAGCGCACGACGCGGTGGCTCGCCTTTTTGCCATACTTTAAATTTTACTTCTAGCGGATCACCGCCATACGTTGATTGTGTTTTACTTACAGCACTGGGTTGTTTTTTATCTAAAATAAACCACGCTGCAATATACGCTACCACAAATAATGGGCCACCAGTTAGTAGTACAGCACTAACAAAAATAATGCGAACTAACCATAACTCCATATTAAAGTAGTCACTTAATCCCGCACATACACCGGCAATTTTACCGCGCTGTGGGTCTCTTAATAATTCGCGTTTGGTGTTCATACTTTTTGTCTCCACTGTGGTGACTCTTGATCAAGTAACGCTTCTAATGTCTCGATTCTATCAGTCATTTTTTCAGCTTTTTGAGCAAGCTCCAATAACTGGTGATGCTCATGCTCGCTTAACCCTTGGCTTACCTGCTTTTTGCTTCGGTAGTGTAAAATTAACCACAGTGGTGCAACAAAAATCATAAACAAGATAAAGGGTGCAATTAGTATCTCTGGATCAAACATAATCCTCTCCTGACAATCCGTATTCAATGTTGATGTCAGGGGCACAAGGCCCCTGTTTTATATTTATTTATTCGAGAGTTTCTTTTTAAGTTCAGCTAACTCGTCGTCAATTTTTTCATTCTTTTGTAAATCAGCAATTTCATCTGCTAACGTTTGTTTACCCAAATCGTAAGACTCTATTTGAGATTCTAGCCCATCAATTTTGGTTTCGTAACGTTCAAAACGATTAAGTGCATCATCCACTTTAGAACTATCAAGTGCTTTTTTAACCTCAAGGCGCGACTCAGCCGAGCGTTGACGTAAAATAATCGCTTTTTGACGTGCTTTAGCATCCGCTAGTTTCTCTTGTAGCGTAGTCACTTCTTGCTGTAGTTTCTCGATATGAGATTCTACATGATCAAGTTCACTTTCTACTGCAGCGACTGCATCGGCTGATTTTTGCTTTTCAAGTAAAGCTGAGCGAGCTAAATCATCACGATCTTTGCTCAGTGCTAATTCGGCTTTGTCTTGCCAATCGCTTACTTGGGCTTTTAGTGTATCTACGCGACGTACTAATTCTTTTTTCTCAGCAAGGGTTTTTGCTGACGTAGAGCGTACCTCTACAAGTGTATCTTCCATCTCTTGGATAATAAGACGAACCATTTTTTCAGGATCTTCTGCTTTATCTAAAATGGCATTGATATTAGAATTAACAATGTCTGCAAAACGTGAAAAAATTCCCATAACATATACCTCTATTATTTAATCTAAATGTGTCTGCTTTTATTAGTATCAATATGCTTGCCAACTTTTATATTTTTAAAATACCATTTATTTTCAATATGTTAAATGTAAATTACAAATTACTTTTGTTATCCGCCATAATGAAATACACTAACTGTTAGTAAAAATGACTAAGAGTTAGGAAATATGAGTCAATATCGCCAACAGGACAATTTACTTGGCCAATCAGACAGCTTTTTATCGGTACTTGATCAGGTTTCGCAACTGGCTAACCTAGATAAACCCGTACTTATTATTGGTGAACGTGGTACCGGTAAAGAGCTAATTGCAGCACGTTTACACTTTTTATCCAAACGCTGGGATCAAAGTTACGTCAAGCTTAACTGTGCGGCATTGAACGAAAACCTGCTCGAGAGTGAATTATTTGGTCATGAAAGTGGCGCTTTCACAGGCGCAAGTAAACGCCATGAAGGCCGGTTTGAGCGCGCCAATAGTGGTACCTTGTTCTTAGATGAGTTAGCAAATACCTCTGCCATGGTGCAAGAAAAGCTATTAAGAGTGATTGAGTATGGTGAGTTTGAGCGTGTTGGCGGCAAGCAAACCGTTAAAGTAGACACTCGCTTAGTCTGTGCAACCAATGAAGACTTACCCCATTTAGCACAACAAGGTGAATTTAGAAGTGATTTACTCGATAGACTCGCGTTTGATGTGATCACCTTACCGCCACTGCGTGAACGTCAAGATGACATTATGTTGCTGGCTGAACAGTTTGCGATGAACATGGCACGAGACCTTGAGTGGGAGCTATTTAGTGGTTTTACCCGCAGTGCACAAGAAAGTTTACTCAGTTATGAGTGGCCGGGTAATGTCCGTGAACTTAAAAATGTGGTAGAACGAAGTCTGTATCGCCACGGCAATGAACATATTCCTGTACATAAAATTATTTTAGACCCATTCGAAAGTCGCTTTAGACCTAAAGCCCGCATAAAACATGCACAAGCACCTGCTATAATACAATCTGAACCGACTACTCATGCACAGCCTATAGAAGCGCCTGTAGCATTGAGTTCAAGTACCAAAGAACCTGAGTTTCCATGCGACTTAAAAACGCTCTCTAATGAATTTGAAATTACATTGATAAAAAAAGCATTAGAACATAGCCAATTTAATCAAAAGAAGACTGCAGAAGTACTTGGTTTAACGTATCATCAACTACGTGGTTATTTGAAAAAATACAATTTGCTAGAATAGTAGAGGTTGTGCGGGTGCATAAATTATTACTTGCTTTAATATCATTGAGCTTAGTAGGTTGCATTGATAGTAAAGAAGAAATCTTAGAAGAAAAAAACCAAGGCCTTGTTTATTGCGCCGAGGCTAACCCTGTGTCGTTTAACCCACAAGTCACAACCACAGGATCGACTATCGATATTATTGCTAACCAGTTATACGACCGGTTAATTAGTATTGACCCCGTGACCGCCGAATTTAAGAGTGAACTTGCCACTGATTGGAAGATCAGTAAAGACGGTAAATCGGTTACCTTCACTTTGCGCAAAGGAGTTAAGTTTCATACCACCTCTTATTTTACTCCTAGTCGTGAATTTAACGCTGATGATGTAATATTTACTTTTAGTCGATTATTCGACGTTTATAATCCTTATCACTTTATTGGCGATGCTAATTACCCTTACTTTCAAAGTGTGGGGATTGACCAGCTAATTCGTAAAATTGTTAGAGTCTCTGATCATCAAGTACGATTTGAGTTATTTAATGCCGAGAGCAGCTTTTTAGCTAATATGGCGACCGATTTTGCTGTCGTGCTCTCTAAAGAATATGCCATGGCGCTCAAAGCTAATAATCAAGAAAACCTATTTGATCAATACCCGATTGGCACAGGCCCCTATATTTATAAAGAGTACCGACGCGATCATTTAGTGCGCTTTTATAAAAACGCTGATTATTGGAAGCATGAGGTTGCCCTTGAGCAATTGGTGTACGACATTACCCCAAATGGTACCACCCGTATCGCTAAAATATTGACCAAAGAGTGTGATGTAACCGCACACCCGAGTAGTGCCCAATTAAGTATTTTAGCGCAGCGTGATGATATTAACGTTGAAAGAGAAACTAACTTAAATATTGGTTACTGGGCATTTAATACCGAGCGTCCACCGTTTGATAACTTAAAAGTACGTCAAGCATTGGTTCATGCCATTGATGTAGATAAAATAATGCAAGCGGTATATTACGGGAATGGACTGCGTGCACAATCTATTCTTCCGCCTACGTCATGGGCATTTGAACTACAAAAAAACATGCCTATTTTTGACCCACAGTTAGCAAAAAAATTATTAACTGAAGCAGGTTTTCCAAAAGGCTTTGATATGAGCATTTGGGCTATGCCGGTAAGCCGTATTTATAACCCCAACGCCCGCAAAATGGCTGAGCTAATGCAAAGTGATTTACGCAAAATTGGCGTTAATGTAAATATTGTAGAATATGAGTGGAACACCTTTATTCAACGTATTGGAGAGCATCGCCACGACAGTGTGTTATTAGGTTGGGCAGCTGATACGCCTGATCCCGATAACTTTTTTAGCCCATTATTAAGTTGTACTGCGACATTCAGCGGCAAAAACCCTGCAAACTGGTGTAACCCTGAATTTGATTTACTGCTAACCAAAGCGTTAGACACCACAGATTTAAATTTACGTAAACAATATTACGACGCAGCACAAAGCATGATCATCAAACAATTGCCTTTACTGCCAATTGCCCATGGCATGCGTTTTCAAGCAAGTAGCGCAGATGTTGAGGGCATTACCTTAGGGCCATTCGGTGCTATTTCGTTGGCTAACGCGAGGAAAAAATAATGATCTTAGATTATATTTTACGCCGCCTCGGACTGTTATTTTTTATGGTGTTGCTACTCAGTATTTTTACCTTTTCGTTGAGTTATTTATTTCCTGGCGATCCGCTCAGTAACTTAAGCGGCATACCTGACACTAACTTTACCCAAAATGCGCAGTTAGAAGAAAAGTACTTATTTAACAGTAACTACTTTATGCAGTACATCGCCTTTGTAGGACGAATTTTACAAGGGGATTGGGGAATGTCATTCGCCTCGGGGAGCAGTGTTTTCGCCCATGTGGTTGATTTAATTCCTGCAACGTTAGAGCTAAGTATCTATGCGTTATTTATTTCGGTGGTAGTGGGTGTGCCTGTCGGTATTTTAGCATCGGCATATAATAAACAATGGCCTGATAAATTTATTAGCTCTACAGCGATGATTGGCTATTCTATGCCGATTTTTTGGCTGGCATTATTATTAATTATGATTTTTTCGCTCAAGCTTGGCTGGTTTCCCATGTCGGGGCGAGTGAGCTTGTTGTATGAGATACCCGCGAGCACAGGATTTATTTTGCTGGATATTTTACTCGCTGATTTTCCTTACAATGGTTTGGCCATGTTAGATGCGCTGCATCACCTTACTTTACCTACTATTGTACTTGCTATGTATCCAACCACGGTATTAGTGCGCTTTACTCGCGAATCGATGTTAAAAGTGATGGATCAAAACTTCATTAAAACAGCTCGCGCCAAAGGGCTTACTCGTGGGCAGCTTATTATTCATCACGCCCTAAGAAATGCCTTACTACCGGTTATAAAACAAATAGGTTTGCAGTTTAGTACCTTGATCACCCTAGCGATGATCACTGAAGTTATTTTTTCGTGGCCTGGGATCGGTCGCTGGTTAATAGACAGTATTTATCAACGTGATTATCCCGCCATACAAGGTGGGTTAATGGCCGTCTCTTTATTTATTATTATTGCCACAATTATGGCCGAACTGACCTACACCCTACTCGATCCTCTGTCTCGGAACCAAGCGCATGGCAAAGTTTAACTTATTTTCAGAAGATTCAAATAAATCGCCATTAGCGAGACTCTGGCGAAAGTTTAAAAATAACCACCCTGCACTGGTTGGTTTATGGGTGTTTATTGCCTTTAGCCTGTTAGCGGCTACCGCGCCTTTTCTTGCGCCTTATGGGGTAAATCAACAGCACAGTGATGCACTATTACTGCCTCCCTCGTGGAATGAAATGGGCGATGTGCGGTTTATACTTGGCACCGATGATTTAGGCCGAGATGTGCTGTCTCGTTTAATGAATGGCGCCACATATACGTTCGGGTTATCGGTTGTGGCTGCACTGATCACCACTGTTATTGGTGTGTTGGTAGGTACCTTTGCAGGGATCAGTAAAGGCATACGTTCTAGTTTTTTGAACCACTTACTGGATGTAACGCTGTCAATTCCCTCATTGTTACTGGCCATCATTATTATTGCCATACTCGGGCCTGGATTAATGAATACCGTATGGGCAATTATTTTAGCCTTATTACCCCAGTTTATTCATTCAATTAGAAACCTGATAGTTGACGAACTTGGCAAAGATTATGTTACAGCCTACCGCTTAGATGGCGCCTCTAAATGGCATATTTTATCACGCGGGATTTTTCCTAATGTGTATGAATATATTGTAGTTATTTTTACGATGGCGCTTTCTACTGCTATTTTAGATATTGCGGCATTAGGTTTTTTAAAACTGGGTGCACAGCCGCCGACTACTGAATGGGGCGCAATTTTAGCAGAGAACTTAGGACTTATATATTTAGCACCTTGGACGGTAGCATTGCCGGGCGTGCTGTTATTTTTAGCGGTTCTTTCAACAAACTTAGTGGGCGATGGACTTCGCAAAGTTTTACAAGCGCGTAAGGCCGATTAGATGCAGTTACTAGATATTCGAAATTTAACCATTGAACTTCAAACTTCCGAAACCGCCATTCGTGCTGTTGATCGCGTAAGCTTTAGTTTAAAAGAAGGTGAAGTACACGCTTTAGTGGGCGAATCAGGCTCTGGCAAAAGCTTAATTGCAAAAGCCATCGTCGGCGTGCTTAATGAGCGCTGGGTGATAACCGCAGATAGAATGCATTGGCGTGGTGTTGACTTAATGCGCTTAACACCAGAGCAACGCCGTAAAACAGTTAGCCAAGACATTGCGATGATTTACCAAGACCCCAGTCGCTGTCTAGATCCTACTGCTAAAATATTTAACCAAATCGCTGAAACACTGCCTGAAGTGGCTGCTAAAGGATTTTTCTTAAAACGCAACCGAGAGCGTAAAGATCGTGTTAAAGCCTTAATACATAAAGTAGGTATTAAAAATCATGAAGCGGTGCTTGATAGCTACCCGCATGAGCTCTCTGAGGGCGTATGCCAAAAGGTTATGATAGCCATGGCGATTGCCCGTACACCGAAGCTACTCATTGCTGATGAGCCTACAACCGCACTAGAAAGCACCACCCGTGCACAGGTGTTTAGGTTATTAAAAAGTTTAAATCAGCTAAAGAACATGTCTATTTTGATGATCTCTCATGAGCTGGAAGAAATTGTTAATTGGTCGCATGGTATTCATGTGTTGTACTGCGGTCAAATGGTTGAAGCAGGTCCAACACACCGTATTTTTAGCCAACCTCGTCATCCGTATACGCAGGCTTTACTAAAAAGCCTGCCCGATTATGAGCATGGTTTAGCCCATAAAGAACCCTTTTATGCGCTTAAAGGCACCATACCAACATTACAACATTTACCGATTGGTTGTCGACTCGGTCCACGTTGCCCACAAGCACAAAAAGAATGTGTGGTTGCGCCTAAACTTTCAAAGCATCATGGTCATAGCTACGCCTGTCACTTCCCGCTGATCAAGGAAATAAAATAATGCAGCCACTGTTAAAAGTTCAAGCCTTATCAAAAACCTTTAACATGCGAGCGGGTCTGTTTAGCCGTAAAAAGTTTGATGTTTTAAAAAACATCTCATTTTGTATTGGTAAAGGTGAAACAATTGCCATTATTGGTGAAACAGGCTCAGGAAAAAGTACCCTGGCTAAATTATTAGTGGGTGCATACAGTGCCGATAGCGGGCAGATATTATTGGAGAATAACACTATAGAAAACAATGGTAATCGTGATGCGCAGTGTCGTTATATCCGAATGATTTTTCAAGACTCCGCCACCTCATTAAACCCAGCAGTGACCATTGCTGAAATGCTCGATGATTGCCTAAAATTCAATACTGATTTTGATAAAACTCAACGTAGTGAAAAAATTGGTAGTACGCTGCTTAAAGTGGGTCTACTGGTCGATCATCAGCAATACTATCCGCATATGTTTAGTGTGGGGCAATTACAGCGTGTAGCGCTCGCTCGCGCGCTTATATTAGATCCTAAGGTCGTTGTACTCGATGAGGCACTTTCATCGCTTGACCCTTCTGTAAGAGCGCAAATAGTAAATCTATTACTTAAACTACAGCTTGAAACTGGATTAACCTATATTTTGATCACCCATCATTTAAGTTTAGTGCGCCATATTAGCGACCAGCTAGTGGTACTCAATAAGGGTGAGATTGTTGAATACGGCGCTACAGAAACTATTTTTCAAAACCCGCAATCAAAGGTTACTCAGCGCTTATTGAGTTGTTAATGTCTAAACAAAAAAGGCGCCAATTGGCGCCCTTTTTAATTTAGCTATTACTTATTCAGCTGCTTGAGCTGCTTTTGGTACATTAAGCTCTGCTTGTTGCTTAAGCGATTCAATGAATACCGTATAGTTTTTCTGCGCTTGCGCCATAGTAATGTTTTGCTTCATTTGTGGCTCAATGTTGTCACTCACTGGTGCATCATTTACCGCTTTAAGCGCAACAATCGCTGCATCGCCATTATTTAAGTTAACCATATCATATACAGCCGCATCACTAGGATGTGCCATCTTGAATACTTGGGTAACGATAGCAGGTGAAACAGCAAAGCTTTCACGAGTTAGTTGCGACTCTTGACGAACGTTTAGTGATTGCTCAGCAGCCACATCGTTTAAGCTCTTGCCTTCTTTTACTTGTGCAAATAAGGTGCGTGCTTTTTCTTTTGCAAGGTCTGATGCCTTTTCATTCATTAAGCGTGTTTTAATTTGCTCACTTACCTCGCTTAATGCTTTCGTTGCCGCAGGTTGGTGCTCATTTACACGCACCACAATCACGTGCTCATTACCAAGCTCAATTACTTCTGAATTGACTTTATCTTCTAGTAGTTCAACTGATGATAAGGCAGTCACAACCGCTGGGTTATTAAGCGGCTCAGGAAGCGCGCTAAGCGCTAGTAAAGAAGTAGATTGTACTTCTACACCCGCCACTTCAGCAGCATCGTCTAAGCGATCAGAAATCTCAAAGGCTAATGCCCCCATTTCTGTTTGCTTCTCGTAAAACGCATCTACTTTTTCAGCTTGCTCAAGTTCAGCTCGTAAGTCAGCTTTAACCTCATCAAACGGTTTAACTTGTTGAGTTTGTAGATCAGTCAGTTTGATGATGTGATAACCAAATTCAGAGGCAACAACGTCAGAGTAATCACCTTTGTTTTGCAATGCGAACGCTGCATCTTCAAATGCTGGTTCCATAACATCACGTTCAATCCACTCTAAATCGCCACCCATTTCGGCACTAACAATGTCATCTGACGATGTCTCTGCTAGCTCAGCAAAATCAGCACCTGCGTTAAGCTGGGCAAGTAACGACTCAGCTTTCGCTTTAGCCGCATCATCATCTTCGCTATTGTCGATTAGAATATGCGATACACGACGCTTTTCTGGCTCAACATATTGCGCTTTACTCTGCTCGTAATATGCTTTTACATCATCTTCGCTTACCGATGCAACATCAATATCATCTGCATTTAGTTCGATGTAATTAACTGAAATTAATTCAGGTGATAAAAATTGACCTGCGTTTAATTCATAGTAATCCGCAACTTCTTGCTCTGTAACTTCAACATCAGCTTGCATTGCTTGTTTATCAATTACTAAATAATCAATGCTTCGTGTTTGCTGTTGCAACGCAATGGCTGATTTAAGCTCATTTGGCAGCGCAAAATCAGTACCCGCAACGGCAGATACTAACTGGCTACGCGTCATATCATCACGCAGGTATTCACGAAATGCGTCAGGTTGAAAATTCATTTGACGAATAACTTGTAAATAACGGTCGTTATTAAACTTATCGCCAATTTTAAAATAAGGTAGCTCTAAAATTGTTTTACGAACGCTTTCATCACTTACGCGCAAACCAAGCTCGGCAGCTAACTGACTTTGTAATTCTTGTTGTACTAAACGGTCAATCACACCTTGACGGATTTGAGCCATGTAAGTTGGATCAGCTGCTATTTGGGTAAAGTACTCACCAAATTGTTGTTCTAAGCGGCTACGTTCATTTTGAAACGCACGGCTAAATTCTGTTTGGCTAATTTTAATTCCATTTACTTCAGCAACGGGTTGTTCTGTGGTTTGACCTAAGTAACTACCGATCCCAGCTAAGGCAAAAGATAAAATCACCGCGCCTAAAATGACTTTGGCTACCGGCCCTTGCGAACCTTCTCTGATTTTCTCAAGCATTTGTTTATCTCTTTTCTGAGCAAGGTATTTTCTACCTTGTCATATGTAAAAAAAGCGTATCTTACCAGATACGCTTTTTCACTTGAAGTAACTGGCGGTGAAGTAACTTAATTTATCGATTGCAATAATTAAGCGTATCTTTACTCGCCATAACTAAATTGTTTACACAATGATTAGTTTACTGCGTCTTTAAGCGCTTTACCGGCTTTAAAAGCTGGGATGTTAGCTGCAGCAATTTGAATCGTTTCACCAGTTTGTGGGTTACGACCTGCACGAGCAGCACGCTCACGTACAGAGAAAGTACCAAAACCAACAAGTGCAACTGAGTCACCATCTTTTAGCGCGCCAGATACAGATTCGATGAATGAATCTAGTGCACGACCTGCAGCCGCTTTAGAAATGTCAGCATCAGCTGCGATTTGATCGATTAATTGAGATTTATTCACAATATCATCCTCTTTCATTGTTGTTATCAAGAGCGATTGTTTTTTAAACTAACATCACTGTTTTGAAATTTTTGAGCAATTTTTTTAAAGCTCATATGATTATATTTTTCTTAAGCCTAGGCCCTGCAAGGGCTAGGCTTGAAAACCAGTGCTTAACTTATCATACCGTTTAGATTTGAAAAGCCCCTAAAAGCACTTTTTTTGGCTTTTTTACTGCTTTTTTGGTGTTTCGACTGAAAAACTATCAACTGGATGCACTAAAGCAAGCTTCAATACTTCGTCAATCCACGTAACAGGGTGAATCTCAAGACCCGCCAATACGTTATCAGGTATCTCTTTTAAGTCACGTTCGTTAATTTTAGGGATCACCACCGTTTTAATACCACCTCGGTGAGCCGCTAATAATTTCTCTTTTAAACCACCAATAGGCAGTACTTCACCTCGTAGGGTAATCTCACCCGTCATGGCCACATCAGAGCGCACTGGATTGCCCGTTAGGCTTGAAACCAAACACGTAACCATTGCGATACCCGCACTTGGACCATCTTTAGGAGTTGCACCCTCAGGTACATGCACGTGAATATCACGTTTTTCATAAAAGTCGCTATTAATACGTAGCTCATCAGCACGATTACGCACAACAGTCATTGCCGCTTGAATCGACTCTTGCATTACATCGCCTAACGAGCCGGTGTAAGTCAATTTGCCTTTACCTGGTACTGCAGCACATTCAATCGTTAGTAAGTCACCGCCTACTTCTGTCCATGCTAGGCCAGTTACTTGGCCTATACGGTCGCCATCTTCTGCTTTACCATAATCAAAGCGTTGCACACCTAAGTACTCTTCAAGGTTATCTGCATCGATAGTGACCGTTTTGGTGTCTTTTTCCATTAAGATATTTTTAACCGCTTTACGGCATAATTTAGACACTTCACGCTCTAAGTTACGAACGCCCGCTTCACGCGTGTAATATCGAATAATACCGATAATGGCACTGTCAGCAATTTCAACTTCTTTCTCTTTTAAGCCATTACGCTTAACTTGCTTTGGAATTAAATGTTCTTTAGCTATATTTAATTTTTCATCTTCGGTATAACCGGCTAAACGAATAACTTCCATACGGTCCAATAAAGGCCCAGGAATATTAAAGCTATTAGAGGTAGCAACAAACATTACATCAGATAAGTCGTAATCGACTTCTAGGTAATGATCAGCAAAATGGCTGTTTTGCTCAGGATCAAGTACTTCAAGTAAAGCTGATGCAGGGTCTCCACGCATATCCGCTGACATTTTATCAATTTCATCTAACAAGAATAACGGGTTTTTAACGCCCACTTTAGTCATGTTTTGAATCAATTTACCAGGCATAGAGCCAATATAAGTACGACGGTGACCACGTATCTCAGCTTCATCACGTACACCACCCAGTGCCATACGAATGTACTTACGGCCAGTTGAACGCGCAATAGATTGCCCAAGAGAGGTTTTACCTACCCCTGGCGGCCCAACTAAACACAAAATAGGCCCTTTAAGCTTATTAGTACGCTGCTGTACCGCGAGGTATTCAATAATACGCTCTTTAACTTTATCAAGTCCGTAGTGATCGCTATCTAGTATTTTTTGCGCGCCTGCTAAATCTTTTTTCACTTTAGAGCGTTTTTTCCACGGTACGTTGATTAACGTATCTATGTATGAGCGAACAACACTAGCTTCTGCCGACATCGGCGACATCATTTTAAGTTTGTTAAACTCTGCCGTGGCTTTTTCTTTCGCTTCGTTAGGCATACCTGACTCTTCGATGCGTTTTTTTAGCGCTTCGAATTCATCTGGTACATCGTCAATTTCGCCAAGCTCTTTTTGAATCGCTTTCATTTGCTCATTGAGGTAATACTCACGCTGCGATTTTTCCATCTGCTTTTTAACGCGGGTACGAATTTTTTTCTCAACTTGCAGTAAGTCTATTTCACCTTCCATCAACGCCATTAAGTACTCTAAGCGCTCCGTAACGCTTGATATTTCAAGTACTTTTTGTTTTTCAGGCACTTTTAATGGCATGTGCGCAGCCATGGTATCAGCAAGACGCGCTGGCTCATCAATACCAGAGACCGAAGTCATCACTTCAGGTGGGATTTTTTTATTTAATTTTACGTAGCCTTCAAACTGGCTTAATGCACTGCGAATAAAAATATCTTGTTCTTGCTCGTTTACTGAATCAGATTCAATAAACTGAGCATTGGCAACAAAGAAATCTTCGTTATCAATAAACTCTTCGATATTTGCACGCTGCGTGCCTTCAACTAATACTTTTACTGTACCATCGGGTAGCTTTAATAATTGAAGTACAGTCGCAATTGTCCCTACACGATAAATATCGTCTTTCTCAGGCTCGTCTACAGTTGCATCTTTTTGTGCAACTAAGAAAATTTGTTTGTCTTTATCCATTGCCGCTTCAAGGCATTTTATTGATTTTTCACGGCCTACAAAAAGCGGGATCACCATGTGTGGATACACCACTACATCGCGCAGTGCTAGCACAGGGATTTCGACTCGATCGTTTCTCTCAAGCGTCATTGTATTTTCTCTTTGCACTTCATTTATTTAAAGATTACTCAAGTATATGGGGATAACCTAATTAAAGTTCAACAATTTTTGCCAACTCGATTAAATTAATTATAAAAAAAGGAGCCATTGGCTCCTTTTTTTTACAACTTGCTCAGAATTTAATCTGCTGCGGCTTGTTCTTGATTACTGCTGTCATAAATCAAGATTGGATCAGACTCACCTTTAATAACGGTTTCATCAACAACCACTTTACTTACGTTATCAATTGAAGGCAGCTCATACATAGTATCAAGCAATACACCTTCTACGATTGAACGCAGGCCACGTGCACCGGTTTTACGTTCCATTGCTTTGTGAGCAATAGCACGTAGTGCATCATCACGAAATTCAAGCTCAACGTCTTCCATCCCAAACAATACTGAAAATTGCTTAGTAATAGCGTTTTTAGGCTCACTTAAAATTTGTACCAGTGCAGCTTCATCAAGTTCAGTCAATGTAGCAACAACAGGTAAACGGCCAATAAACTCTGGAATTAAACCATATTTTACTAAATCTTCTGGCTCAACATCTTTAAATGTTTCACTTAAAGAGCGGCTCGCTGCCGACTCTTTAACGTTAACGCCAAAACCAATGCCAGTATTTTTGTGGCTACGCTGTTCAATAACTTTATCAAGACCAGCAAATGCGCCACCACAAATAAACAGAATTTTAGAAGTGTCTACTTGCAGGAACTCTTGCTGTGGATGTTTACGTCCACCTTGTGGCGGAACAGAAGCAACGGTACCTTCAATCAATTTAAGTAAGGCTTGTTGTACACCTTCACCTGATACATCACGGGTGATTGATGGGTTATCTGATTTACGTGAAATTTTGTCAATTTCATCAATGTAAACAATACCACGTTGTGCTTTTTCTACGTCGTAGTCACATTTTTGTAAAAGCTTTTGAATGATGTTTTCAACATCTTCACCCACATAACCGGCTTCGGTTAACGTGGTGGCATCGGCCATTGTAAACGGCACATCTAGCAAACGTGCTAACGTTTCAGCTAGTAGTGTTTTACCACTCCCCGTTGGACCAATTAATAAAATATTACTTTTACCTAGTTCAACGTCTTGTTTAGTTGATTGGTTGCGTAAACGCTTGTAGTGATTGTAAACCGCTACAGACAACACTTTTTTCGCATGCTCTTGGCCAATTACGTAGTCGTCTAAGTGGTTACGAATTTCTTTTGGCACAGGTAATTTGTCAGCGGCATCATGCTTAGGCGCGATGTCTTTAATTTCTTCCCTGATAATATCATTACACAGCTCTACACATTCATCACAAACGTATACTGAAGGTCCTGCAATTAATTTTCGAACTTCATGCTGGCTTTTGCCGCAAAAAGAGCAGTATAACAATTTATTACTTTTGTCGCCGTCTGTAGGAGTGTCAGACATTCAGCTACCTCATTTTATTACGTTGGCCACCAAAGTCTTGGTGGCTATTTTAATACGCTTTAACTATACCAAAATTTAGGCTTTTTCGCATAGTAACTCTCATTAGCAAGCATTACTGCTTGCAGGCATACTTACTTGCTACCGCGATTAGTAAATACTGAGTCAACAATACCGTAATCTACAGCTTGGCTTGCACTCATAAAGTTATCACGGTCTGTATCACGTGAAACAACATCAAGCGGTTGGCCAGTATGCTCAGCCATTAAGCGATTTAATTTGTCTTTAATAGACAGGATTTCTTTCGCGTGTATTTCAAAATCAGATGCTTGACCTTGGAATCCACCTAATGGTTGGTGAATCATTACACGTGAATTAGGTAAACAAAAACGTTTACCCTTAGCACCACCAGATAGTAAAAACGCACCCATGCTAGCCGCTTGGCCCACACAAATAGTACTTACATCAGGTTTGATGAAATTCATTGTATCGTAAATAGCCATTCCCGCAGTGACCGAGCCACCCGGTGAATTGATATATAAGAAGATATCTTTATCTGGGTTCTCTGATTCTAAGAAAAGCATTTGCGCTAAAATCAGATTTGCCATGTTGTCTTCAACTTGGCCCGTTAAAAAGATAATACGCTCTTTTAATAGTCTCGAATAAATATCAAACGAGCGCTCGCCTTTAGCTGTTTGCTCAACAACCATTGGTACTAATGCGTTTAGGGGATCTGTCATACCAGTGTTCATACTTATTTAATTCCTTATGCGCTTATACTTATTCTAAGAAAAGCATAATGATCATTTTTAGCTAATTAAGAACCACAAACTAAAATGGCCCGGGCACACTGCATAAACAGAGTAACACGAGCCATTTAATCGTTAGCGAGCGCTTAAGTCAATGACTTATTATGCACCTTGCTGTGGATTCATGATGTCATCAAATGCTTTTTCAACATCAGTCACAGTTGCTTTAGCTAAAATAGCTTCAACAGCTTGCTCTTCCATTGCTACATTACGCATTTGTTGCATTAGTTGATCATTTGCTTTGTAGTATTCTACTACTTCAGTTGGATCTTCGTATGCAGATGCTACAGTAGCGATAAGTGCTTCAACTTTAGCGTCATCAACTTTGATGTCGTTTGCTTTGATCACTTCGCCTAATAATAGGCCAGTTTTAACTCGTGTAACTGCTTGCTCATGGAACAATTCAGCTGGAAGCTCAGGCATATTTTGACCGTTACCACCAAAACGTTGAGCAGCTTGCTCACGTAAAGCGTCAACTTCTTGGTCGATTAATGCTTTAGGCACTTCAACTTCGTTTTGCTCTAAAAGACCTTTGATTGCTTGGTCTTTTACGTTAGCTTTAACCGCTTGGTCTAGCTCACGTGTCATGTTCTTTTTAACTTCTTCTTTAAGCGCGTCTACGCCGCCTTCGGCAACACCGAATTTAGTTGCAAACTCATCGCTTAATTCAGGTAATTCTTGCGCTTCAACTTTTTTCACTGTGATAGTGAATTGAGCCGCTTTACCTTTTAAGTTTTCAGCGTGGTAATCTTCAGGGAAGTTTACGTCAGCAACCACTTCTTCGCCTGCTTTTTTGCCTACGATGTTGTCTTCAAAACCTGGGATCATACGACCTTGGCCAAGTTCTAATGGGAAATCTTCAGCTTTGCCGCCTTCGAATTCTTCACCGTCGATAGTACCAACGAAATCAACCGTTACACGGTCGTTTGTGCCAGCAGCTGCATCAACGTCAGCCCAAGAAGCGTGTTGCTTACGAAGTGTCTCTAGCATGTTTGCTAAATCTTCATCAGTTACTTCTGCCGCTGGTTTTTCAACAGCAATTTTATCTAAACCTTGAACTTCAACTTCAGGGTAAACTTCAAATGTTGCTGAGAACTCTAAATCTTTACCTGCTTCAAGTGCTTTTGGAGCAAATGTAGGTGCGCCAGCAGGGTTAATTTTTTCAGCAACAATTGCTTCAATGTAATTACGTTGCATTACTTCGCCAGCAACTTCTTGACGAACAGCTGGTCCGAAACGCTTGTTGATTACTGATACTGGAACTTTACCAGCACGGAAACCGTCGATACGCTGCGTTTTTGACAGTTGTTGTAAGCGTTTTTTTACTTCGGTCTCAACGTTCTCTGCAGGAACGGTGATGGTCAGACGGCGCTCAAGGCCTTGAGTCGTCTCAACAGAAACTTGCATGATTTACCTCAATATTCAATTTTGGCGACTTTTCGCCTTCATTACAAACAAAGTAATCTATAGGCGTCTTGATAAAATTCAAGCCTTAGAGCTTAAAAAAATCCGTCGCTACCAGGAGATACCATTGCTGCTCTGCCCTAAGGGCACTATATTTTTAAACAAATAGACGCGGCATTATAACCTAATATTCATGATAGTCGAGTGTGGGGGGCAATTATTTGGGGTAGTTAAAGGCAGATAACGACTAAGCGAATAAAAAACAGGCTAATTAAACTGTATAGAATGAATAGAAGCAAAAAATAGAGTTATTTTAAATAAAATAGAGATTTAGAATATGGAGCTAAAGGGGAAATGGTCGGCGATGCAGGATTTGAACCTGCGACCCCTTGGACCCAAACCAAGTGCGCTACCAAACTGCGCTAATCGCCGATATAGATATTTTCTCGAATACTTAAACTTAGGATTTAAGACCACTTATAAAAAAGTGGTCGGCGATGCAGGATTTGAACCTGCGACCCCTTGGACCCAAACCAAGTGCGCTACCAAACTGCGCTAATCGCCGATATTCTTTTTTGTAAATTGGGGTGACTGATGGGGCTCGAACCCACGACAACCGGAATCACAATCCGGGGCTCTACCAACTGAGCTACAATCACCACGGCATTACAGTGTTTTCAAAATGGCGCACCCAGAAGGATTCGAACCTTCGACCGACGCCTTAGAAGGGCGTTGCTCTATCCAGCTGAGCTATGGGCGCATCGAAAACTTCATAGTTCACTAGTAAGTTAAATTGTTATGAGTAAACATAAAAATGGTCGGCGATGCAGGATTTGAACCTGCGACCCCTTGGACCCAAACCAAGTGCGCTACCAAACTGCGCTAATCGCCGATACTTACTATTGTCTGCGAGTGACCTCGTTGACAACGGGGTGCATAATAGTGATTTGACCGGGTTAGGTCAAACGTTTTTTTAAGAAAACAAATCAATTGCTCATTTTTAGTTCATAATGGTCAAATATTACGATACAGGGATAAAATTTAAACTCTTTTTTATAATTCGGGGGGTTATAATTTAAAAGCAACTTGGCGCTCAACCGCTTTTCTGCGAAAATAGCTGCCATATTAAAAAATGAGTAAGGTGAAGGTCTTTTTCTTTATCGGCATTTTAACCCCTATATATGCATTCGTTTTTTAAATGTATCGGTATCAAGTTAATTAACCTAATTAAAGGTCACCCATGACGGCAAACATCATTGATGGTAAAGCAGTAGCAAAACAAGTACGTAGCGCAGTGGCTGAACGAGTTTCAGAACGTGTTGCACAAAACCTTAGAGCCCCAGGATTAGCTGTGGTGCTTGTTGGACAAGACCCAGCAAGCCAAGTTTACGTTGGTTCAAAGCGTAAAGCCTGTGAAGAAGTGGGTTTTATTTCTAAATCATTTGATTTACCTGCAGACACAACAGAGCAAGCGCTATTAGCATTAATTGATGAATTGAATGTTGATGGCGAAGTTGACGGTATTTTAGTACAACTTCCTTTACCTGCAGGCCTAGATGCAGAAAAAATTCTTGAGCGTATTACCCCGCATAAAGATGTTGATGGCTTTCATCCTTATAACATTGGTCGTTTGGCGCAGCGAATGCCTGCCCTTCGCCCATGTACGCCAAAGGGTATTATCACCTTATTAGATTCAACGGGTGTGCGTTACAAAGGTATGCACGCAGTGGTTGTGGGCGCCTCTAATATTGTGGGCCGCCCTATGTCACTTGAATTATTGTTAGCTGGCTGTACAACTACTGTTTGCCATAAGTTCACGCAAGATTTAGAAACCCATGTTCGCCGTGCTGACTTACTGGTTGTTGCTGTAGGCAAACCAGAGTTTATTCCTGGTGATTGGATAAAAGAAGGCGCAATTGTTATTGATGTGGGTATTAACCGTTTAGACAACGGTAAGTTAGTGGGTGATGTTGAATACGCCGTTGCAGAGCAAAAAGCTGACTTTATTACCCCTGTACCTGGTGGTGTAGGCCCAATGACTGTTGCCAGTCTAATTGAAAATACGTTAGAAGCGTGTGAGAAATATCACAGCTAATAAATAAAAAATATAGTAATGAAAAGCCCGCTTAATTGCGGGCTTTTTGTATCATCATTCTTCGTTTTATTAAGTCCAAGCCTTGTGGCAAAACCGAAAACACGATCATCAATAACATAATTGCATATTGCCAACTTGCATACTGCTCGTTAATTAATATTCCGGCACATAAAATACCGGCAATTGGGTTGGCTATAGTGCCAAAAGTAAACTCAACTACTGACATTCGCCCTAATAACCAAACATATAGGATGTAAGCCAAAGCAGTATTAGGGACCACTAGCCAAAATAACGCCAGCCATTGCGTGGTATTTATTGATGCAGTTAAAAATTGATACTGCTGAGGGGCAAAATAAAAAGCTTGAACCATAGCCGCAATTGCTAGCAAACTACCACCAATGATTAGCTGCCACGTGAGTACCGTCCACCAGTGTACTTTAGCCGTTACTTTTTTTACCAGCGTACTGCCTATCACAATAGTTAATAACGCCCCTATCAGCGCTAAAACCCCCAAAACATTAAGTGCTACATGTTGTGGATCAAATAAGCGCCATGCTAAAACCACTAAAGCAAGGGCACAAAAACCTTGCACCAGCGCTGGCTGTTGTCGCTTTACAAGCCATGCATATAATAATGCAACCACAGGGACAGATACCATTCCCACGCCTGCGATAGCTGCTGGTAGGTTAATTGCCATTACAAAAATAAAGCTAAAAAATAACGCAATATTAATTGCGCCGATCAGAAAAATGCCTGGCCATTGTTTAGCCGTTGGCCAAGAAGGTTTAAACAGCAACAACAATAAACCGGCAGGAAGTGCGCGTATGGCACCTAATAAGATTGGTGGCCACTCTGGGGTTGCGTACTTAGTCACTGCATAAGTCGTGCCCCATAAAAAAGCAGGGATCATGGCAAGTAGAATATTCATTAATTTTCCATTTTTAAATTGATGAATGCGAGTTTAAAACCTCAACTATGATTGAGGTCAACAGCGTCAATTTTATTAAAAACATAATCAATTTAATGCAATTGATATAACCAAAAAAGGGTTACCCTATGGTAACCCTTTTTTTGTGATCAGCGCGTTATGGCTAAATCTGCCAAGGTCGACAAACCCTATGCTTTACGCCACGTTGTTTTTCCCGCTGAATCTTCAAGTATTACACCCAGTGCATTTAAAGCATCGCGAGCTTCATCTGCTGCAGCCCAATTTTTACTGGCACGTGCGTCATTACGTTTGACTATCAGTGCCTCAATTTCAGCCACTTCATCGTCGTTTTGACCGCCTTGTAAAAATGCCTCTGGTGCTTGCTGAGCAATACCAAGTATTTCACCTAAGCTGCGTAGAACAAAGGCTAAATGTCCTGCTTTTTCGCTATCACTTTCTTTTACTCGGTTTAGCTCTTTAGCAACTTCAAATACAACCGGTAATGCTTCTGGCGAATTAAAGTCATCATTCATAGCTTTTCTAAACTTAGCTACATACTCATTACCCTCAAGCTCACATTCAACTGGCTCAACACCACGTAATGCCGTGTAAATACGCTCAAGTGATGAACGTGCTTGGTCTAAGTTTTCTTGCGAGTAATTAAGTTGACTGCGGTAATGGCCAGAAATTAAAAAGTAGCGAACCGACTCAGCATCGTATTGCTTTAATACTTCACGAACGGTAAAAAAGTTATCTAATGATTTAGACATCTTTTCTTTGTTCACTTGAACCATACCGGTGTGGATCCAAGTATTGACGTATTGACCGTTATTAGCACAGCATGATTGCGCAATTTCGTTTTCGTGATGTGGGAACTGTAAATCTGAACCACCACCATGAATATCAAAGTGCTCACCTAGGTGCTTTGAACTCATCGCTGAACATTCTATATGCCACCCAGGGCGCCCCTCTCCCCAAGGTGAAGACCACGATGGCTCCCCTGCTTTAGCTTTTTTCCATAAAACAAAATCAAGAGGATCGTCTTTATCTTGCGCTACTTCAACACGTGACCCCGATTGCAGCATAGTTAAATCTTGCTGCGAAAGTGCTCCGTATTGCTCAAAGGTTGATACATCAAATAAAACGTCGCCATCGGCTGCAACATAAGCATGGCCTTTGGCAATCAAACGCTCAACCATAGCAATAATTTCATCCATGTGACCTGTAACCGTTGGCTCTACATCAGGACGTAGCATATTTAAACTGTCAAAGTCTTCATGCATGGCTTTAGTCATACGCACGGTTAAGTCGTTAATCGCCTCACCGTTTTCATTTGCGCGCTTAATAATTTTATCATCAACATCGGTAATATTACGTACGTACTTTAAGTCGTAACCTAAATGACGAAGATAGCGAACAATCACATCAAAACCCACAAATGTGCGTGCATGGCCAATGTGACAGTAATCATAAATGGTGATACCACACACATACATGTCGATTTTTCCATCGACCATAGGTTTAAATTGTTCTTTTTGGCGTGTCAGTGTGTTGTATATTTGTACCATTTAGTTGCTTTCCTTCACGATTAACAGAAAAGCTATGTTACCACTTGCTAAGCATGGGCTCTAGCGGTTTATAACAAACATAACATCTACTTTGTTAATCTGAGTCAACTACGATAAAATAGCACCAATATTTAAACCAGCTATAGGAAACCTCATGGTTGTTCTACACACAAACTTTGGTGATATCACCATTAAAATGCACGAAAGCGAAGCTCCAAATACAGTAAAAAACTTTTTAGAGTATGCAAACTCAGGTTTTTATAACGGCACTATTTTTCACCGTGTAATTGATGGTTTTATGGTTCAAGGCGGTGGTTTTGCATCGGGCATGGAACAAAAAGAAGTAAACGACCCAATTGAAAATGAAGCTAACAACGGCCTATCTAACAAAGTAGGTACTTTAGCAATGGCGCGTACGCCTGATCCACACTCAGCTACAGCGCAATTTTTCATTAACGTGAATAACAACGACTTTTTAAACCACAACAGCGAAACATCGCAAGGTTGGGGTTACTGTGTGTTTGCTGAAGTAGTAGAAGGCATGGACGTAGTAAATAAAATCAAAGGTGTTGCTACAGGTAGCAATGGTTTTCACCAAGATGTACCACTTGAAGATGTGGTAATTGAAAGTGTAACTGTAAGCTAAAACCCCCTTATTCTTCACAGAATACATAAAGCGGGTATTCACCCGCTTTTATTTAACTGGAATCACCATGACTCGCCAAACCTACTTTATTGCCGATTTACATTTGAGTGAAAATCGCCCTGATATTACAGCGGCATTTTTTAAATTTTTACACTCCCATATTGCTCCTCAAAAAGTAGATGCGCTGTATATTTTAGGTGATTTTTTTGAAGTGTGGGTTGGTGACGATTATGTTAGCGAACTATCAGCAGCAGTTTCCAAACAATTAAAAGCAGTTAGTAACTCGGGTATCCCCATTTATTTTGTACACGGTAATCGCGATTTTATCATGCGTGAAAAATACGCCAATATGGCAGGAATGACTCTACTCGATGAGCAAACAGTGATCGACCTTTACGGCACTCCCACTGTAATTTTACATGGTGATGAAATGTGTACTCAGGATATTGAGTATCAAAAGTTTCGTCAAAAAAGTCGTGGTTGGTGGTGGCCCAAATTAATGCTTGCTATGCCATTATGGTATCGAAAGAAAATAGCCCGTGATGCACGTGAAAAAAGTAAACTTAGTCAAGCAGACAAACCTATAGAAATACTTGATGTAGTGCAAAGCGCTGTATTAGAGACCTTTGCTAAGCATAACGTGGCTAATATGATCCACGGCCATACTCACCGCCCTAATGTACATACCTATGAAGTTAATAACCAAACCCTAACTCGCACTGTGTTAGGCGATTGGTATACTCAAGGTTCATATTTAGTGGTTACCCCCGAGTCACAACAATTAATTTCAACGCCTTTATAACGCTCCTAACAATTAATTGTAATGAGTTTTTGTGGCAAGCTCTGGCAGTAAAATAACAAATTGTGTTTTGTAGTCTTCATTACCGCCTAGATCAGATTGCAACGAAATCTCCCCTTTTAAAACTTGAGTTACCCATTGATAAACCATATATAAACCTAAACCCGTGTTACCTTTACCTCTAGCTGTAGTATAAAAGGGTTCAAATATATCTGCCTTTATCTCAGCGTTAATACCTTTACCATTATCTGACACGCTCAGCCTCACCCTATTATTAGTCGCTTGTTCAACTTTTATTTCAATTACGCCCTCCTGCTTTTCATCAAAAGCGTGATTTAGCGCATTGATCACTAAGTTTTCAACAACCTGAGAAATGATACCCGGCAAACTAACCACTTGTTTATTAAGTGAAAAAATAGTTTTCACTTTTATCGGCGAGCTTTTTAACCTAGAGTTTAATGTCAATAATAACTCTTGAATGATTTTTTCAATATCACATGCAATAAACTCATCATTATGGCGGTCAATCGCCATTTTTTTAAAGTTTTTCACCAACACCGCTGTTTTATTTAAGTTAACTTTTGCCAGTGCTAAGTTCTCTCCAATGCGTGTAGTTGTGTCTTCTAGGGTTGATTTAGTTAGCCCTTGCGTCATGGCTTCATTTAATTTATTCAATGCCATATCGGCATTAGAAACCGAAATAACGGCTCCTCCAATCGGGGTATTCATCTCATGGGCAACACCAGCAACTAACAACCCGAGTGAAGATAATTTTTGCGCTTCAATTAACCCCTCTTGTAATTTTTGTTGTTGTTTAATCGTTTCGTCAAGCTCTCGATTGACAATGCCCAGCTCTACTTTTTCTATATGCAACTTATGCGACAGAGTTAATAACTGGTTTTGAAACCTATACTCACGATAAATAAAGCCAAAACTTACTAAGCAGAGTACGCTGCTGCATAAAAGAGCTAGCTTTAATGCGACTTTTTGCGCGCTTAATAGAAGTTCATCGGGGCTACTGATAAGAATAATTAACTCTTTATCGGTGTTACTGATCTTTTCTGTGTTTTCACGTAGCGAAAAAATAGAAAAACGTCTATATGTATAAAGACTATTATTAAAAAAATGCGAACCATACTCGACTTTGCCATCAATAATTTGCTGCCAAAGCCGTGGTTCTTGAATGGCAAGCGTTTGCTCATTCTTACCATACATAAACCCCCACTCTAAGCGAGAATCTTTATTTAACAACCAAAAACCATCATGATTCAAAATGCTGATATGAGTACTTTCTTGGCTATAGCTTTTGATCTGATTAAATAGATAATCTAAGTTAAAATTGACCACCAATAGGCCATCTAAAAAGTAATTTTCTTCGCTAGTACGGTAGGTTACACGGATTGTTGGTTGGTGTGGTTTTATAATTTTGTTGCGTTCTATGTTTAAATCTATTTCTGTAGCAAAAATATCAGGCGCACTAATTTGCATCCCTTTTTGAAAGTAGTAACGGTTTTGCTTATTTTGCAACCCATCGGGCGCTACAATTTCGCCTGCACCATTCACTACATTAATACGGTATTGCTCCTGACCTTGAGTATCAAGCCAGCGGATTTGCGAGATATTATTAGAGATAGCGGCGAAATTTAAAAAATAGTTATTTACCTCATCTCTGATTTGTTCTTGTTGAAAGGGTTTGCCTTGTTTATCACTTTTTAATGCGGGTCCCTGTGCCAGTATAAGCGTGAGCTTTTTAATACTGCTGAGCTCTCTGGAAAAATCACTACTTATAAGTACTAACTTTTCATCTTGTTTGGTTTTTATGGTGTTTATTTTTTCTTGATATACTTGTTCATAAATAAGCCAGCCAACAAATAAAGTAATAAATAAACTAAACAAAGACTTTATCAGCACACTTTTTTTTGAGCCGACCGGCAAGCTGTTAAGGCTATTCATTCGCACTCACTTCAAACTGTTTTAGCCACACTATTAAATCTTTGAAAAATAATGGCTTAGCAAAGTAGTAACCTTGAGCCGTTTCACACCCCTGCTGTTGTAACCACTGGGCCTCAAATTCATTCTCAACGCCTTCAGCAATCACCGAAAAGTCAAATTGCTTTGCCAAAGACAATATCATCTTAATCATGTATTGATTATTGTCATTAAACTCAAGGTCACTAACAAAGTAGCGATCTATTTTTATCGACGTAGACGGTATTTCATTAATGTGAGCCAAAGACGAATACCCTGTACCAAAGTCATCAATACTGACTTTCATACCCAAAGCAATGAACCGCTCAAGCGCTTCTTTAATTAAACTATAGTTGCTTATAGCTTGTGTCTCTGTCACCTCTAGCTCAAGCATAGAAGGCAAAATACTGTATTCTTCAATTTTAGTTTTTATTTGTTCAAAGTAGCTTGGTTCAACTAAATCATAAGAGGATGCATTAAATGCAACGGGTAAGTTGCAGCCTTGCTCTTTAAGTTGATTAATAGTCTCTAGTATTTTCTCAAAAATTACATGGTCTAGTTCATTAATTAATCCGGCTGTTTCAGCTAATTCTATAAATTCGTCGGGGGGAACAAAACTACCATCGGCTCTTTGCCACCTAGCGAGCGCTTCGAAACCAGCTGGTTTCAAGGTTGATAAGCTGATTTTGGGTTGTAATGCCACCTCTAAACTTTTATTACCTATAGCCGTTCTAAGCTCAGCCATCAACTCATAGCGACGAGTAATCTGATCTGTTTTTTCCTCAGTATGCTGAATATACTTTGCTTGGTTTGCCACCGTATAGTTAAGACTAGACTCTGCTAAGCTAATCACTTTTTCAGGTGTTAAGTTTAAAGCAGCGCTTAACTTCAACTCCAATATACGCACATCAATATATTGCTTCACCTGTTCAATTTCGAACTTTTGCTTATTTTGAAAGTAACTAATTGCATCAGAGATATCAAAGTCAACGCTGACTAGCATGCCAAATGTTTTATTACTAATTAATGCTATGCGTGGTTCATACTTAGCAAAAGAATCAACTATACTCTGGTAAACTAGCTTCATTAATTTATTACAAAAGTCATTCCCGAAAGTAAACGCTTTTTCATCAAACTGATAAATATCAAAAATGACTAATCGCGTTTTTAGCCGCTCATGGGCATTCATATTCTTTATTTCACGGGTTAGCCAGTTACGGTTTTGCAAGTTAAGTGATACGTCGGTGTAAGCAAGTTCAGTTAAGCGATTCAACAACGAAATATTAGCAAATCCCGTGCTAACATTTTCACTAAATACTTTAAGTAAATATTCATTTTGCTCATTGATAGGGTTATCAGATTTTACAATCGTTATGTAGTCAGTATCCTGACCTTGCAAAGTATGCGTTTCGAAAAAAAACACACTGTGATTTTTTGAGAATATATGACGACGCTCTCTGGTCGCTTGTTTAAAATCTTGCAGCATTTCTGCAGGCAGGTTAGGTTCCACAGGTTGCCCTTTAGTGCCACTAAAGCAACCATGTGTAGAAAGTATTAAACTTTCAGAGCCAGGGTTTGTATTACTCGAGCAGAAAATACCGCCGCCTTCGGTTATTTTTAAAATATTACTAATTTCTTTAAGCACAGCATAAGAAAAAGAGGCCATGTCATGCTTACCGTTAATACTTCTAGACGCGTCTAGTACCAACTGTAAACCTTGTTTGGCTGACTTGATTTGTGAAATATATTCCCAAGTGCGCATGTTACTATTAACAATTGATTGCAGCTTCTCGGCAGAAATATCTGATTTATTCCAGTATTCATCGATATCAAGTACTTTCATGATATCGCTCTCTGGCGCAAAACCAGGTTGGCCTGTTAACAGCACAATACGCATTTCTGCGTTACCAATAACCTCTCGAATAGTATTTACTAAACGCAGACCTGAGTCATCCTCCTCCATTACTACATCTATAAATATGAGTGCGATGTCTGGATGCATACTCAGCGCAAGAGCAGCCTCAGGCACAGAATTTGCTGTTAAAAGCTCGTATTTATAACCATCCTTGGCTTTTAATTCTTTTAAGCTATTAACTAACGCGTTCTGATAATCAAGGTCATCCTCAACGGTTAATATTTTCCATGCTTTCAGCTCTGTATCTGCTTGTTCTTCTTCAGCTGCAAATACAAATAATCCCTCTTTATCTTGCATATCTTCTCACCCAATAATAAATAAGGTATGACCTTGTTATTAAAATGAATTACAAAGCAATAAGTTAAATAATTTAAATAGTTATTCTAATATTAGGTGAGGGTATTGGATGTGTCTAATTTAAAAAGAATTTAATTAAAATTAGCTGCTACAACAGTTTGCTGTTTAACTGGTAGCAGCTTTATGTGTAAATTATGCGGGTTGTTGGCAAGCAGTAATAGGTACGCCGCTATGAAATTTGAAGTCTTCATCGTCTGATGTAATTAGATGCGCTTCTATTTCAGCAAATTCTTTTACCCGCTCGGTAATATCAAAGTCAGCAATTTCTTGAGCAAGGGTTAAGTAATCTTGATAATGGCGAGCCTCTGAGCGAAGCAGTGAAATATAAAAGTCCCCTAAGCGTTTATCTACATGCGGGGCAAGCGCAGCAAAACGTTCACATGAGCGCGCTTCTATGTACGCACCTACAATAAGTTTATCAACTAATGCATTGGGCTCAAACGTTTTAACATTACGTAACATACCTTTAGCGTAACGACATGGGGTTATACTTTTATATTCAACGCCGTATTCATCCATAATTTCCAACACTTGATAAAAGTGATGCAACTCTTCTTTTATTAACATCACCATTTTATCAATTAAGTCTTGTCCATAAGGTGAGTTAGATTTAGGAATAATAGACTTTGTCAGTTTATTTTTAGCCGCTAAATCACGCCAGTTCCCCTCACGTTTATAAATAAGCGTTTCAAACGGTTTTAGCCACTCAAGCAGTGCATCACTGCTGTCTTTATCTACCGCATACTTACGGATTAAAAACATGGCACTTTGTGCCGCTTTTAGCTCACAAATTAAATGATCAATTAATATGATGGGTAAATTTTCTTTTTTGGTCGCCTGTTCAACCCACTCATCGGGGGTACTGCATAATAAAAAGTTGTTAATTGGCTCTAAAAGCTGGCTATGTGGCACGCTGACTACTCATTGCTATAAATTGCGATTATGTATTTTAACACGAAATAACGCCCTGAATAAAATAAACACACGCCCTTATTACAAGCATGTGGATAACTTGACTTTGCTTAGTTACTGAACCATAACTAAATGGACTGTATAAAAAACAAACCAACTATAACCAAACAGTAATATATCCTTTTATGGAGAGCACGCAATGATACTAAATCACCTATGGGGCTTATACGCCCACCCACTCGAAGAGTGGCAAACAATTGATAACCGTCACGAAAGCTTAACCTACAGCTTATCGCACATTTTGCTAATCGCTTTATTTCCCTCAGCAATGGGATACTACTCATCGGTTTATCTAGGCTGGAGTATAGGCACAGGTAACCCAGTTTTTTTAACCCATGAAAGCGCACTGATGATTGGTGCGGCTATGTATGTTGCTTTAATTGGCGGTGTATTTGCACTGGCCTACTTAGCGCATTGGATGGCGGTTACTTTTGGTGCTAAACCAACCTTTACCCAAACTATCGAGCTGGCAGCGTATACCGCAACACCGGTGTTTATGTCGGCATTGGCTGCCTTTTGGCCTGAGTTGTGGTTTGTGGTGTGTGTTGGGTTAGTGGCACTCGCTTACTCAGTTTATTTACTGTATACCGGCGTCCCTATTTTGATGCACATTCCGCAGGAGCGCGGCTTTATTTATGCAAGCTCTGTTGTCACCTGTGGATTAATTCTACTTGTTATTATTTTAGCGCTTACCGCCATGCTATGGACCAACGGTATAATCAGCCCTATGTTTACCTAAAAATTGAAAAACAAAAAAGGAGCGATTAAGCTCCTTTTTTTGTAACGCCGATAATGCTATCAGGCAGTATTATCACGGTTAATCAGATTCGTTTTCATCTTGGTTATGTATTTCTAAACCAGACGACATCGCGTTTTCGCGGGTGCTTTTAGCAGAATCGTTACGTAGCTTATCAATACGATTTAGATAGTCTTGATCAACATCGCCAGTAATGTATTGTCCATCAAACACTGACGTTTCAAACTTAGTGATTTCAGGGTTTTCTTGGCTAACTGCAGCAATTAAATCACTTAATGATTGAAAGATTAAACCATCAGAACTAATGCTTTGGTTAATATCTTCTACTTCACGGCCATGTGCAATTAGTTCAGCCGCCGATGGCATATCTATGCCGTATACATTTGGAAAGCGTATTTCCGGTGCAGCTGACGCAAAGTAAACATTTTTAGCACCAGACTCGCGTGCCATCTCAACTATTTGTGCTGAGGTAGTACCACGTACAATTGAATCATCAACAAGTAGGACATTTTTACCTTTAAACTCACGGTCAATTGCATTGAGTTTTTGACGTACCGATTTTTTACGTAGCTCTTGGCCTGGCATAATAAACGTACGGCCAATATAGCGATTTTTAACAAATCCTTGGCGGTAAGGTAAATCAAGTACCCGTGCCATTTCTAAAGCGATATCACATGAAGTTTCTGGGATAGGAATAACGACATCAATGTCTTTATCGGCCCACTCACGTGCTACTTTCTCGCCTAGTTTTGTTCCCATATTTACACGTGCAGCATAAACCGACATGCGGTCAATGGTTGAATCCGGGCGCGCAAAGTAAACAAATTCAAAAATACATGGTGAGTAAGACACTTTATCTGCACAGGTAAAAGAATGAAACTCGCCTTTTTCAGTCACGTAAATAGCTTCGCCTGGGGCAACGTCACGAATAAACTCAAAGCCATCTGGCTTTAACGCCACACTCTCTGATGCAAACATATATTCAGTACCGGCAGCAGATTCACGTTTACCAAATACTAAAGGACGGATACCATTTGGATCGCGAAACGCCACAATACCATGACCGATAATCATAGCTATAGTTGCATAACCACCCGTCACTTTATTGTTAACTTCAGTAACCGCTGTAAAAATATCTTCAGGGTCTAATTTTAGTTTGTCTGGCTTACTTAGCTCATGTGCCATGATGTTAAGTAAAATCTCAGAATCAGAGGTAGTATTAACATGGCGACGTGCCTCTGAAAATAACTGCTCTTTTAACGACTCTGCATTGGTTAAGTTACCATTATGGGCAAGTGCTATACCAAAAGGAGAGTTCACGTAAAACGGCTGAGCCTCTGACGAGCTTGAAGAACCCGCTGTTGGGTAGCGCACATGGCCAATGCCAATGTTGCCTTGCAAACGTTTCATATGACGAGTGTGAAATACATCTTTCACTAGGCCATTTGCTTTGCGCAAGCTAAATGTATTGTTCTCAATAGTTATGATACCCGCAGCATCTTGGCCACGGTGTTGCAAAACGGTTAAGCCATCATAAATCGCCTGATTAACTGGCGATGTTCCGACTATTCCAACGATACCACACATGTAATTTATCCTCGCCGATTAACGGTTTACTGAATTTAAAAAGCTCGAGTTGTTTTCTAGGTACGAAAAGAACCATTCAACTACAAAGCCAAATTCTGGAATCAAAATAGAGTTGCCCCACCAATGCGTATTTGGCGCACCAGTAAAAGCATCAAGAAAGAAGAGTAACGCGCTCACGACCAACACGCCTCGAAGAGCACCAAACACCACACCAAAAACACGGTCTGTGCCGGATAATCCGGTTCGCTGTACAAGCTCACCTAAAATATAGTTTAGTAAACCGCCTAACAATAGCGTCGCAAAGAATAATATGGCAATGGCCGCTGCATTTCTTAAAAGGGGTTCAGAAATGGATGTTAGGAAGGAAGCTAAATATTGATAAAATAAGCTGGAGATGATGAAAGCCCCTGCCCATACCGCTAATGACATAGCTTCTTTAACAAAGCCGCGTATTAAACCGATGATGGTAGAGAGTGCAATAATGCCAATAATGGCGTAATCAACCCAGATCATAAGAACCAATTAGTCGCTAATTTTGGGCGCATTCTATACCTAAACCTCCCAGTGATGCAAGTTTAAGCGTGAGATTGCAGGTGAGTAAAAACATGCAGTTTTTAGATAAAAAATAGTGTGAAATATACAGGCTAAAAGTAGGTAGAGATCTAGTCTTAACTTATGGAGTATAAGTTAGGTAAATGTGCAATATTAAGTTATAAGCACACCCACCTATTAGCAACTCAGTTATTTTGCCACTTCAAATTGAGTAACTTTACCGTTTAGTTTAGTTAGTTCTTTCAGCGCGGGAAGTTGGGACTGCAGCTCATTTTTACTTAATGACGGCCCTACAAATACTTTAGTTAACGTACCATTTGGCGTTTTAATTGGCCTAGTAAAGCTTTTAAAACCTTTCGTTTTTAGCTTTGCTTGCAACGCTTTTACATTTGCCGCATGAGAAAAACTACCAAGCTGAATGACATACGCCATACTTGTTAAGTTTTCATTGGTATTACGCGTAGCGTTATTTTGCTCGGTAGTGACTGTGCCTTGCTTTGTATCGGCTATGACCGCTTCAACCATTGCTGGCTGTGCAGTAACGTCAGTTTCAGCAGAGCTGTTTTGTTGCTCAAATGCAGCATCATCAGGCTGAATATTTTCAATTTCATCCTCTTTTAATGGTTCTGCATTTGCCACTTGCTGATCAATTGATTCTTGTAAATCAATGGTCTTGAACTCAGAGCGTTCTGGAATCGCTTTAAAGCCTTCTTTATAGTGCACTTTTTCACCATCGAGTATATTGGGAATAAACACAATTGCTGCGATCACCACAATACTTGTTCCGACTAAGCGATTAATAAAACCTGAGTTCACCGACATCCTCTCTATTTTTTAAAGTAATGAATAGCGCCAGCCACGGTAAAAAATGAGCCAAATACAATCAATAGTGTATTACTTGGCTGGCTTGGCAAAATAGCATCCAATGCTACCTCTACGTTGCTATAACCCTGTTTAAAATGACTATTGGGTATACTTGAAAGCGCCTGTTGAAGATGAGCTGCACTATCCCCTCGCGGGCCATCTAAGCTAGCCAACGACCATTCATCGACTACATCAGCCACTTCTTTAAGCACACCGACTTTATCTTTATCAGCAAGCATAGCGGCTAATGCATGAATTTTAAAGCCTTTATCTTTATAGCTTGCTAACTTAGTTGCTAAATAACGTGCCGATTCAGGGTTATGTGCCACATCTGTGTACACTAATGGCGACTCACTTAATTGTTGAAAGCGCCCTTCTACCACTAAGTTGGCTATGCACTGAGTTATCACTTCATCACTTGGTAATAAATCTAGCACCGACAATGTCGTTAACGCAGTGGCCACATTTTGACACGGGATGGCCGGTTTAGGTAAATCGAGATTATGTGTTTTAAATTGCCAACTAAAACTTTGCTCATGCTCTTTAAAAATAAAGTCACTACCCGATAACACCATATTAGCGTTAATTTCTTTGCCATAATCGGTCATTGTATGCGGAATATTTAAATCCCCAATAATTGCCGGAGTACTCTCTCTAAAAATTCCCGCCTTGTCATAAGCCACCAGCTCACGGGTATCACCTAAATATTCTTTATGATCTAAATCGATGGTGGTGATCACACTAGCAAATGGGGTAACAATATTGGTCGCGTCAAAACGCCCGCCCAAACCGACCTCTAACAACACGTAGTCAACTTCTAAGCGTTTAAATATAGCCAACGCGCCTAAGGTACCATATTCAAAATAGGTTAATGGTGTGTCACCACGCCCTTGCTCTAGTAAATTAAACGCATCGACATGGTATTGATCGTCAAGCTCTGCCCCATTAACGCGTACACGTTCGTTATAGCGAACTAAATGAGGTGAAGCATAGGTGCCAACACAATAACCCTGGGCTAATAATAATGACTCTAAACAACGTGCTGTTGTTCCTTTGCCATTGGTGCCTGCAATAAGAATGATTTTACTTGAGGAAGTTAAAAGCTCTATGTTGTTAGCAACACGAGCAACGCGCTCTAAGCCCATTTCTATATTAGCAGGGTGAACACTCTCTAAATAACAAAGCCAATCATCAAGGCTTGATGATTGGCTAGGAATTGTTTTTGTCATAGCATGTAATCAGTAAAGCTGAAATTTACGCTACTCTATGCTCTTGTTCCGTAGAAGGCAAGTTCATAAACTTTGCTAAGATACGTGCTAGCGTATCGCGCATTTCTCGACGGTCAATAATCATGTCGATTGCGCCGTGCTCTAATAAAAACTCACTGCGTTGGAAACCCTCAGGCAGTGTTTCACGCACGGTTTGTTCAATAACACGCGGACCTGCAAAACCAATCAAAGCTTTAGGCTCTGCAACATTAATATCACCAAGCATTGCCAATGATGCTGATACACCACCCATTGTTGGGTCAGTCATTACCGAGATGAACGGTAGGCCTTTTTCGGTCATTTTAGCAAGTGCAGCACTGGTTTTAGCCATTTGCATAAGTGACATTAGCGCCTCTTGCATACGTGCACCGCCCGATGCAGAAAAACAAATCAGCGGCATATTATGCTCTAAACATTGGTCAACCGCGTCAACAAAGCGAGCACCTACAACCGATGCCATTGAGCCACCCATAAATGAGAATTCAAATGCAACTGCAGCAACCGGAATACCTTTTAAGTTCCCTTTCATTGCAACCAGTGCGTCTTTTTCACCGCTTGACTTTTGAGCTGCATTAATACGATCTGAGTATTTTTTAGAGTCTCTAAATTTAAGCACATCTTTAGGTTCGTGTTGAGCGCCTAATTCATGACGGTCACCGTCATCTAAAAATTGTTCAAGACGCTTACGACCACTAACACGCATATGATGGTCGCACTTAGGGCATACATTTAGTGATTTTTCTAATTCTGCTTTATATAAAATTGAATCACATGACGTACATTTAGCCCATACACCTTCTGGAATTTCTTTACGACCTGAAGATTTAGTCGTTTTTGGTAAGATTTTTTCTAGCCAACTCATTTGCAACTCTCTTAATGCTGTTCTGTGTCGCGAGTCTACATGTTAACCATGCAAACAAATTTTTCCAATTAAAACATGAATTACGCTATCAAGGTATAAAAAACTGGTCTTAGTAGTTAGCCCTACGAATAATAGCGTATAAAAATAACCACCTGATTACCTTTTAAATATCGGTATCGGCTAAAAACAATGGCCCCAACGGCGTTCTAGGAATATTAAAGTGTTCTGGGTAATCAACATCTACTAAATATAAACCCGCCGCTTTTGCTGTGGCGCTCGCTTTGGCACGCTCTTTAACATCTAGCAACTCTTTTAACCAAATTGGTTCATGTTTATGTAAACCGATATCCATTAAACACCCGGTAATATTACGTACCATATGGTGTAAAAACGCATTGGCTTTAATGTCAATAATGACATAAGCACCTTGGCGCTGTACCGATAAATGATGAATCGTTCGCGTTGCCGTATTAGCTTGGCAGTGAAGCGCTCTAAACGATGTGAAATCGTGCTCACCTAATAAATATTGGCAAGCCTGCTGCATTTTCACTTCATCTAAAGGATGATGAAAGTGGGTAACACCTTCATTTAATACCGCACCACGAAACGCATAATTATAAATCACATAACGATAACGACGAGCAGTTGCACTAAAGCGAGCATGAAAGTCTTCAACCACAGGCTGGGCAAAACGAATAGCAATGTCTTTTGGTAATAAGGTATTCATGCCTAATGTAAAGGCCACCATTTCACGCTCAGCATGGGTATCAAAATGCACAACTTGACCAGTGCCATGCACGCCGGCATCGGTGCGCCCTGCACATACAATTTCAACCGGATGATTACAAATGCGCGACAACGCTTTTTCTACTTCTTGTTGTACGCTATTTACATGAGATTGACGCTGCCAACCACTGTAACGCGCGCCGTTGTATTCTACTCCAAGTGCTACTCGCATAATTACTGCTTTACCTACTGTGCTAATCGACGCTGCATTTTATGCTATATGGCGTTCCAATAAAAGCAGCGAACTAAGGTTCCTAACTATGCGATACAAAAAACCCGTTATTAGTGTTAGCCAATAACGGGTTTTACAGCTTAGATATCCTTTTCAGGATTAGCTATTGTTAGTTTTTCAGCTTAGCTTTTAGATTTTGTGCTTCTTCTTGCACATCGTCTGGGCCATTATTAATAATCTCATCTAAAATTTTAACTGCCGAGTCAGCATCATCGATCTCTATATATGCGTGAGCAAGATCAAGCTTTGCCGAGTAACCACCACTTTGAGTATCAACATCCATAGGGTTATCACCAGCAAGTAGTGAATCGTAGTCACCCAAACCAACATCCATATCGACGTCGGTGTAAGGTTCGTGATCTGTATCCGCATCATCACTTTGCTCTAGTAATGCATCAATATCAACAAAGTCATCTTGATCTAATGGCTCAGTAACCTCAGATTGCTCAATGGGCTCTTGCAACGATGGTGCTTTATCATCAGCTAAATCTTCATTAAGTAAGCTATTAAAATCAACATCGAATTCACTGCTATCGCTTAAATCAACATCATCAGGTTCAGCCAACTCATTCAGTAATGAATCAAAATCTGTTTGTGTTAAATCAGCCATGAACTCATCATCTAGCTCATCATCTGAAATCATTTCTGATTCTGATGGTACTGACGTTTGCGTTAAATCAGCTTCACGATCAGCATTTGTTTGCTGATCGGTAAATTCAGCTGACTCTGTTAACGCATCAAGTTGATCATCGTCAAAATTATCATTAGAGCTAACAACTTGCTCATCTGAAGCTTGTTCAGTCAGATCTGCAGACTCTGAAATATCATTATCTAAAGCTTGCTCTATATCTAACTCTGAAAACTCGTTGTTAAGTAACAGCTCATCATCAAAGTCATCTTCTAGGCTATCGAGATCGTTACCTGCTGATAGAGCATTAGCAAGATCTTGCTCTGCTTGACTGGGAGACATGCCTGAGGCATCACCATCTAAATTATCACCTTGTAGCTCTTGTGGTGTTAAAGATTGTTGTTCCTCATCAGATAAAGGCAGTTCATCATCCAGCTCTAACTCAGGATACTCCTCAAGTTCTTCACTTGGGGTGATTATTTCAGGCTCATATAGCTCATCGTCTTCTGACGATAAATCGTTGCTTTGGATATCGCCAGCAAGCGGATCATCGCCTAAATCAATTTCCTCTTCATCAAGATCATCGTCTAAGTCATCCATTGACCAATCAGGTACTTGTTCATCCTCATCGCCTGTTTGCTCAAGCTCACTTAAAAGATCATCGACACTTTTGAAGTTTTCATCGTTGTATTCGTCAAGCGCATCTTCTGGGTCGAGTAAAGTAGAAGACGTATCGGTAAAATCATCTTCTGATCCAACATCAGGCTCTGCTTCAAGTTCTGGCTCTACTTCAAGCTCAGGCTCTGCTTCCAGTTCAGGCTCGGCTTCAAGCTCAGGCTCGACTTCAAGCTCAGACTCTGCTTCAAGTTCAGGCTCTACTTCAAGCTCAGGCTCGACTTCATGTTCAGGCTCTGCTTCAAGCTCTGGCTCGACTTCAAGCTCAGACTCTGCTTCAAGCTCAGGCTCGGCTTCAAGTTCTGGTTCGGCTTCAAGCTCAGGCTCTACTTCAAGTTCAGGCTCTACTTCAAGTTCAGGCTCTGCTTCAAGTTCAGGCTCAGCTTCAAGTTCAGGCTCTACTTCAAGTTCAGGCTCTGCTTCCAGTTCAGGCTCTGCTTCAAGTTCAGGCTCTACTTCAAGCTCAGGCTCGACTTCAAGTTCTGGCTCGCCTTCAAGCTCAGGCTCGACTTCAAGCTCAGGCTCGACTTCAAGCTCAGGCTCGACTTCAAGCTCAGGCTCGGCTTCAAGTTCAGGCTCTGCTTCAAGCTCTGGTTCGGCTTCAAGTTCTGGCTCTACTTCAAGTTCTGGCTCTACTTCAAGTTCAGACTCGGCTTCAAATTCAGGCTCGACTTCAAGTTCAGGCTCTGCTTCAAGCTCTGGCTCTGATTCAAGTTCAGGCTCGGCTTCAAGCTCAGGCTCTGCTTCTGGTTCAGATTGCTCGTCTAAGCCATCAACTGACCAATCAGGTGCTTCTACATAATCATCACTTGTTTGTTCTAACTCGCTCAGTAGCTCATCAACGCTATCGAGGTTTTCATCATTGTACTCATCAAGCGCGTCTTCTGGATCGAGTAAATTAGAAGACGTATCGGTAAAATCATCTTCTGATTCAACATCAAGTTCAGGCTCAGCTGCAGTTTCTGACTCAGCTGCAACTTCAGGCTCTGACTCTACTTCAATTTCAGGCTCTACTTCAAGTTCAGGCTCAGCTTCAATTTCTGGCTCTACCTCAGGCTCAGGCTCAGGCTCAGGCTCAGGCTCAGGCTCAGGCTCAGGCTCAGGCTCAGCAAAAGATGAAGCGATAGATTCTACATCTTCACTATTTAACTCTTCTTGCGCGTCAGTTAAATCTTCAATTGAGTCCGCCAATGCATGATCTATTTCAGAATCATGAACATCACTTTCAGGTTGCTCAGTATCTAGTACATCGTCAATATCTACTTCGTCTTCTTCAACTAAGCTGTCGATATCTGGCTCTTCAATTTGAGCTTCAGTAGTAGTTGGTTGCTCAGCATCGAGCAATTCATCAATATCAACTTCATCGTCTTCTTCAACTAAGCTGTCGATATCTGGCTCTTCAGTTTGAGCTTCAGTAGACGGTTGCTCAGCATCGAGCAATTCATCAATATCAACTTCATCGTCTTCTTCAACTAAGCTGTCGATGTCTGGCTCTTCAGTTTGAGCTTCAGTAGTTGGTTGCTCAGCGTCGAGCAAACCATCAATATCAACTTCATCATCTTCTTCAACTAAGCTGTCGATATCAGGCTCTTCAGTTTGAGCTTCAGTAGTTGGTTGCTCAGCATCGAGCAATTCATCAATATCAACTTCATCGTCTTCATCAACTAAGCTGTCGATATCTGGCTCTTCAATTTGAGCTTCAGTAGTTGGTTGCTCAGCATCGAGCAATTCATCAATATCAACTTCATCGTCTTCTTCAACTAAGCTGTCGATATCAGGCTCTTCAGTTTGAGCTTCAGTAGCTGGTTGCTCAGCATCGAGCAAGTCGTCAATATCAAACTCGTCGCCCTCTTCAACTAAGCTGTCGATATCTGGCTCTACGCTTTGATCTTCAGTAGCCGGTTGCTCAGCATCGAGCAAGTCATCAATATCAAACTCGTCATCTTCATCAACTAAGCTGTCGATATCTGGCTCTTCGCTCTGATCTTCAGTAGCTGGTTGCTCAGCATCGAGTAAACTGTCTATATCAAACTCGCCATCATCAGCTTGTGCTGTTACATCATCTGCTTGTTCATTATTCTCATCAAGCAAGTCGTCAATGTTAAAGTCTTCGCCCTCTTCAGCAAGTTCTTCACTAAGTGCTGCCATATCATCATTCGATTCACCTTTAGGTTCATCTGGCAGAGCATCGTCGTCTTCTTCGTCAAACAGGCTATCTAAGTCATCTGAACTTAAAATATCATCCGATTCGTCAAGATTAATTGTATCGCCCGTTTCATCTTCATCTGAGCTATCAAAGTCTTGTTGCATGAAAACATCAAGTTCATCGTCTTCGGTATTTTCGTCTTCAAAAACAACATCATCACTGAGTAGGCTTTCTAACTCATCTTGATCTAGAAGACTGTCGTCGTCGAGATCATCGTTTAAATCAACATCATCATCGAGTAACACGTCATCCATGTTATCGTCTAGTTGCACACTTATATCATCAAGTGGATCGGGGGCTGGCGCTTCATCAAGAGTGGGCTCTGGCACTTCATCTATCGGATCAGTAAAAGCAGGTGCTTGTGGAATAAACTCATCATCGTCACTTTCAGGCTCTTGATTATTACTTCGCTTACGCAACCACATAACAACGGCAAAAATGATCAATAAAGCCGGAATGGTCATTAATAAAATCAGCACTAAAGGATTCGAAAGTAGCGCGGCAAAGCTAAATTCACTCTCTTGCTCTACCTCTTTTAATTTTTGCTGCGCAATAATCTCATTTTGCTTAAGGATTAATTCTTTTAACTGTTGCTGTATTTCACTGTCTTGACCAAGCTGTAAGCGAACGTTTTCTAACTCGTTTGAAATACCTGTAAGCTGTTTTTTTAGGTTGTTGTTTTCAACTAAGATCTCTTCTACGTTGCTAACTGAACTTTTAAACTGCTGCTGAAGCTCAACTAATTTATTACCTTGGTCTGTTTTTATCGCTTTTAATTCTTGTTGTAACTCTTTTTTAGCTTCATCAACATCAGCTTTGCGAGCTTGCGTGACTTGTGTTTGTGCTGAATTAATTTCTGCTTGAGTAAGCGTACCATTTTTCTTTTTTTCCCACAGGTCATCATCTTGCTCAGAGCGTTGCTTAGCTAATTGCGGGTTTACTCGTCTAATTTCTGCCAAAGTAGGTATCTTTAAATAAGAACCGCTTCGCATGTGATTTAAATTTTGTTCTAAAAATGAGTTGGGGTTTTTGTTATACAAGGCCTGCATAACTTGGTAAATGCTAACTGAATTATCGGGACGAACCTTAACGGCAATGCGCCAAAGTGTATCGGTTGGTTTTATTGGCCCAATAGAACGCCCCTGTGCGCCGTAATCTGCGCCTTTGGGCCCTCTTAATTGAGTACTGTCTTGAGAGTAAACAGTCGTTACCATCAGTGCAGACGCTAATATAATAAGTGAAACGAAACCGCGCATGCTGATCCTTTAATGTTTAAATGTTAACACAGCGCTTTCAATTGGCGCTTAAACATTGATTATTCTTGCCGTTGTTAACCACGTGGCTAACGCACATTTTTATTACAATCTATTTTTATTGCAAGCTCTATTCCAGTTACAAACTATAAACCAGTTAAGCCATAATATCCATCGCAACGCATTGAAAATAAATACCTTAAACATCAAGATAAAAATATTTTTATGTTGTTTATCAAAGTGTTTACACTACTGTTGTTTATAAGTGGCAAAAAAATGGCAATTAAAGCACAAAAAAAACGGCAAACCACTTTGGTTTGCCGTTTATTGGATTATCACTGTATTCAGGCTAATTACATATAATTAGCAATCAGTTCTTCTGCTATTTGCACACTGTTGGTTGCTGCCCCTTTACGGGTGTTATCACTTACTACCCACATATTTAATCCATGTGGGTGTGAAATATCGGCACGTAAACGGCCAATGTAAACAGTGTCGTTACCACTGGCATCAGAGACAGCTGTTGGGTAATCACCCGCATCATCAATTAGCTCAATACCAGGGGCATCGCCCAATAGTTGCTTAACATGCTCAAAGTCATAAGGCATACGCGTTTCTATATTGATTGACTCAGAATGACCGAAAAACACCGGTACACGAACACAAGTCGGGTTTACTGCAATGGTGGTATCGCCTAAAATTTTATGCGTTTCGTTTACCATTTTCATTTCTTCGCGTGTGTAGCCATTATCTTCAAAGCTATCGATTTGCGGAATAACATTAAACGCAATTTGCTTAGGAAAAATGTCGTTTTCCATTGGGCGTGCATTCATTAAATTTGCAGTTTGTTTTGCCAATTCATCAACCGCTTCCTTACCTGCACCCGACACTGCTTGGTAGGTTGAAACGTTAATACGATCAATACCGTAGGCATCATAAATAGGTTTAAGCGCAAGCATCATTTGAATAGTTGAACAATTAGGATTAGCGATTATATTACGGTTTCTAAAATCAGCTAAACTCGCTGCATTCACTTCTGGCACAATTAGCGGTACTTCAAAGTCATTTCTAAAATGTGAGGTATTATCAATAACAATACAGCCTGCGTCTGCAGCAATTGGCGCGTACTTTTCAGATACACTGCCACCAGCAGAAAATAAGCCGATATGCGCTTGGCTAAAGTCAAAGCCTTCAACATCGCGTACTTCTATGCTCTCACCACGAAACTTTATATCTTCGCCGGCACTTCGGCTGCTTGCTAATAAAAACAGCTGATCGACCGGAAATTTACGATCTTCCAAAGTTTCAATGATTTGACGACCAACAAGGCCGGTAGCGCCGAGTACGGCAACGTTATATTTTTGCGACATATTTCATCCTCTGTAAGCACGGTTAAAACAACCGCGCTAATTAAATTAGTTTACTGTGGTAAAGCCAAGCTGGGCGAGTGCAGCAAGCTCGGTGTTATCACCTTCAACCATCACAGTGCTAAACTCACGGCGGGTTGGGTAGTTTTTTCGTAAGCTGTCAAAGCCTTCATCGGCCAAGTGACGTAGTAAAATGCCATCATCACGGCGTACGTCATAAACTAAATGCACTAAACGGGCTATATCTGTTTCGCTAAAACTGCTTTCTAGGGTGACTTTTTTAATCGCAGGAGGCGGTAAAAAATCATCAAGCGATTTTATTGCGTTAACCCCTTTGAGCTCACATAAGCGCTGGTACAACATTTGTGTACCTCGCGCTTTACCTTCAAGGGTATGCCCTGCAATGTGAACACTGGCATAGCGCACGTGCTCCAGTAATTCAGTTAAAATATTAGGTTCATTTTCCCAAACATCCAGCACTAAATCGAGTTCTGCTCCGGCTTGCATCACTTCAAGTAAGGCTTGATTGTCAATTACATCACCTCGGCTGGCGTTTATTAACGTTAACCCAGATTTAAGTTTAGTTAAGCGTGTTTTATCAAGCATGTGCAGGGTTTTGTGCCTACCCGTTTTAATCAACGGCACATGAAAAGTAACAATATCTGACTGCGCTAATAGCTCATCAAGCTCAACATGCTCGGTTAATAGCCCTTGCTCATGCTTAATTGGATCGCACAATAGTAAATTAACGTTCAGTGCTTTTAACTTTTGCGCTAAACAACTGCCAATATTACCTACACCCACAATACCGATTGTTTTACCACTTAACGGACTGGCATTTTCTTGGCTTAATGCAAATAAGCTACTTATTACATACTCAGCTACGGCAATGGCATTACAGCCAGGCGCACTGGTAAAGCCGATATTGTTAGCACTGAGCAAATCAGTATCAATATGATCAACACCAATCGTGGCGGTACCTACAAAGCTTAGTTTATTCGCCTGTGCTAATAGTTCACTGTTAACTTGAGTAACTGAGCGGGTAAGCAGTACATCAACATCGATAAGTTGTTCAGGGGTTAATTGCCTGCCATCAAATCGTTCAACCTCACCCATATCTTTAAAGAATTGCTCAACTAAAGGCATATTTTGATCGGCAAGAATTTTCATTGTGAGTCCGTTTGGCGAAATGAGGCGCTATTGTAACGAACAACCCCCTATTAGCACAAACGAAAAAGCCGAGCATTTTGCTCGGCTTTAAAATAGTTAACGATTAACTTAACCTTTGTATTTGCTCATTACTAGCGTGGCATTAGTACCGCCAAAACCAAAGCTGTTAGACATAACCGTGTTTAGTTCAACGTCTTTTGCTTCAGTCACAATATTCAAGCCTGCCGCTTGTTCATCTAACTCATCAATATTGATAGATGGCGCAACAAAACCGTGCTCAAGCATGAGTAATGAAAAGATAGCTTCGTGTACGCCAGCCGCACCCAATGCATGGCCTGTCATTGCTTTAGTGGCACTGATCATTGGTGAGTTACCACCAAATACTTCTTGAATAGCGCCTAGCTCTTTAACATCACCTACTGGTGTAGATGTACCGTGGGTATTTAAGTAATCAATGCTGTCAACGTTTTGCATAGCTTGGCGCATACAACGTGCCGCACCTTCACCCGATGGTGCAACCATGTCGTAACCATCTGAGGTTGCGCCGTAACCGGTAATTTCAGCGTAAATATGCGCGCCACGAGCAAGTGCATGTTCAAGTTCTTCAACAACCACAATACCGCCACCGGCTGAAATTACAAAACCATCGCGGTTTGCATCATAAGTACGTGATGCTTTTTCAGGTGTGTCGTTGTATTTAGTAGAAAGCGCACCCATAGCGTCAAATTCCATTGCTAACGTCCAGTGAAGCTCTTCACCGCCGCCTGCAAAAATAACGTCTTGTTTGCCTAATTGAATTTGTTCCACCGCGTGGCCAATACAATGCGCAGAAGTCGCACACGCAGAACTAATTGAATAGTTAACACCTTTAATTTTAAACGGCGTTGCTAAACATGCAGAGGTGGTACTTGCCATAGTACGTGGCACCATGTAAGGGCCAACGCGCTTAACGCCTTTTTCACGAAGAATATCAGCCGCTTCTACTTGCCATTTTGATGAACCACCACCAGAGCCAACTAATAAACCAGTACGCTCGTTTGATACTTGCTCGTCGCTAAGACCCGCATCTTCAATCGCTTGCGCCATTGAAATATAAGAGTAAGCCGCCGCATCGCCCATAAAGCGCATTGCTTTACGATCAACATGCTCTTTAACATCAATATCAATTTTACCTGATACATTGCTACGCAATTTGTAATCAGCAAATTCTTGATTAAAAGCAATACCACTTTTACCCGCTTTTAGTGACTCTAATACTTCTTGTTTATTATTGCCGATGCTTGATACAACACCGATGCCTGTTATTACGGCTCTTCTCATGGGTAATTCCCTTAGCTTAATACTTAATTGTGTTCTATTTTACGCGAATTTAATCATCTAAGTGGTCAGCTTTCTAGCGTACACTTGTACTCTGAAGCTACAGCTTATAAATAACGCCAGACTATTTCAAAGAAAACACGTAAAATAATTAAAAAATTATCTATAAATTGAATTGGTCATGATAAAAAACGCCCATATACACTTTAACGACTTAGGCACACCAGTTGCCAATGACTTTGACGATGTTTATTTTTCTAATGACGACGGCCTTGCTGAATCGCATTATGTGTTTTATCAACAAAACAGTATAGATACACGGTTACAAAATCATGACCGTGAACACTTTGTTATCGCCGAAACCGGTTTTGGTACTGGGCTTAACTTTTTAAATACATGGCTGCAGTTTTCTGACCACTTACAGTGCCTACAAGTTCAAAATGAACAACCAAATAAAGTGCAGCGATTACATTTTATTTCTTTTGAAAAATATCCACTTAGCGTAAATGATTTAAAACAAGCCTTGCAAGCTTGGCCTAGTTTAAGCCATTTAAGCGACCAACTCGTTACCCACTACCCGATTAATTTAAATGGCTGCCACCGACTTGAATTTGCCAATGGCCGTGTAATCCTCGACCTCTACTTTGGCGACGTACTGGAATGTATTAATAGCATGAGCTACCCACAAAGTGGGCTGGTTGATGCGTGGTTTTTAGATGGCTTTGCGCCAAGTAAAAACCCCGACATGTGGCAGCAAAGTGTATTTAACGCCATGGTCGATATTTCCAGAAGCAATGCCACATTAGCCACATTTACCGCTGCGGGCTTTGTGCGCAGAGGACTAAACGAGGCAGGCTTTAGCATGCAAAAGGCCAAAGGTTTTGGCCGAAAGCGTGAGATGCTAATTGGCACACTTGCTCAAGCCAACCCAAAACAATCAGCCCCCGCCTATTTTGAGCATCACCCCTCACCGCTTTCAAGTGTGGCTATTATTGGCGGTGGTATAGCGAGCAGTTGTATCCTTTATAGCCTCGCAAAGCGTGGGATAAAAAGCCACTTATTTTGCCAAGATAAAAAGCCCGCAATGGGGGCATCGCACAATGTACAAGGGGCTGTGTATCCGCACTTACAGGCAAAAAACTCGCCACATAGTGAATTATTTGCCCATAGTTTTTTATACGCGAAGCGACTTTATAATCAATTAATCAACAATGGCTTTTTGTTTGATCACCAGTGGTGTGGTGTACTACAACATGCAGTAAAACAGCCATTGGCAGATCGCCATCAAAACCTCGCAGATAAACAACTGTGGCCAGAGCAGCTTATGCGAAATGTGACTGCTAATGAGGGTGATGCTATCGCTGGGGTTAAAACAGGTTACTCAGGGGTGTTTTTTGAACAAGGCGGCTGGGTTAATCCCCCGCAGCTAGTCTGTGCAATGTTAGATGCCGCACAACAATTAAATTCGTTTGAAAGCCTATTTAACTGCCATATTGAGCAATTTAATAAACAACCCGATGGTTGGTACTTAACCACGCAAAAGAAAACATTTGGCCCCTTTAGCGATGTGATTATTTGTACTGGTGAGCACAGTGATTCATTTACGCAAACCAAAACACTTCCCATTGTTGGCGTTCGCGGCCAAGTGTCACATGTTCAGGCAAGCGAGCAATCACGTAAACTTAATACTGTGTTGTGTCACAAAGGCTATTTTACTCCCGCTTATTTAGATCATCATTGTATGGGCGCCACCTTTGAAAAAAATAGTAAGAGCCGTGAAGTGACCGAGCAAGACAACCACACTAACCGTGAACAATTACTGAGTTTTTATAACAACACTGAATTTGCCACTAGCTTAGGCGATATTAGCTCAGCCAAAGCCGCTGTTCGCTGTAGTTTTATTGACCACTTACCTATGGCTGGTGAATGGGTGGAGCAAACTGATTATACACATGCATTTGCTAATTTACGTTTAGGCAAGCGCTATCAATATCAGCCGTTAGAAAAACCACAACAGGGCCTACATATTTTTACCGGCTTTGGTGCGCGAGCATTATGCAGTGCACCGCTATCTGCCGAGCACTTAATTAGTAGTTTAAACAATGAACCTCGCCCACTAAGCGAGCGTGTAAGCCAAGCAATTCACCCAGGACGTTTTATTGTTCGTGACCTTATTCGCAATAAAATTTAAAAGGCAGATCACACTGCTCACACTAAAAAATAAACCTATACTTTAAAAACAAATTATTACCCCCAGCTCTTTAGTACAGTAGATAAAGTTTAAGTCGGCTGTTTTGTCTTATAAAATAAGGAGTATGTGATGAGTAAAACATTAGTAATTGGTGCCAGTGGGCAGATTGGTAAACTAACCACCCAACTATTGCTTGAACACCAACATCCTGTAGTGGCTTTAGTGCGTGACAAAAGTAAATTAGATGACTTAAATAGCGACTATTTAACAATCGTAGAGCAAGATTTAGAAAATGATTTTAGCGATGCGCTGCACGGTTGCGACCATATCATTTTTGCCGCAGGTTCAGGCGGGAAAACCGGCGCAGATAAAACCTTACTTATTGATTTATGGGCCGCCACCAAAGCCATTAATTACGCAAAAGAGCATGCCGCTAAGCACTTTACAATGGTGAGCTCTATTGGTGCTGACGATCCAGATGCAATTCAAAGCGATTTAAAACCCTATTTAGTAGCTAAGCATATGGCAGATAGGCATTTAATTAATAGCGGGCTCAATTATACGATTGTACGTCCAGGCTCACTCACAAATGAGAATACCTCAAAACTTATTTCTACCGAACGTCCCAAAGATCGCGATAAAGCAATCATTAGCCGTGAAAATGTAGCCCATGTTCTATTTACTATTGCCACAGAGCAAGGCAGCAATCGCTGCATATTTGAAGTATTTGATGGCGACAAACCAATAAAAGCCGCTATTAAATAAGCATTACATTCATCCCTTGCCATGCAAGCTGTATGGCAAGCAGGGTTAAAATAACTTTAAAAATAACCCTAAAACGCGCCACCGATAACTGCTTAAGTAACTTAATCCCTAACCATGTGCCAATGGCTCCGCTTAAAATCATCGCTAGTGTTAACGGCAACCATTGCCAAAAGCTAAAGCCAAGCCCCGCATAAACAACGGCTTTTAAACTATGCTGCAAGGTCATAATACTTGAAAAAGTCGCGGTAAATTTAAGCTTATCGTAATGATTAATATGTAAATAACTCGCTACCAAAGGCCCACTTGCTCCGACAAAAGTCGAGATAAATGCGGTTATTAAGCCCGCTAGTAAGCGCCCTAATCGTGAGTCTTTATTAAATTCAGGAATTGTTCCCCACAATAAATAAATCACAAATAAAGCCACAAACAGCTTCATGCTATCAAGGTTAATATCGCTTACTACTTGGCTTGATAGCCCCGCGCCAATTAATCCACCCAGAGTAAAATACAACAACATCGGCTTATCAAGATGGGCAATACTTAACAACAACCGATTGGCATTAGAGCCCAACTGCACTAAACCATGAACCGGCACCACCACCGCCATAGGCATAACCGACGCCATTACCACCAACAGCATTAAACCACCGCCCGCACCAAAAGCCGCCGATACAAACGAAGTAAACCCCGCCAGTAAAATGAGTAAAAGCGAAATTAAAGGGGGGATGTGTTCAGCTGTAAAAATATCCATATCTATGCCCGCTGTTAATCATTAACTCATAATACAAAAAATAGGCAAGTAAGCGACTAGTCTTTTAGTGGTATGGGGTTCGGGGTTCGGGGTTCGGGGTTCGGGGTTCGGGGTTCGGGGTTCGCAAGATAAACCAAAGCACAATAAATTCAATAACTTCAGCCATAAAAAAACCCGCGGCTTGATTGCTCAAGTTGCGGGTTTTTTAGGGTTTTTAAACAAACGAATTTAAAAACCGTTATTGGTGGAGCTGGGGGGATTTGAACCCCCGTCCGAAAAGCCTCGACCGTCGGTACTACATGTTTAGTATTGTCATTTAATTAACCTTTAAATCCCGGACAAACACGGTAGATAAAGGCGAGGCCGCTTAGTTTTAACGCTTCAACCCCGGCCAGGGTTTCCGTCGCGATCAGGTGTTAGGGTGACACTCCAAAATCCAGTCCACAAGAATACATGGAAGGAGCGCTAGCCAGCCTAAGCTGCTAGAGAGTAGTTATCGTCGTTTGCGATTACTTTAAATTGCGGCTTTTTTACGAGGCAAACCGCACCTCGACATGCACCTTGGGCTTCTTGAATTCCGTCGAATCCTAATCAGCCCCTGAATAAGGTTACTCATTCAGAGCGTGCAAGTAGTATAACTGAGTAACCCATCAATACTCAACACCTTAGGCGTTTTATTTTATTGGTTGGTTAATCATGCATCAAACACACATGTAAATGTAAAACATTGGATAATTAAGAAACAATTACTTAACAAGCATGATGCTTTATGCTCAAATGTAGGGCTAGACCTTGGTCTAATACAATATAAAAAATAATAACAGGCATATTACCTAGAGGATTTATAAATGTCGGTTTTTTCTTTTGATGAGCAAACGGGGCATATCTCTTTGCTCTCCCACCCTAATGTCTCAGGTTTAGCCTCAACAGCAACACAGCTTATTGAATTAATTAGGCAGTCAGAATATTGCGAGTGTGACATTATTGCTAGCAATATTGGTAAGTTGTTTGCTCAAAATAACGCCGAAGAAGCCCCCTCTTTAGTAATTGCTCAAGCCATTGATGCACAGCTAACCATAAACATCGATGAAAAAAATATGCTTGTTGAAGCTACCCTTATTACTGCTAAGGGCGGTAAATTACTTAACATGGAACAAGCAATTGACGTGTTAGCTCAGGCAGGGATTGTAAAGGGTATTAGCCCTCATGCATTAGAACAGTTATTGGCACAACAATTTGAACAACCCTCAGGAAGCACGCATTGCGCTGAAGTCGCTTTTGGTCGCGCGCCTAAAGTGGGTAACGATGCCAAATTTGTGCGTCTTTGCTGCACAGCGCAAGACCGCGTACTTAGCCCACAAGCTAAAGGCGGTGGTAAAGTCGATATGAGAAACCTAGGTGATATTATTACTGTAAAACCTGGTTGTGAATTAATGCGGCGCATTCCAGCAACATCGGGGGTTGATGGGTTTACTGTGTTTGGAGATGTGCTAACTGCAATCCCTGGCAAAGAGCATAAATTACAACCTTTTGACGGTACTAAAATTGCGCCCGATAACCCCAACTTATTAATTGCCGACTGTACTGGTGTACCGGTTGCCCTTCCACGTGGTATGCGTGTTGATGATGTTTTATGTTTTCATAATATTGATCCCACTACTGGTCATGTTGAATTTGATGGCAGTATTATAGTCAGTGGTGATATAAAAGATGGCATGCGCGTGACCGCCAGCGGCGATATTACTGTTTTAGGCTTTGTTGAATCGGCGCAGCTCAAAAGTGATAGCGCCATCACAATAGTAAAGGGTGCAATTGGCAGAAAGCGAGAAGCCGATGAGCCATTTACCTGTTCTATTTTAGCTAAACGAACCGTTGCGCTTGGTTACTCTCAATACTGTGACATAAAAACGGATCAAAACTTACTAATAGATCGCCAATCATTACATTGTGACTTGAGTGCCGGAAATCTAATTAGGGTGGGCAATGCAAAAGATCCTAAAGGGAAAATTATTGGTGGCCATATTCTAGATGCAATGCGCATTGAAACAGGTGAATTGGGCGCACCAGCAGGAACTAAAACCCGTGTTTGCATCGCACAGCGATGGTATGTGCTAAAACAAAAACAAGCGCAAATCACTGACTTTGAAAAAGTTTTAATCGGTAAGTCAATTGAACTACAGCAAGCGCGCCAGCGAATTAATAAACAAGTTGCAAGCGCACAGCGTCAGCAGTTTTTGAATAAAATAACAACGAATGAAGAACACATAGCAAACCGAAGCGCCAGCATCAATCAGCAAAAGCAGTTACTAAGAAAGAAAATGGCGCAGCTTTTAGCGCTCAGTCGCTTAAAAGTTAATGAGCTTATGCACCCTGGGGTAGAGCTTAAAATTGCACGAGAATCAATTAGCTTTTCGCGTAATTACCCACCACATTTAATCACTCATAGTGAAGGTAAAATAACGCAATCGTTTTAATAACGCTTATTAAGACTGACTCAGCCCCACAAAGTAAGTATTCACTATTATGAGCTGAGTTTCTAATCTTGGTTGCTTGCTTCGTCTTCGCTCTGTTGTGTTTCGTCTACAGCAAGTGGCCAACCACCTAGTTGCTGCCAACGATTAACAATTAAACAGTACAGTTCAGCAGTGCGCTCTGTATCGTATAACGCAGAGTGTGCTTGTTTATTATCAAACTCTATCCCTGCTGCGCGACACGCTTTAGCTAGTACCGTTTGCCCTAATGCCAAACCAGCAAGTGATGTGGTATCAAAACTAACAAACGGATGAAATGGTGTGCGCTTGATATTATTACGCTCAATAGCGGCATTTAAAAAGCCGTGATCAAAAGCGGCATTATGAGCAACCACCACAGAGCGCTGGCACCCTGCGGCTTTTTGCGCTTTGCGCACTACTTTACAAATTTCTTTAATCGCCTCTTCTTCTGGGACTGCCCCTCTCAGTGCTGAAAAAGGCTCAATCCCATTAAACTCAATGGCAGCTTGCTCAATGTTTGCCCCCTCAAACGGTTGCACATGAAAATGAACGGTATGATCGATACTAAGCAGTCCTTCGTCATCCATTTTTAAGACGGATGCTGCAATTTCTAATAATGCGTCAGTTTCTTTGTTAAAACCGGCGGTTTCAACATCAATAACCACAGGAAAAAAGCCACGAAAGCGTTGTGCGAAAAGTGTTTGCTCAGTATTTGCCATAGTATTCTTGGTTTATAGGGATTAGCTGTCTATTATGTCAAAATTGATGGCTTGTCGGCTAGGGGATTTATTGATTAATTACAGTTAAACTATAGGCATGTTACTTGCTTAGTAATTAGCGTTTACGCTGAATTATTTGCTGTTGCGTAATATTTTACGGTTTTTGTCACTTTTTTGGCAGAGCTAGATAACTGGAGAATTCTCGATGAAGTGTAAGTTGTTATTTATTAGCCTAGGCATTAGTAGTGTGCTGTATAGTTTGAATACAACTGCGGCAATGCGCCAGTACACGGCTAACCAAGATAATTCAAATTGGAACTTGGTTAAAACAACTCGCTTGCAATGCCAATTAAATCATGAAGTTCCCTACTATGGTGAAGCTGTTTTTAAAGCATCAGCAAGTAAAAACAAAGATCTCACTTTTAATTTAGACATGGTCGTACGCCCAGAAAATTACGCGATTGCCGGTTTAAAAGCGGTACCACCTAGCTGGCGAGCAGGCCGCCCTGCCCGTGATATTGCTGATATGAAATTACTTAAAAAGTTTGATGGTGAATTAGGTAATAAAACAGCATGGGAAATACTGACTGAGCTTGAAAAAGGCAACCAACCCACTTTTTACTACCAAGACTGGCAAAATAGTGCCGATAAAATTGCCGTGGGTATGTCTAATGTTAATTTTAAGCAAGCGTATTGGGCGTTTTTACAATGCCGAGACGAATTGCTGCCATACAATTTTGAAGATATTTCGTTCACTATAATGAATTATGAATCGAATAGCAGTAAGTTAACCAAGTCATCGCAGCAGCGCCTCGATAAAATTGCTGAATATTTAAAAAACGACCCGAGTATAGAATCAATCAGTATTGCATCGTACACCGATAGTTATGGCGGTCGTTGGAATAACCTCGATTTATCTAGAACCCGTGCTAAGGCTATTAAAGATTACATGGTTGGCTTAGGCGTTGATGAAGCTAAAGTGGTTACTGAAGGCTTTGGTGAAAAACGATTTGTAGACACCAATGATAATATTTTAGGCCGTGATAAAAACCGCCGCTTGGTAATTCAAATAGCAAAAATGTAAGTTAAGCTCTCTCCTTTAATGGCCGAATGTGTAATTTAAGCACTTTCGGTCAATACCTATCAATTTAATCATGCCTCTATTGTGCAAAACCAATAATCTGACTATTTAGTTATTAACATTTAGCTTTTTATTTCTTCATTTGTATTAATAAGTTAAATTTCATTTTTTAATGATTTTGGCTTTTTTAATACAGTTGTAAATAGAAGATTACATTTTATTTTGTCTCTTTTATGACAAAACTATTTAAGTTTTGCACAACTAGTTATATCTTGCGTGTCTCTCACGTTTGATCAGGATCATTAAGTGCTTAAAAATAAAACAATAGGTAGCATGTTAATTGTTGCAGGAACTACCATAGGCGCGGGTATGCTTGCCCTACCAATCGCCTCTGCGGGGCTCGGGTTTAATACGGCAATGGTGTTAATTGTAGGGTGTTGGTTACTAATGACCTACACCGCTTTGCTTATGTTGGAGCTTCACCAATACGCTCCTCGCGACGCCACCTTAAATACACTGGCTAAGCTTTGGCTTGGTAAACGTGGCCAGTATGTAGCTAACTTTTCGATGATATTTTTATTTTATGCACTGTGCGCTGCTTACATAGCCGGTGGCGGTGCTCAGCTACAAGAGCGCATTAATACTGGGTTTAATCTTAGTATTGCTCCTCAATTAGGCTCCATTATTTTAGCCGTATTGATTGCAGGGGTAGTGACTTTAGGCACTAGTAAAGTTGATAAGCTTAACCGAGTACTATTTAGTGTAAAAATAGTAGTTTTAGCTAGCTTGTTTTATATGCTAACACCTTATGTGCATGGCCAACATTTGTTGGAAATGCCTGTTGAGCAAGGGCTGATACTGTCGGCTATCCCGGTGGTATTTACCTCTTTTGGTTTTCATGGTTCTATTCCTTCTATTGTTAAATACGTCGGGCTTGATATAAAAACCTTGCGCAAAGTTATGATTGCAGGCGCCTCTTTACCACTGGTTATTTATGTATTTTGGCAAGTATTAAGCCAAGGCATAATGAGCCAAGATCAATTACTACAAAGCGAAGGGTTAACTGGGTTTGTAGCCAGTGTGGCCAATATTGCCAATAACGCCAATGTTTCTACTGCAGTTAAACTCTTTGCCGACTTAGCTCTAGCAACGTCATTTTTAGGGGTAAGCTTGGGGTTATTTGACTTTTTTGCTGACACATTCAAAAAAGCAGACACGGGGACTGATAGAATTAAAACAGCACTTATTACTTTTGTTCCTCCTCTTGGATTTGCTTTGTTTTACCCGCAAGGCTTTATTATGGCATTAGGCTATGCGGCCATTGCTTTGGTTATATTGGCAGTATTTTTACCTGTTAGCATGGTGTACAAGCAGCGTCAGGGGATTGAAAAAGAAGGCTATAAAGTACGCAGTGGTAATATTGGTTTAGCCATAGCCGCTTTGTGTGGTATTTCAATTATTAGCGCACAATGCCTGCAAATGGCAGGACTTATACCGGCTATAGGCTAGCCCCTATAGTTGTTCTAATGTGTGCACCCCAATGATGGTTTTGGGGTGCACACCATTCAAACGTCAATTGTTAACGTTAAAATACTATCGCTTGCCCTCTTCCGCTTTGCTCAGACGCCGCATCTAATTTGCCATCATTATTGATAATCACATGCATATCACCAAAGTGACGCTCATCCACTGTATAACCCATTTTTATTAGCTGTTGCTTTACTGAGGACTCCAAACCCGAGTGCGCTCTAATCACATTTTTAGGCCATAACTGATGGTGAAAACGCGGGCTATTTACTACTTCATTTGCGCTCATATTAAATTCAATCGCATTGAGTATTGATTGATACACTGAACTAATAATTGTGGTGCCGCCAGGCGACCCTGTTACCATTTTCACCTTATTATTACTGAGTAAAATGGTTGGAGTCATAGAGCTTAACATACGTTTATGTGGCTGAATTTCATTCGCTTTTCCGCCAATGGCGCCAAATACATTCATAACCCCGGGTTTAGCGCTAAAGTCATCCATTTCATCATTTAAAATAAAGCCAGCGCCTTCTACGACTACGCCACTACCAAACCCTAAATTGATGGTGGTGGTATTAGCAACAGCATTCCCCATGTTATCAATAATAGAAAAGTGAGTGGTTTGTTCGCTTTCTTTTAAACCCGGTTTAATATTTTCAGTGGTAGAAATGGCCTTTAAATCTATACTATTGCTGCGGTTTTTAAGATAGTTTTCTGCAAGTAACTTAGCTTTAGGCACTTGGTAAAAATCAGGGTCGCCTAAGTATTCTGCCCTATCAGCAAACACTCGCTTACCTATTTCAGCAAGTAAGTGCACATACCCAATTGAATTATGTGATGGTGCAGCTATGGGCTTTTTAAGCTCATACATTTTAAGCCATTGTAATATAGCAATACCGCCGGAGCTTGGTGGCGGTGAAGTAAGCACTTGATGGCCGTTCCAGTTAGCTTTTATAGGAGTACGAGACTTTGCGCGGTAATTTTTTAAATCGTCTTGAGTAATAATACCGCCATGTTGCTTCATAAAGTTTGCGATGATCGTTGCAGTTTCACCTTGATAAAAACCATCTTGGCCATTATCGCGAATGCGTTTGAGTGTCGCCGCAAGCTCAGGTTGTTTAAAAAGCTTACCTGATGTAGCGCTTGCAAAATAACTGGCAAAGTTTACTTTAATGTTTTTATTGTTTAGGTGCTCTATGTAGCCCTTAATTAACTGAGCCAACTTTTCGGGCACCACGAAACCTTGCTCAGCTAATGTAACCGCAGGTTGTACTAAGGTTTTCCAAGGAAGTGTGCCATGCTTCTTATGTGCTAGCCACATACCAGCAACACTCCCAGGTACGCCACTGGCATGAATACCATAAATAGATTTATTAGCAATAACTTGCCCTTGCGCGTCTAAATACATATCACGATGTGCGGCGTTCGGTGCAGTTTCACGGTAATCTATAAAATCACCTTGCCCATCCTTATGAATAAGCATAAACCCACCGCCGCCAATATTACCCGCCTCGGGAAGCGTAACGGCCAATACAAACTGTGCTGCAATGGCTGCATCAACCGCGTTCCCCCCCTGTTCTAACACAGCTTTTGCAGCATGTGCACTAAAAGTGTCTGGCATTGCAACGGCACTCTGTTTAGCCGCTACATTAAAAACACATAACTGTATTACCACAATACTACTGATAATTAGCTTGCTTGGTGAAAAAAGTGCTCCCATCCCATATCCTTAGGTTATTTTTATACATTGATGGCAAACATTAATGCATAGTAACAAACATCAGGTCAATATTTAGATGCTACATTTTTGAGGCTTAGGAAGTTTTAGCTCAACTGCAGGGCTTTGAATAAAGCGCAGCAGTTAAGTTTGAGCCATCATCAGTATGAATATAATAGTGTTGTAGCTGCATACCGAGCTTTTTCATGATGTTAATTGAGCCAACGTTGGCGGTCAGCGCTGTGGCACTGATTGCCTTTATTTGCGACTGTTTTTCAATCGTTGAGCAAATCGCTTTTGCCGCCTCAATTGCATAACCCTTACCCCAACTCGCTCGTTTAAACCGCCAGCCTACTTCAATATCACTAAAGTCAGGCGTATCTGAAAAAAAGCCCATCGGCCGAACAAGCACCCAGCCAATAAAAGTATTACTTTCACGTAGAGTTACTTGCCATAGCCCCCAACCTTGTTGCTCATTGCGATAAGCGAGCATTCTTGGAATGGCTTTCGTTTTTATCTCTTCAAGAGTGGTAGGTTTACCTTGAGTTAAATACTGCATAACGGCTGGGTCTTGATCGAGCTCATATAATTGCTGCCAATCATTTTCGTCCATTAATTTAAAACTTAATCGTGTTGTTACAGCTATGTTCATTTTCATTGTTGTATAGTTACCTTTGAAATATATTTTTCACTAAAGGAGATAGTCAATGAAGAAATTAGCAGGTTTAGCATTATTAGGCACTTTAATTACACTAACAGGGTGTGAAGATGCCAACGAAGTGAAACAAGACGCCAAACAAACGAGCGCTGAAGTTCAAGAAAAGCTAAACGAAACGTGGAACGACGTTAAAGAAAAAACCAATGAGCTTAAAAATGACGAGTCATTAAATGAGCTACTCGAAGAGAGTAAAGCGATGGGCTTAGACATGTACGATGACGGCAAAGAAGTAGCTGTTGATGCATGGATCAAAAGCAAAGAAGCGGCTGGCGAGCTAACTGAAAAAACTAAGCAAAAAGCACGTGAAATTGCGGCAGAAATTGAGCAAGCACGTGAAGAGCATAAAGAAGGTTAATTATTTTTAACCATAAAAAAAGGTAAGCCATGGCTTACCTTTTTTGTTTTATTTTTAGAGCAAATTATAGATTATAGTTCAAAGTCTTTTTTGAATTTTAAACCAAACTCACTACGATCATTGCTGCGCATTACGCCAACAAAGCCAGTTTGCTGCAGGCGACCTACATCGTAAACTTCGTTTAACACGTTCTCACCATATAGCGTTACTTCCATATCGCCGTATGGATTAGTGTAAGAAATATTAAAACCAACTAGCTCACGCGAATCAATCGTTTCACTTTTGTTGAAAACTGACTGACCTTGCATTTCACTACGGTACGAGTAGTTTGCATTTAATGCAACAGTGCCACCATTGCTTAAATCAACAAAGTAAGATGGAGCAACCATCACTGTCCAACGGGGTGTCAGTGCTGGTGAGTCACCTTTACCAATACCTTGTACACCCTCAGCCACTTCTGTAATTTCAGAATCTAAGTAACCTACTGCAGTACGAATAGTAAAGTCGTCGGTTAGTGCAATTGTGGTTTCAAGCTCAATACCTTGCGCTTTAGACTGGCCTGCATTTTCAACGATAGTGACAAAGCCACCGCCCGCGGTTGGATCTGAAAATGGCAGTGCTAAATCAGTGTAGTCAGTAACAAACATTGCAAGCATCATAGATACATTTTCATGTACCTGGCCTTTTAAACCAATCTCGTAGTTAACTGCTTTGGTTTCATCAAACGATACAAACTGATCCGGACCACCAAATGGGCGCGGTGGAAAGCCACCTGTTTGGTAACCTTTTTGCACTTGACCGTATACATTCATATTATTGCTAAGCTGGTATGAAGCATTAATGTCCCATGTTACTGCATTAAAGTCTGCACTAATGTCTTTACGTTCAGGGAAGGTTGGGAAAATAGCATTCGCATCTTTTTTATCTTCTGAGTAACGAAGACCACCGCCGATTGTTAAATCATCAGTTAAATCGTAACTACCGTTGATGTAAGCTGCGTATGAGTTTGTTTCTTGATTGATTTCAAAAAAGCCAAAACCACCAAATGACGGAGTAACACCATCATTCAATAGACCATTTGGCGTGTTAAATGGGCTAAATACAAAATCTTCTGAGCGAGTAAAACCATCTTCATTAAAGAAGTATAGACCCGATACAAAGTCCATTTTATCAAACGTTGCGTTTAGCTGAACTTCAAAAGAGTATTGATCTGCACCGCCTACTTCTGGGAACTCAGATAAGTTAAGTGGTGATGCATCATCATCTAAGCCACCTTCATACTCAGAAGTACGGTAGCTTGAAATAAACTTAGCTGTATACGTGTTATTAATGGCCCAGTCAGCTGTAAATGACGTGCCCCAACCAGAATATGAAGTTGACTCAATACCTGCAACCGTTGTGCCTAAATCATCAGGGTTTTGAGGAATTAAGTCTTCAGTTAATAATGGGAAATCGCCATTAAAGACATCATTTGAATCTAATGAATCTGTCAGTTCAATAGTATAAGGCGATTGACCTGACTCATTATCAACGCCATCTAGCGAGAAGGTAAACGCTAAATCACTGGTTGCTTCGTATTTAAGTGCGATACGACCACTAAACTCTTGCTCTTCACCAATTTCTTTTTCAGGGTTAGCTAAGTTTACTGCTGTACCTACCCCATTACGTTGTTTGTATGACGCACTTGCTGACATGCTTAGATCGTTAGTTAGTGCATTATTAAAGTAAATATCACCCGCAACTCGACCACGACTGCCCACTTTAGCGGTTGTTGTTAGAATACCTTCATCACCAGGTTGTTTAGTAATTACGTTTACTGCACCACCTAATGTGTTACGGCCATAAAGTGTGCCTTGTGGCCCACGTAGAACTTCAACTCGCTCTACATTAGGAAGTGATAAGTTAGACCCCATTTGGCGACCTAAGTAAACACCATCTAGGTAAACACCTACGCCTGGATCGGTTGTTATAATGTGATCTTGCAAACCAATACCACGAATAAACACTGAGGCATGTGCTGCATTACCAACACCATAACGAGTAATGTTTAAGTTAGGAACGTATTTACCAATATCTTCTAAGTTACCCATATTGGCTTTATCAATAAGGTTAGCACCTATTGATGTAATCGCAGTTGGAGATTCGAACAAGCTCTCTGTACGTTTACGAGCTGTCACTTCAATTTTTTCAAACGCGTCTTGTTTGGCTGTCGTTTTAGCTTCTTGTGCATTTGCGGAAGTTGTTAGGGCTGCAATAACCGCTAAACTTAACTGTGAGAGGGTGCGTAATTTCAAGGTTTTCTCCAAAGGGTATTAATTTAATTATGCGTTATGCTGTGTAAGCATAAATTGTAGGCATAAAAAAAGATGCTTTAGATGCATCTTTCCTCTGGGAGTGTATTGTATTACATAAAAGTTACAATATGTATATTTAACTTTAGTTTAAGCAAAAAAAATTAATTTTTAACTTTTTAACCTAAACTAATTATCTAAACAATGACGCAGTTCTAATTTAAATTAAGACTTTAATACTAACCACCACCGATATTACTCATTAATCATACAGCTGGTTTATTGTAAAAAACACATTAAAGCTACTTGAAGTTATGACAATATCCAAAGACCCTTTATATTTAAATATTAAGCAAAACCATTTTTAGGTGAAAAGCATGACAAAAAAACAGACCACGCAATCAGCAAACATGCTTTTTAATAACACCCCCTACAATCCGTTATTTTTTACAACATTAAATAGCGACATATTGTTAGTCAGCTATTCAGCACTCAATACGCTTACAAATTACGAACTTCTGAGCCATTTTATACAAATCAATAATTATCAGGGATTGGTTATTTTTAATATTCCTAAAGATACTGATATTATTTCACTAAAAGAATGGCCAAACTTAAAAGGTCTTTTTTATCAAGACACCAATGAAGAGCTATTCAACAGGGGGTTAGATGCAATTACACAAGGAGAATTGTGGTTTCCACGCACAATCAGTGATATTTGGATGCGCCAAATGCTCGATACAGAGCAAAAAAATGCTTTGCAAACAAGTAACCTAACCGATAAAGAAATTAAAGTGCTTAACCTACTCTTTAGTGGTCTTCATTCCAGTGCTATTGCTGATAGTTTATTTATAAGTGAAGCTACGGTTAGAGTACACTTACATAAAATTTATAAAAAAATAGCGGTCAAAAATAAACAGCAGGCAATTCGTTGGTGCCAAGATAACCTAAAAAATATAAATACGCGTTCATAACTAAAAAAATAATTACTACTTAATGCGTACTGCAATAAACATAACCTCACCATAAATAACTCAAATAACTCAGTTGGTTACATTACCTTAGATAAAAAAATCCTTAATTTTCAATCACAGCCATGCGTTCTTGTTGCAAAAAAGTAGTAAAAAGTACTTAATTTATTAATTTTAATTAGAAAAAAGTTAATACTCATCTTATACTGCAGCGGGATACACATGAAATTAAATAGGATACACAATGAAAAAACTATCTGTAGCAGTAGCAATTTGTTGCGCACTTGCCACAAGTAACGCGAGTGCTGAAGTTCGTATTAATGGGTTTGCTTCTATTGTCGGTGGTAAGTCGCTCGATAGTGATCAAACGTTATATGGATATGATGATGATATTTCATTTAAAAATGAAAGCGTGTTTGCTCTTCAGCTAACCGCTGACCTGCAAGAGAAGCTATCCGCTACAGCGCAGATAGTGGCTCGCGGCGAAAATGATTTTGACGCCGACTTTGAATGGGCATACTTAACTTATGAGATATCTGACGAATTACAAATCAGTGCTGGTAAAATGCGTGCACCTTTTTATCGCTACTCTGACTTTTTAGATGTTGGCTATACCTACCGCTGGGTGCGCCCACCTCAGTCTGTATATAACTTACCGTTTTCAACCTATGAAGGCCTAAGCTTATTACATACAACTCAACTTGGTGATTGGGACTCTACTCTTCAGGTTATTTACGGCAGCTTCGATGATAACATTGCCGTAGTATCTGTTAACGGTGATACCGAGCTTAACGACATTGCAGGGTTAAACTGGACATTGAGTTACGATTGGTTCAGTGCTCGCGCTGCTTACTTTGTTGCTGAAACAAGTATTGAGATTGAAAATGATACGGCCGAAGGTATGGCGCTTAATGGCTTAGAACAAGCCCTTCGTAACTCAGGTTTTGTTGATCAAGCAAACAGTATTGCTATTGACGAAGACGATGGTGCATTTTTAGCACTTGGCTTTTCAATTGATTACAACAATATCTTGTTCGACGCTGAATACACACAGTTTGAAGTAGATAACAGTGCGCTCGCTAAGCAAACTCAATATTACACATCTTTAGGCTACCGTATGGACGAATGGCTTGTTCATTTAACCTATGAAAACAACGATGATGAGCATGATAGTAATCGTTATAATGCACTACCAAATGTACCGCCGTTGAATGCTGGGCTTAACCAAGTTTTGGAAGGCTCTAAAGCTAAGAGTAATGTATACACAATTGGTGCTCGTTATGACTTCCACCCAATGGCTGCCTTTAAAGTAGACTTTAGCCGCCTAAAAGATGATATCTCAAATACTGAAACTGACGTAGTTGCCGTTGGCGTTGATTTAGTATTTTAATTGGAGCGAATGATGAAGAAATTAATTTTAGCCAGTATGCTAACACTATGTAGTACTGCAGCATTTGCTGAAGTTGCAGTGATCGTTAACCCAGCGAATGCCAATGCTGTAAGCCAAGACGATATTAAAAAAATATACCTTGGCAAGAGCAAATCATTTGCTGATGGCACCAAAGTAAACCCTGTTAACCAAAATGGTACTGCGGTAGCTGATGAATTTAACGACAAGCTTGTTGGTAAGTCAGGCAGCCAGTTAAATGCTTATTGGTCAAAGCTGGTTTTTACTGGTAAAGGCACACCTCCAGGTAAACTGGATAATGACCAAGCCGTGATTGATTTTGTAGCTGCTAATACAGATGCGATTGGCTATATTGATAGCGCTAAAGCAAGTGATAAAGTCAAAGTAGTAGGCAAGTATTAATCTGCTAAATTAAAAATAAAAAGCCCGCAATAAATACTTTATTGCGGGCTTTTTTATGCCTATTATTTACAACCTTCATAAAACATTAAAATATCGCCTTAACGACTACTCATCAATTTTAAACTTAGCAGTTGCATCCAATAAGTTATCTGAAAGGTAATGTAAGTTTTTAGCCACATCTCTTACAGCTTTGAGTGAGCTCATCGTATCTTCAAATGAAACATGCATATTAGACACGTTATCTACAACCATTGCGGCAACTGAGGTTTGCTCTTCAGTTGCTGCTGCAATTTGCGAGTTCATACCATTAATTTCTAGTATTTGCTCGGCTATTTTTTCAATCGAAACACCGGTTTGCTCTGCTGCACTGGCATTATCGGTTGCCATATCTCTTGCAGAGGTCATAGCCGTCACAGATTCATTGGCTGCGACACTTAGGGTACTTAATAACTCACGAATTTCATTGGTTGACTGTGCAGTGCGTGATGCAAGCTCACGGACTTCATCAGCAACCACAGCAAAGCCTCGTCCATGTTCACCCGCGCGTGCAGCTTCTATTGCGGCATTTAGGGCTAATAAGTTTGTTTGCTCGGCAATGGATGTAATTACATTTAGTATTTGCGATACATTTTTAGTGTCATCGGCTAACTTATTAATGGTGTTGGCCGCTATATTAATTTCATCGCTTAGAGTGCGCGATGCGTTAACAGACATTTTTACTTGAGCACGGCTTTGATCTACTTCTTTTTCTGCTGTTTGCACAGCATTAGATGCGCTTGCTGCTGATTGTGAAATATCGCCAACACTTTGCTTCATCTCTTCCATAGACTGTTTAACAACATCGGCATCGGTAGTTTGCTTAGTGGTTGCTCGCTCAGCTCGCTCCATCCCCTGTACAAGACGGGTTGAGTTTTCCATTAACGGTTCACATACCGCGATGACTTCTAAAACGGTTTCTCTAAGCAAGCTAATGAATGCATTAAAGTTTATTGATACCTGACCTATTTCATCTTCAGAGTTAACGGCAAGCTTTGTACTTAATGACCCTTTACCACTTGCTAAAAGACTCAGGTTATTAGCGGCATCACTGGCTGATGAACCAATATTACGTGCAATCCAAATAGCCATAAGCAATAACAGTGTTAATGATACAACCGCAACAACCAGCATTAAGTTAAGTGCATCATCTGAGCGTGCTTTTGTATTAGCAACAAGCTGAAAGAAGCGATCATCTGCTTTTTGCTGCGCACTTTTAAAGCTAGTTAAAACAGCTTCATAAAGGCTTGTTTTAAGCTGAGCCTGTTGTTGTATTTTACTAAAATCAGCCGTGCCATTAACCATACCGTTGGCAATCGTTGCAGATATTTTCTCATAATTAGTCAGTCGCGTTTTTGTGTCGCTATTAATATAAGATGCATTAATTGTTTCTATTGCGTCTATATTCATGATGAGCTGCTGGTAAGTTTCACTCGCTTTTGTTACTAAATCTTGCTCGCCAAACGTTACAGCCTGAGTATATAACTCATCTAATTTTTCTAAAATGCTTACATTAGCCAAGGTTAATTTGGCAACTTTATAAGAAGATTTCTCCATTTCATCAAGTGATATGCGATTTTCGTTCATAGCAAAGTAATTAACCAAAACAATTACTAAGAATGCGATTATCGCTATAGATGTAATTGCATGTATTTTTTTAGTAATGCTGAGGTTTTTAAAAGAGAAACCTGAAGCCATATTAATTTACCCCGTTTAATTATCTATAGTTATTATCGGCTTAAGATACAAAAATGTTAACTTTATTTTTAACTTTTGATGCTTTTTATACATAAAGTTAAATATACAGTAGTATTCTTTTATAAACACTTACAATTGAAATATAGAGTGTTCTACTCAATGTTCAACATTAATCCAAAAAGAGTTGTTTAATATTTTAAATTTTAGGCACAAAAAAACCAGTAACATTGCTGTTACTGGTTTTTATATTTGGTGCGGATGGGGGGACTTGAACCCCCACGCCCGAAAGCACTACCCCCTCAAGGTAGCGTGTCTACCAATTCCACCACATCCGCATTTTTCAAGCTATCGCTTAGCGTTAAGTCTTTAAGCTAACTTGAGGAAAGAGAGCAACTTAACAATTTAAACTAATTAATTTGGTACGTCAGAGCTTTGCTCTTTAGTTGATGTTACTGGAACATCTTCTTCAACTGGCGTTACAGTTTCAACAGCTGGAGCCACTTCTAAGTTTTCCCATTCGTCAGTCTTTTTGATTTGACCGGCAGTTAGGTTACCTAAAACAATACTTAGCACAAAAAAGATAGTTGCCAGAGTTGTTGTCGTTTTCGTCATAAAGTTACCGGCTCCCGAAGAACCAAAAACAGTAGACGATGCTCCTGCACCAAATGATGAGCCCATGTCAGCACCTTTACCTTGCTGGATCAAAACCATACCAACAAGCGCTAAAGCTACAATTAAATACACTACTAGTAAAATTTCGTACATCTTATACGGTCCCTTTTGCACTATTGCAGATAGCAGTAAATGATTCTGCTTTTAGACTTGCGCCACCAATTAGGCCGCCGTCTATATCTGTTTGTGCAAATAATAATTCGCTATTTTTTTCATTTACGCTACCACCATATAAGATGGTTAGCCCTTGTGCTAAATCGCTGTCTAGTGAAGCAATTTTATCACGGATAAATTTGTGAACACTTTGTGCCTGTTCAGGCGATGCAGTCTTACCTGTGCCTATAGCCCAAACGGGCTCATATGCTATCACAGATTCTTTCAGTGCTGCTACACCTAATTTGTTAATTACTGCGTCAATCTGCGCAGCAACTACCTGTTCTGTTTGCCCGTTTTCTTGCTCTGTTTCACTCTCACCTACGCATAATATGGGTGTTAAACCTACTTGTTGGGCGCGAGCAAATTTTGCGGCTACGGTATCGTTACTTTCTTTGTATATACTGCGGCGCTCTGAATGACCGACCAGTACATATTTTGCACCTAGCTGTTGTACCAACTGGGCATCTACTTCACCAGTAAAGGCACCTGGCGTATTCTCTGAAACTGTTTGTGTCCCAGTAGTTACACCACTTGCAATCATTGCTGATATCAGTGGAAACGGAGGAAATAAAACAATGTTTACTTCAGAAGATTTAACATTGTTAATAGCATCAGACAGTTGCTCAACGAGTTCTAATGAACCATTCATTTTCCAATTGCCTGCGACCATCGCCTTGCGTGTTGCCATTTTTCCACTCCACATTAGAAAGCGGGCGAGATATTAACTCGACTCGCCCAAAGTTACAAGAGGTTATTGTTATCAATCAGTTTGTTTGCTCATAGATTCGACAACCGCTGCTATTTTCTGAGCGCTATCGATAACTATTTTTTCTTGTTCTGCTTCAACCATCACCCGTACAACAGGTTCAGTACCAGATTTACGCAGTAATACGCGGCCTTTATCTGCTAAGCTTTGTTCTACTTCAGCCACAACAGCAAGCACTTCTGGCGCTTGGGTTGGATCGGTACCAGCAGTGTATCGCACGTTAATCATTTTCATTGGGTACTTAGTAAATCCAGCGCCTAAATCTTGAAGTGTACGGTTTTGTGCCACCATAGCAGCAAGTACTTGCAAGCTTGAAATGATGCCATCGCCAGTGCTAATCAAATCTAGATTTAAAACATGACCTGAGCTTTCACCACCTATTTTCCAGCCTTTTTGCTGCAGTAGTTCCATCACATAACGGTCACCCACTTTGCTACGAGCAAAAGCAATATTTTTGGCTTTTAACGCATTTTCAAGACCCATATTCGACATTACAGTACCAACAACCCCGCCACCTAGGTTGTCATCTTGAGCGGCTTGGCAAGCAATAATGTAAACTAAATCATCACCATCAAATACGCGGCCATTATGATCAACCATCATTACCCGATCGCCGTCGCCATCATAAGCGATACCTACATCTGCTTTATGCTCAAGTACTTTTTGCTTTAGTGTATCTACGTGAGTTGCACCACATTCATGGTTAATATTAACCCCATTTGGCTCACACGCATGGGTGATCACCTCTGCACCAAGCTCTCGCATAACTGAAGGTGCTATGTGGTAGGTTGCACCGTTGGCGCAATCTAAAACTATTTTTAGCCCTTCTAGTGATAAGCCTTGTGGAAACTGACTTTTACAAAACTCTATATAACGGCCATCAGCGCTTGATAAGCGTGTTGCTTTACCTAGCTTATCAGAGGCTACACAGGTCATTGGTTCGTCAAGCATGGCTTCAATTTGCAGCTCTACAACATCATCTAGCTTTAGGCCTTGGCCATTAAAAAACTTAATGCCGTTATCGTAATAAGGATTATGAGATGCGCTGATCACAATACCCGCTTCTGCGCGAAACGTTTGCGCTAAATACGCAACGGCAGGCGTTGGCATAGGACCGAGTAAAATAACATCAATGCCGGCAGCAATTAGACCAGACTCTAATGCAGTTTCAAGCATGTAACCAGAAATACGAGTATCTTTACCAATAATGACTTTTTTTGTACCATGTTGTGATAATACGCGCCCTGCAGCCCAACCTAGCTTCATTGCAAACTCAGGATTAATAGGCCCTTGACCTACTAAACCACGCACACCGTCTGTGCCAAAATATTTTCTTTCTTTCATTTAAAGTACTCCTTGTTTGCAGGCTTGATATACGCCAAGCACGTCTGCGGTTTCTTTAACATCATGCACACGGATAATATGCGCACCGTTTTGTGCAGCTATTAATGCGCCAGCTAAGCTGCCTGCTAATCTATCTTTTGTATCTCTGTTGAGTAAATTACCAATCATTGACTTACGTGATAACCCCGCAAGCAGCGGTAAGCCAAGCTGCGCATAGTCATTTAATTGAGCCAATATTTGATAATTGTGTTTAAGTGTTTTTCCAAATCCAAAACCTGGGTCTAATATTAACTGGCTTTGTTTTATACCAGCAGCTTCGCATGCGGCGATACGCTGGTTAAAAAAGTCATTTATCTCGCTTGCTAAATCATCATAGTGGGGAGCGTTTTGCATACTTCGCGGTTGTCCTTGCATATGCATTAAGCACACGACTACATCAGGATACTGAACAACCACCTCTATTGCACCAGGCTCTTGCAGTGCTCGCACATCATTAACAATATCGGCACCTGCTTCAATGGCTTGACGCATGACTTCAGCTTTACTGGTATCGATTGAAATAACGCAATCACTTTGCTCACGAATAGCATTAATAAGTGGGATAACGCGTTGTAGTTCATCTTCAAGGCTGACATCGGGAGCACCCGGGCGTGTAGATTCACCACCGATATCTAAAATAGTCGCTCCCTCATCAAGTAACTGCATCGCATGATTGAGTGCAGCTGTTGTATTAAAAAACTGGCCTCCATCTGAAAATGAATCAGGAGTAACGTTTACTATCCCCATAATAACGGGTTCGCTGAGTTCAAGCACTCGACCACGTGCAAGGTTAATTTTATTATTCATCGCTAACCCTAAAATATGTTTCTGCAGTGTAATACCAACTCGTTATGATACTTAACCATTTTAAGCGAGGAAAGTCGGACGGTAACAAGGCACGGTTTTCCTATCCAAAGTAGCTAACTTTATTAAGCGCATTGGTATAATTTATTAATTACAGCAAACTGATACAAAAAAGCCCCGAACTTCGGGGCTTTTGGATACGTTATTTTAACGATTATTCCGCTTTATCATCAAGGTTTGTTTCATCTTTTTTAGAGTCATCTTGTTTAGAGTCGTCGTTTTTAGATTCGCTAGTTGGTTTTTGTATTTCATCAACTGCTTTATCTTTAGAAACATCTTCCTTTTCAGGTTTAGCTTCATGACGGTCATGCGCATCACGTGGTTCACGTACTGGCTGACGCGCCATTAAATCATCAATCTGTTTCGCATCGATAGTTTCATACTTCATCAGTGCATCTTTCATTGCGTGTAAAATATCAATATTTTCTTTCAGTATTGATTCTGCACGTTGATAGTTGCGGTCTGAGAACAAACGTACTTCTGCATCAATTACTTTAGCTGTTTCGTCCGACATGCTCATAGAACGACCACCGCCGCCACCCATGTACATTTCGTTTTGATCTTCAGCATAAAGTAATGGACCTAGCTTTTCGCTTAAACCCCATTGTGTAACCATTTTGCGAGCAATGTCAGTTGCACGTTCGATATCGTTACTTGCACCTGTAGTTACTTTGTCTTCACCATAAATAATGGCTTCTGCAATACGGCCACCATAGAGGCTAGAAATCATAGACTCAAGCAGCTCTTTAGAGTGACTAACACGGTCTTGCTCTGGTAAATACATTGTCACACCTAGCGCACGGCCACGTGGTATAATAGATACTTTATAAACAGGATCGTGCTCAGGCACCATACGACCAACTATGGCATGGCCTGCTTCATGGTAAGCAGTCATTTCTTTTTCTTGCTCACTCATCACCATGGTCTTGCGTTCAGCACCCATCATGATTTTATCTTTTGCAGCGTCAAATTCAGCCATACTAACAACACGTTTATTACCACGTGCTGCATAAAGAGCCGCTTCATTCACTAAGTTAGCAAGATCAGCACCTGAGAAACCAGGTGTACCACGAGCAATCACTGCCGCTTCAACGTTATCACCTAACGGTACTTTACGCATGTGTACTTTTAGAATTTGCTCACGACCACGAATATCTGGTAAACCAACCACAACTTGACGGTCAAAACGACCAGGGCGAAGTAATGCTGGATCTAGAACATCCGGACGGTTAGTCGCAGCAATAACAATAATACCTTCATTGCCCTCAAAGCCATCCATCTCAACTAGCATTTGGTTAAGCGTTTGCTCACGTTCATCATGACCGCCGCCCATACCTGCGCCACGCTTACGACCTACTGCGTCGATTTCATCGATGAAGATGATACAAGGCGCTGCTTTTTTAGCTTGTTCGAACATGTCACGTACACGTGATGCACCAACACCCACAAACATTTCAACAAAATCGGAACCTGAAATAGTAAAAAACGGTACTTTTGCTTCACCGGCAACCGCCTTCGCAAGTAATGTTTTACCTGTACCTGGAGGACCAACCATAAGTACGCCCTTAGGAATACTACCGCCTAATTTTTGAAACTTAGAAGGGTCACGTAAAAAGTCCACCAGCTCGGTTACATCGTCTTTGGCTTCATCACAACCAGCTACATCAGCAAAGGTCGTTTTAACTTGATCTTCACTCATTAAGCGGGCTTTACTTTTACCAAATGACATGGCGCCTTTGCCACCGCCACCTTGCATCTGACGCATGAAGAAAATCCACACACCAATTAGCAGTATCATAGGGAACCAAGAAATGAAAATGCTTGCTAAAAACGATTGTTCCTCAGGTTTTACACCTTTGACATTTACATCGCTTTTTAACAAATCATTTAAAATATCTTTATCATAAATCGGCATAATCGTTTGAAAACGCTCGCCACTATTTTTTATGCCAGTAATTGTGCCACTGCCACTTTCAATAGACACTTCTTGTATAGAGCCACTACGGGCATCTTTAACAAATTGACTGTAACTTGTTTGACGATCAACTTGATCGCCGCCATTAAAGCTCTGAAATACTGACATAAGCACAACTGCAATAACCAGCCAGAGTATTAGATTTTTCGCCATATCGCTCAAGGGGTTAACCTCTTGTATCCAATTAATTTAAATTCAACTAAACGCCAAGCAACTGTACTACAGTTTGTATCCAGTCGCTACTATATATACTTCCCGAGAACGGGGACGCGAGGCATCCGGTTTACGTATCTTCACTGCTTTAAAACTATTACGTACATCTTGCAAATACTGATCAAAGCCTTCACCTTGGAATACTTTAACAATAAACGCGCCATTTTTCTTTAAAACTTGGTGACACATATCAAGTGCAAGCTCAACCAAGTACATGCTACCCGCCTGATCAACCGAGTTATTACCACTCATGTTAGGTGCCATATCAGACAATACCACATCTACATTTTTACCATCAATGCGTTTTAACAGCGCATCAAGTACAGCTTCTTCACGAAAGTCTCCTTGTAAAAAGTCAACACCCGCTAATGAATCCATAGGTAAAATATCACACGCAACCACTTGGCCTTTGTCACCTACTTTTTCTGCTAAGTATTGTGACCAACTCCCTGGAGCTGCGCCTAAATCTACTACTGTCATTGCTGGACGCAATAACTTATCTCTGTTTTGAATTTCGTCTAATTTGAAAACAGCTCGAGAGCGCCAGCCTTTTTTTTGCGCTTCTTGAACATATTTATCATCAAAATGTTCTTTAAGCCAACGCTGTGAACTGGCTGACTGTTTTTTATTTGTCATAAATTAACACGCAACTAATTAGTAATATTCTCTAGATGGCGTTAGAATACCCTTAATTCAAGCCATATTCAGCAAAATTTGTAATATCATGACATTATCAAACAAACAAAAGCAGTTTTTAAAAGGCCAGGCACATAGCCTTAAGCCTGTAGTTTTACTAGGTTCTAACGGTTTAACCGAAGGCGTAGTAGTTGAAATCCAAAGCGCACTAGAAATTCACGAATTAATTAAAGTGAAAGTGCCAACTGACGATCGTGAAACAAAAAAGCTTATTTTTGATGCCATTGTTCGCGAAACAGGGGCCACCAAATTACAAACAATTGGTCATACGATTGTGCTTTACCGTCAAAGCCCAGAGAAAAAAATTCAGTTACCTCGCGGCTAATAGTCCGTTGTAAAGCTATAAAAAAAACCAGCCGCGGCTGGTTTTTTTTATAAATGGATTAAAAATCCATTATTCGCAAGTTTGCTTTATAGCTGCCATGCTCAAGCCTAATAAGTGAGTAATAGTGCCCGTACTGCCCCTCATCCATATTCTCAATAGTTTGGTTACTCAATAACGAAGCTAATTGCGGCGTGGTGTTACTATGCCCTATAACCACCACAACACCACTTTGAGCTAACAACTGATTTTTCAATGTCGTTAAATCAGCAGCATTATAAGTAATAACTTTAATATTAAAATACCTAGCTAAAGGCGCTGCAGTGCTTAATGTGCGGTTATAATTACTACTGTATAACGTAATGTGTGGATGGGTTTTAACTAGCGAAACCAAATGCTCAGCACGTGCTTGCCCTTGCTCTGTTAAAAATGGATTATTGCCTGTTTGCTTTTCACTATGGTGAAACAAATAAAGCTGTTCAGGCTCAGCAAAAGCAGGATTGCATAGAATTAATAGTAATGCTATCGATGCTGATTTTATCAATACACTCATTGTTTTTTGCCTCGTTTGTATGCCAATAAACGGTCTATAAATTCAGTAGTAAGCTCATTAATGAGCCCAGTTTCTGCATTTAAAATCAAACTAAAGCCTACATTTAAGTGCGGAAAAACCACTAAGTCACTGCGGTAGCCTTGCACCCAACCACTGTGATAATAAAGCGTTTCATCATCATAGTCATACACACGCCAGCCTAGCCCATAGTAGGCTTCGTTCATGTGCTCTCGCCATACTCGTCTATAGCGTTCTTTTTTAGTATGAGTATAAGGGCGTGTTTGCGTGGCCAATGTATTTAAGGATAATACCGATGGATATTGCCCTAATTGCGCATTTAACCAAATAGCCATATCTGAAGCACTGGCGTTTACCCCTGCCGCGGGTGCAACTTTATAATAATTCTTTTTTAAGCGGGCGCTATACCAACGTTTTTTGCCACGCACGTGAGGGTGTGCATAGTTATTATCCTGCACCATGGCATCGTAACCCAAACTAGCATCATTCATTTCTAGGGGAGTAAAAAACGCCTCATTAAGCCACTGGGTATAGGTTTTGTTGGTACTTTTTAAAATTACGTCGTCTATTAAGCTAAACATTACATTTTGATAGCCATAGCAATCACCAGGGTCACAAATGGGTTTAACACTCAATAGTTTTTCAACAATGTCCTTATAACCCATCCGCGATTCGATTAAATTATCGTAAGCGTTAGGAACTAGCCCACTAGAATGGCTTAAAATATGAAAAACTTTTAAATCATCTTTATAGTCAGTTTGCTTAAAATCCGGTAAATAATAACTAACAGGTAAATAAAGGTTGAGCCGCTGTTCATTTGCGAGTTTAGCCGCTAACGACCCTGCAAATGTTTTCGATACGGAGGCTAAACGAAATCGAGTGTGCGGGTTAATCTTTTGCCCACCGCGCACCTTTGTATTGCCCATAGTATGGATGTAGTCACGTGCTTGTGAGTTGACAATAGATAGCGCCCCTCCTGGGATTTTTTTTATTTTTAGTTTTTTTTCTGTATAGCGTCCATAACTTTTAACAAATGCTTCCCAATCAGGATCTGTGCTTGCGCTCGCCTGTAAATGCGTCCCGATAAGGAGCACGGCAAAAAAGTAAAAGGGTAAGGTGTTAAAATACTTCATTCTTAGCTAATTTTTCTTTTTTAGTCATAATCAACCGTTATAATATCATGAACTTTTACTCGGACTAACGTACAATATGTCCGATTAATGGCTTTTGAGTGGATGTAAAATATTTATGCGTTTTTTAGTTGTATCACTTTTTATAATATCAGCGTCAGGTTGTGCTGTCGTTAAACAACCCGCAGAGCCTTTAGCAATGCCTGCAAAGCCTATGCTTAAGAGCCAAACTTATCAGTTAAAATATGAAACTGAGCATGCTTCACCAAAAGTGAAGTCGGTACAATTACCTGCCCACAACGTGAAAAAAAATCAAACTGTTAGAGTAATCGTAGACCGTGCAAGTGTTACCGACACTTTGGTCTCTCAAATAAGCCAAGCCTTAATTGATAAACAGCTTAAGGTGACCACTAGCGAGAATAGCGATTACACGTTAGCGATTCATCAAGTTGATCTGGAATTTATAGATGACGCCAAGTACACCCTAGCACAACCAGAAAAGCCATATTCACTGTTTTCAAAAGTAGCGCAGCAATTTCCGTCGCAACAATGCGCCAATATATTAGCCCAAGTTAGTATGCGACTTACTCACAAAGCATCGGGCGATGTGGTGTGGTTTGCTAAATCATCAATTGACAGTGCAAGCTTTCATCGTGAACCTTTAGTTTATAGCTTTAGCGAAGAAAAGAAGATCACTAATGAGCTAGAAGTTGTTGCATTTATACACAAGCACAACACCGAACAGGCTCGTCTTAAACGAGCTGAGCTTAATAATGAAGTAACGGCCCCTGCTTATAAAACCATTACAAAACTGAGTCGTTTAACTAAATTAAATGGGCCATGTACACGCACCGAAATAAGTGCTCTCACACCTATGATGCAATTTTACTTAAGCAGTATTCTTATTGATAAAATTAAAGTTCAGTAGTTGTTAGGACGACCGCTACATTTTTTTACAGATTTAGCTAAGAGTTTGACAATATACTAGGGTCTGTTGACCTTTCAAGGTTAAATTTGCAGCACTCTGTTTGGTATTTAGGCAAGGCAGAGCCTTTGTGGTGTGGTTGTTCCCCATAAATAGGCGATAACGCAGCATCAATGCCAAACAGGCGCTGCCCGAAGGGTTCTGCCTAGAGGCGATTTACTCTTTGTTGCTCGGTTTTTACTTAGCCCACTAGGTTACAAACTTCGCGCCGCGATTAAACCGCCCCTAGTTTGAACAAATTTTAATCCGCAAAGGTCAACAGACCCTAGCTTCTTTAGCAAACTCTAATTAAGGTTCCAAGGATGACGTATACTTCTCTTAAACAGTCTTTTGGTTGTGCGGCCTTATTAGTTGCCGCTATTTTTAGTGCCCAAAGCAGCGCCAGTAATCGTTACTATGCCGATAACACTTTGGAACCCACCACTGGGTTTGCCTGGGATTGGAGCGCTGGCGCAGGTTATTACATTGAAGACTCTTATTTAGTTGGCATGAACTCCTATGATGTTGGTGCAGAACTAGATTTGAGTATTGCAGTTTCTTACGATAATTTTTATCTAGATTTTGACCATAATCAGCTCAGCGGTGGACTTGTTTTAGGCTATAGCTTAATTAACAAATATGATTGGGGTCTTGATTTATTAGGCACCAACATTCAAGCAGGTTTTGATGAACAAGGTTTAGGCTTTTATAACGACGGAATAATTGATCCACTGCGTGGTATAAAAAAGCGTAACTATGATTTTGACACCGGCCTTCGATTAACACGTCGATTTGAAAACTCACAAATTTCATTTGAATATTTACATGATATTAGCGGTGCTCATAATGGTTGGGTTGCCAATGTGTTTTTCAGCCATATTCAACCTTGGCGCAATTGGGAGTTTCGTTCCGGTATTGGCTTGAATGCCTACTCTGCTGATTTTACAAACTATTACTTTGGTATTGATAGCGATGAAGCAAACCCAGCACGCCCTATTTATAGTACCGATGCCAGTACCAGTATTATGTTTGAATTTCATGCTGAATATCCCATCAATCAAGATTGGGTATTTTTAGCAGGCTGGCTAACTACATGGTTTTCAAAAGAAATTGAAGACAGCCCAATTATTTCCCAAGGATATCAACACAAAGCCAAGGTAGGCCTGCGTTATGTACTTTAGATTTTTTTACTGTTTGTTGTTTACATATTCGGGCTCTTTGCTTGCAGCCACTACACAACCCCCCAGTGAACTTACTGCCGTTCCCGATACCTGTGTAGCCTTACGTGAAGGGCGTCAATGTTATGCCGATGTTGTCTTATCATGGCAGCAACCAGAGGTAGGAAATTATTGTTTACGCGATGCGACTTCAAAATACATTATGCAGTGCTGGCTTAAACAGCGACAAGGCTCACTTAATTACGCCTTTGATTCAACCCAGAGCATTTCATTTGAGCTGTTTGATAGTAATACATCACAAGTGATTGCTGTAAGCGAAGTTAAACTACAATGGGTGTATCAAAATAGACAAAAAAAGCGGCGCTGGCGGTTATTTTAGCCACACACTATAAACATCATTCAGGTATACGAAGAAAGCTTATGGATAATTACGGTACTATTTTACTGGTTGAAGATGATATCTCTCTTGCACAATGGGTAACTGAGTATTTAACTGAGCAAGGTTATATTGTGCATGTATGTCATCGCGGTGATGAAGTTATAAGCCAAGTAAAGCATTTAAACCCACAACTTATTTTACTCGATATTATGTTACCAGGACTTGATGGTATTAGTGTATGCCGTGAGTTACGTAGCTTTTATCAAGCCCCTATAATTATGCTCACCGCACGAGATGAAGAAATGGATGAGGTCATTGGGCTTGAAGTCGGTGCCACAGATTACATTATAAAACCTGTTCGCCCTCGTGCACTGCTTGCTCGTATTAAGTCGACTTTACGCTATAGCAGTGACACGCCTAAAACTGATGCTCAAGAGAGCATGATCAATATTGGTCAATTAAGTATTAATACCGAATCTCGTAACGTTACACTCAACCAGCAAGATGTGAATATTTCAAGCGCAGAGTATTTATTACTGCATTATTTAGCGAGCAACGCTGGCCAGGTTGTATCACGTGATGCGGTGTTTAAAGCAACCAAAGGTAGAGAGTATGACGGCCTAGATAGAAGCGTTGATGTACTTATTTCTGCTTTGCGTAAAAAGTTTAATGATGATCCGCAAAAACCAGAAAAAATAAAAACTATTTGGGGGCGTGGTTATTTGTTTGTGACTACAGCGTGGTAAGTTTTAATGCCTGAGCGCTTAAAATAATAAGCGCGACAATAATAAAAGTCACTTCAATACACCCAGCCTATTATGGAATAGTATCAATGAAAAAGTTTTATATTTCACTACTAGGCAGTGCGCTGCTTTCAATTATTGTTTTAGGTTGGCTTATTGATGCATTTAGCCAACAAGCACATGCACCTTTGGATGAGTTTAGCGTTCAAAGCCAGATTATTGTCGGGCTAAGTAAACAGCTCACAGCTATAAAGCCACAGGCACGACCAGAACAGGTAACTAAGTTAGCCAAAGATTTTAACCTGACTCTTAACTACAAATTAAATCAGTCGCTCGCATTACCATCCGCCCTATTAGATAAAATGCAAACTCAAGGCGGGTTAATACTCGAGGACGAGCAAGGCTTTTACATGCTCTACACTAATGATGCATTAAGCCCTTACCATTTAACCATGCGTTTAGATAAGCCTTATGAGAACATACAGCGAAACGACATAATTTTAACTTTGTTATTTTATACTGGCTTATGTGTTTTTATGGGCTTTATTATTACCCCTTTAGCAAAACGTCTTACAGTATTAAATGATGCGGCAAAACAGTTCGCATCCGGTAATGTTAAAGCCCGAATTAAGCCCTCTCGCTTTACCTATATAAAAGATGTGGAACTGACATTTAACCGCATGGCAAGTCAAATTGAAAAGTTAGTTGCTGAAAATAAACTGATGGCCTCGAGCCTATCCCATGATATAAGAACCCCAATAGCATGCTTACGCTTTGGTGTTGACGCTGCACTTGATAGCCAGGATGAGAGCAAAATAAAGCACTACCTAACCCGTATGGAAACCGATTTGGATCATATGGAGTCAATGTTAAAAAGCTACTTAGCATTTGCTACTTTGGAACAAAATGCCAATAAACTTACTTACTCATCAGCAAACCTTAAACAATATCTAAGTGATATTGTGCTGCAGCTTGAACCAAGAATAACCGCACGTTCGCTTAATATTTCTTTAGAATGTGATGATCATACTATTTTTGCTGACTTACATTGGCTAGCAAGAGCGATCGCTAACTTAATTAATAATGCCTGCGATTTTGCACATCATCACATTAAGGTAACCGCCTCGCTACAAGAGCACACTCTAGTGATCAGCATTGCCGATGATGGCCCAGGAATAGCTCAAGAAAACAATCAAAAAGTATTTAGCCCGTTCTTCCGTGAGCGCAGCCACCGTAATCGCAGTGACAACAGTTATGGGTTAGGATTGGCTATCGTTGCCAAAGTAGCCGATTGGCATCATGGCTCAATAGAAGTGAGTAAAAGTGAGCACCTTGGTGGGGCCTGCTTTACACTTACGATTGCGCGGTTTAGATATTAATCAAACAATTACCATCCGTTCTAACTAACGCAATATAATTAAAGAAATCGTGCTATTTATAATCAAAAAATGCACGTGTTATTTATATCTGAAAATAAAACGCAATAATTGTGCGACTAAGTCAAATAAGCACTTTTTATTTTTTTACAATTCCAGTAGATTGTCACGGCGTCGAAAAAATAGAGAAGCAAAATAATATGAGTGCAGTAAGAGGTGAGTTTAGCTCCCGCTTTGGTTTTATAATGGCTGCGGCAGGATCTGCTGTTGGGCTTGGTAATATTTGGGGTTTCCCGACACAAACAGCAAGTAATGGCGGGGCTGCCTTTTTAGTCGCGTACTTAGTACTGGCCTTCTTTTTAGCCTATCCTGCTTTAATGGCAGAGCTGATGATAGGTCGTCATGGACAAGCTAATGCGGTTTCTTCACTAACTAAATTAACCACTAAACCTTGGCAAAAGCAGTTTGCCTTTGCTGTTGGCTTTGGCGGGATTTTATGTGCCGGCTTTATACTAAGCTTTTATGCGATTGTTGCTGGTTGGATGTTAAGTGCGACTTTAGAGCCGGTTACTACTCTCATAGGCACAGATGCGGCATCTTCGTGGTTAAGTGAGCAGTCACTTACACGCAACATTCTTTTTACTGTGGTATTTATTATTTTAACCGTTGCTATTATCAGCCGCGGTGTTGAAAATGGTATTGAAAAATGGTCAAAACGTTTAATGCCTGCTCTGCTCGGTATTTTGTTTGCCTTAATTGCCTATGTAATGACTCAAGAAGGCGCTGTTGAGGGATTAAAAGCTTACCTAGTCCCTGACTTTTCTTCTATTTTTGATCCCACCTTATTAGTCAGTGCACTAGGACAGGCCTTCTTTTCATTGTCACTGGGCACCAGTGTAATGATTATCTATGGCTCATATATCAGTAAAAAAGAAAACCTCGTCTCTTTGGGGGCTTATGTTACGCTTATTGATGTATTCATCGCATTTGTAGCAGGCTTACTGATTATCCCCGCGATGTATGTTGCACAAGCCCAAGGTGTTGAAATATTCTCGTCAACAACAGGTAAACTACTTTCAGAAGACACCTTAGTATTTCAGGTTTTACCCGCCTTATTTGATGGCATGGGTGGTGTGGGTTTATTTGTTGGCTTTGCTTTTTTTGCATTAATGAGTATTGCCGCTCTAACCTCGTCAATTTCAATGCTTGAAGCGCCGGTATCGTACACTGTAGAGCGCTTTGCAATGAAGCGTGTGCAAGCAACATGGTTAATAGGTGCTTTAATTGCCATAGTTAGTATTACCATAGTGTGCAACTTAGGCACGTTATTTGGTTTAGTGATCACCTTAACAACTAAAGTCGCGCAACCTTTATTAGGACTTATGTGTTGTATTTTTGTAGGGTGGATCTGGTACAGGTCGTCATTGCTCAAAGCAATCCAGCAAGGTAACCCTGAAGTACATAACACCTTATTTTGGAAAATATGGCCTTGGTACACTAAGTTTGTATGCCCTATCGCCATTAGCTTAGTATTTTTACATTCTTTACTTAGCTAATAAAACAAAAAAGGCCCACTAATGTGGGCCTTTATTTATTAAGAATTATCTACTGCTTTAAAATCATATCTTGATGGGGTATGCCATCTTCTAAGTACTCCTCCCCAACACACTCAAAACCAAATGAGCGATAAAAATTTAGTAGGTAGGTTTGTGCGCCTATATAAATATCACGAGTAGGCCACTGAGTCCTACAACAGGCAATAGCCTGGCTAACTAATTCTTTGCCTAAACCAGAGCTGCGCTGTGATTGAGCAACTAAAACGCGCCCTATCGCACTATTCTGTGCATCTTTTTCATAACAACGAGCATAGGCATTTACTGTTTGCCTATTGAGTGAATACAAGTGGCGAGTAGCATCTGCAATATCCACATCATCAAGTTCGGGGTAAGGACACGCTTGTTCTACAACAAATACGTCAACACGTTCACGCATTATTGCAAACAGGGTCTGGGAGTCGAGCGCAGAGAATGGCTCACATTTAAACGCCATTTAAACACCTTTTATTATTACAGGGCCTTACTAAAAGGCCCCATAATCTTATTAAGCAAATAATCGCTCTAACTGATCACATAACTGAGATAAGTTAACATGATCATGCTCGATAGTTAAATCGACATAACCGTCACTTCTAAATGCTCTGTCTAACTCAATCAGTACATGCGTTTTATGCGCTTCAGGAATAAACGACAGTTCAATTTCCTTTATACCAAATAAGCTGCGACTATTTGGTTGATATTCAAGCTCTTGATAACACCCAGACACAGATTGAAAAGTAGATGCACGTAAATGGCCTTGCTCTACATCTGCTTTGACTAAACTAAATCCTAGCTTCTCCATTGCTTGCATACAGGTTTTAACTGCTTCATTCGGATAGATGTGCAAATGGTCTTTATCTGTTGGATCAAGCGCAAGGTCAATATCAAGCCCTGTTTCTAACCACACATAAGACTGGTTATAACCGGCATTAATTTCAGTAATTGGTGTTTCTGAATGCAAACGGGCTTCAAACGGGATAGTTTTAACTTCACTAGGCTCAACAGTACCAATGTCAGTTATGCGCCATTGATCAATAACATGATTAGTAAAGTAATCACCGTCTTCACTGGCTACTTTAACCCGAGTAACTAACATTAAATCTAAACCCGCAATTTCTTGACTTACATCACCTGCACTAATAACAATTTGTGCATTGAATAGTTGGCCAGGCTGAAGATGCTCGGTTTCTAAAATAGTATCCACCTTGGCGGCACCAATGCCTACCGATGCTAAAATCTTTTTAAACATATTTTCTCCTTAAGCTAAGCAATACACTTGTTTGCTTACACTTAAACTCCTTCGTTATGGCATCTTAACCACATTTAAAAGCGCTTGTCAGCGAAAAACTGCTATTTACATGCTGTTTACCATAAAACCAGCCATTTATGTGTGTTTTTTGTACTTTACAGCCGCCTTTATGCATACATAAAGGTGTTTTAGCAATCAGGTGATAAATACTCACTATCAGCCAATTAGCAGTAGGAAATAAGTAGATAAATTGTCAATAAGCATTGTTTTTCGCTACACTACAATGCCAAGTGCAGTGATACTAATAACTATGGAACTAATTTATTTTGCTACCGCCTTCGTCTGCGGTTTTGGTATATATCAGCTAAAGTTACCACCGCTAATCGGCTTTCTTATGGCTGGATTTATTCTTAATTTAGCGGGTTACAAAAGCACGGAGCTACTCGAAACGATTGCCTCTTTAGGGGTCACACTGCTACTTTTTAGTATTGGCCTCAAACTAAAAATTGCTAACCTTATAAAACCACAAGTGTGGGCTCCTGCCACCATACATATTATTTTAAGTAGCGCATTGTTTAGTGGCTTCATGTTGCTGCTTGGTGTATTCGCACTGCCATTATTTGTCGATTTAAGCTGGCAAAGTGCATTGTTAGTCGGCTTTGCTTTAAGTTTTTCGAGTACGGTATTTGCTGTAAAAGTACTTGAAGAACGCGGTGAAATGGCAAGTTTGCACGGTAAAATCGCCATTGGTATTTTGGTTATGCAAGATATATTTGCAGTCATATTCTTAGCGGTCAGTACAGGTAAAGTACCGAACATTTGGGCTTTAGGGTTAATTGTTGCACTACCTTTGTTTCGCCCAATTATGTACTGGGTTTTAAACCGCTCTAAACACGGTGAGTTACTGCCGCTATTTGGTTTTTTCTTTGCATTGGTAGCTGGGTACAATGCCTTTGAATTCGCAGGATTAAAAGGCGATTTAGGCGCATTGATCATTGGCATGATGTTCGCCCCTCACAAAAAAGCAGGTGAGCTGTCTAAATCACTGCTTAGCCTAAAAGACATACTACTGGTTGGCTTTTTCTTAAGTATTGGTTTAAGTGCAGAGCTTACTGCCCACTCTTTAGTCGTTGCTTTAATTTTAGTATTGGTTATTCCTGTTAAAACGCTGCTTTACTACATACTAACTAATTTATTTAAACTGCGAGCTCGTACCTCTTTGCTCACCGCATTTAGTTTGGCTAACTTTAGTGAGTTTGGCTTAATTGTTTGTGCCGTTGCTGCATCTAGCGGTATGGTTACCTCTGAATGGCTCGCGGTTATCGCGATTGCCGTATCAATTACATTTGTGATTGCCTCCCCTTTAAATAAACGCTCTAACGAGCTGTACGTTAAAATTGAACGCCTCTTATTGAAGTTTGAAAGCAAGACCCGCTTAGCAGAAGAGCTTCCTGTAAACTTAAATGATACGAAAATAGTGATCTTTGGTATGGGTAGAATTGGCACTGGTGCCTATGAAACAATAAACGCAACTCACCCTGATGTAGTTGCAGGTATTGATATTAAACCTGAGGTGGTCGATAAACATATTAAACGTGGACGCAGAGTATTAATTGCCGATGCCACCGACCCTGATTTTTGGCAGCGCGTTAATCACTCCCATGTGGAAATGGTCATGTTAACTATGCCTAAGCATATGCAAAATATTTTTGCTTTAGAGCAATTACAAGCATCAGGTTATAAAGGGCAAGTAACTGCGATTGCTAACTACCCCGATCAGCAAAAAGAATTAGAAGATATGGGAATAGATTCTACTTATAACTTTTATTTAGAGGCTGGTAGCGGTTTTGCGGAGCATGTAAAGCAAACCTTGTTTCCGTAATCGGGCTTAGATGCAAATAGATTGCATTTACATTCCTTTACATCTGAGTATTTTATTGGTGAAAAAATCAGGTAAAATGTCTGTGTTGGTTGAATAAAGCTAATACCTAAGTTTGTGTTTTATAAAAGACAAATAACGGACCCCTTGCTTTTAAGTGACCAATAAGATTCTCAAATTAGAGGGCCTACTCCCTCTATCAATAGGCTGTTACTTGCCCGTTACAGCCTATTTTATTTCCTTAAAATCCCTTACACTTATCCCATTATTTATAAAAGATGTCAGTAATGGATCCTCAACAACTAAAAATCGCGATTAACACCATTATGCCATTTGGCAAGTATGCGGGACGCCCTTTACTTTTGCTGCCTGAGCCATATTTAGTGTGGTTTAAACAGCAAGGCTTTCCTGATAGCAAGCTTGGCTCTCAGCTCGCAATGATGTACGAAGTGAAGCTTAATGGCTTAGAGCAAATGCTGATGCCATTACTAGAAAAAAATAGTAAATAAAATAGAACTTTTCTATAAATGGTCTGTCTATCTATATGCTACTTGTTGATTTTTTGGTTTTAAACCGCAAAAAAAGCGCCTTTATGGCGCTTTTTTATTGTTTGGGATTTAGTTGTCGAGGGTGATAATAAACTTAACCCCACCCAATGGTGAGTCTTCAATCTTACACTGCCCTTTATGCCAGCTAATAATTTTATTTACAATTGCTAGCCCTAATCCAAACCCACCGGTTTTTTTATCACGGCTTTTATCTAAACGGGTGAAAGGTTTAAACACTTTCTCACGTTCAGCATCCGCAATACCTGGGCCATCATCTTCAATCACCAGAAATAACTTTTCGGCGTTGGCAGTTAAACTAATATGCACAGTTTGCGTAGCATGTTTCAGTGCATTACTAATTAAATTTTGTAGCACTCGCGACATGAAATGACTATCACATACGTTTATAAATTGACTCGGTAACGTTGTGGTTAATTTAATAGGGGTATCAAAAGTTACTTTTTCGATATTAGCTTTAATTAATGCGACGATATCACAGGGAACCAATTGCAAGCTTGGTTGCTGTGTATCTAAACGAGCGTATTCCAACATTTCTGATACCAAGGATTCCAGCTCATGAATATCCATTTGCATATCAGATAAATAGTGCTGTGCTTTGCCATCTTGAACTTTATTCTCTAACATTGCGATTGCAAACTTCAAACGGGCTAATGGTGTTCTGAACTCATGTGACACTGATGAGGTCAGTTCTTGTTGAGCACTCAGTAAAAACTCAATCCGTTGCTGCATTACTTTTAATGTATCAGTGATGGGTAAAAAGAATGATTTAGAGCTGTCGCTTAATTGAAAGTCTTGCGCCCCACCGACCGCTTCACAGGCTTGACTGAGCTTGGCAAAATCTCGCCATAACAATAAGCTCCATAACCCTATCGGTAAGCTAATAATAAATAAAACTAATAAATAAGGTATCACGGTCCCAGTGTTTTTAGCTTTAACACCTACAGGACCTACTTGTAATAACTGAGAGTTATTTAAAGTGACATACCAAACAATACGTTGCTGCTTATCGTACAAGTAAAGGTAATTATTTTGAGCCAATTGTGTTTGCTGTTCAGGAGGGAGAACCAAATCTTGTTGGGCGATAACTTGGCTATCAAAATTATGCTTTAGCTGCTCAAGACCATCTGCAGTTTGAGAAAGCAGCCATAACGACTGCCCAAATTCATTATCTAACAAAACATGTTGCTCAGATTCATCATACGGCCAAAGCTGCT